>CAZSDY010000485.1:0-1505 GCA_964605765.1 uncultured Ectothiorhodospiraceae bacterium | reverse complement strand
TGCTGAGGCTGACCAGCCATGCACATCACTTTGCCGTCCGTGGTCGAGCAGTAGAGCCGTCCGGCTGCTGCGATGAGACCATCGAAGACGGGCGGTGATGTCAACTGGTACTCGGCCAGTTTCCGGCCATCGGCTGCAGAGTAGGCCTGCAGTTGCGCCCCCTTGCGCCCTTCGAGCGCGGCCAGCGCGACAAGCGGATCTGTTGGATCCGCGACGTCCGGCACACCCGCTACGAACAACGTTTCTCCGGCCAGCACCATGCTTCGGATCCGCAGTGGCACCTGATGAGACCAGATCGGCGGCACCTCCCTGGGTTTCGCCCGCCTCGAAAGATTGACCAAGGCATGCTCCCCGGTGGTTGGGCCGGTGTTGGGCATGGCGGCAAGCAGGTATCCCCGCGTTCCAGGCTTAAAGGCTTGCGTGCGGGCTGGTATCGGATGACCGCGAACCAAAAACGTTCGCTCCGGTGTGGTCACCAGCAATTCACCATTTCGGGCATCGCGGTTGAACTGGTTTCCATCAAACCCAAAGCGTATATCGGAGTAGGTCCAGAATGCCCGGTTGAAGGCACTGTCGTCCAGGAATCCGTGTGTCGCCATCAGGTGCAGGCCGACCCGCTGCTCGCCGTAGGTCACCCCGCCAAAGTCCTTCATGTACTTTTCAAGCATTCCAGGGTGTGTCGTTGCCATGTAGGCGGGTGAAGTAGTGCCATAGTAAATCTTCAAAGGGTCCTTTTTGGCATTCTTAGCAGCCCTGGGCTCCCTTCCAGGCTTGAGGCTCTCTTTGCGAACCTCCTCGGGTATCACCGTGATGGCGGGCTTCAGGTAGGGTGTCTCCTGCCGAACCAGGCGCTGGTCAAACTTGAACTGGCCGAGGTAAATCGCGTCGTCTTGGCTTACGAGGAGGTCAGACTGGGTGCCTTCGATATGGTAGGCGGGCATGAAGGGCTTGCCTGGCGCATCATCACGCCGCTTCATGGTGGTGTCCAGATGGGTTTGATAACGGATCGCGCCGGTGGCGGCGTCCAGGCCGAAGATCCAGATCCCGCCATCCAGGAACGACGAGCGTCCGGCGGTCAGGTAGACCACGCCGTCCAGCAGAAGAACGCTACCGTGCACACGCCAGGGCGACTCCAACTGACCTTTGTCACAAATCAGCCGCCGGGTAGGAGCGGCCTGAAAACGCCAGACCAACGCTCCGTCGGTGGCCCGCAGGCAGTAGGCGTAACCATCGGCGCAGCCGAACAGGACGCGCGGGCCGTCCACCGTGGGAGGTGAATCGATGCGTGCACCGGCGGTGAACTGCCACAAAGTTCGCCCCGATTTGGCATCCAGCGCGTGCAACGTGTGTTCGTCCTTGGCGGCGACATACAGCCGCCCGCCGCTGACGACCGGCGGAGTCAACGGGCCGTGAAGCGTCACTTGCCATTGCTGAGTCTGTTGCGGTGAGATGTCGGTGAGCGTGGCGCCGGTGCGGCTGGGGTCATGACGATACATGGGCCATTC
>CAZSDY010000484.1:0-1511 GCA_964605765.1 uncultured Ectothiorhodospiraceae bacterium | reverse complement strand
GCCTGCCGGTCATGGTGTGCATGGACGGCTTCATCCTCACCCACGCCTACACCCGCGTGGACGTACCCGAGCAAGAGGCCGTGGATCGGTTCTTGCCGGAATTCCAGCCCCGCCAGGTGCTCGACCCCGAGGCGCCGGTGACCATGGGTGCCATGGTCGGACCGGAGGCCTTTGCCGAGGTCCGCTTCCTCGCCCACTACAAGCAGCTCGAAGCCCTGGATCTCATACCCCAGCAGGCCGCGCAATTCCACGAGATTTTCGGGCGCGACTCCGGCGGTCTGCTCAAGTCCTTCGATGCCGAGGGCAAGGAGACCGTGGTCGTCACCATGGGCTCGGTTATCGGAAGCATGAAATCGGTGCTGGCCGATATGCGCACCGAGGGCACCTCCATCGGCGCACTCGCGATCCGCTCCTACCGCCCCTTCCCGAGTGCCGCGCTGCGTGCCGCGCTCGCCGACGCCGAACGCGTGATCGTGTTCGAGAAGAGCCTCGCCGTCGGCAACGGCGGCATACTCGCCGGCGACGTACGCATGGCGCTCGCGGACCTGCCGGTCACGGTGCACTCGGTGATCGGCGGCCTGGGCGGGCGCCCCATCACCCGGGAGAACCTGCGGCGCATGTTCGACAAGGGCGTGCGCGACGAGCTCGAGGAGCCGCACTTCCACGACATCGACATGGACGTTATCCGCCGCGAGCTCGAACGCCTGAAGACCCTGCAGCGCCCGGGACCCAGCGCGGAGAGCATCCTGCGTGACGTCGGCGTGGCCGGCGCCACCAGGACCATATGAGGAGGCCGCCCATGACGCGCATACCGGAGACGCAGCAACGGGTCAAGTTCTACCAGACCGGCACGTTCACGGTGGGCAACCGACTGCTCGACGATGCACAACGCACGGTGCAGGCGAGCGTCGAGCGCTCCAACTCACTCGACTCCGGGCATCGTGCCTGCCAGGGCTGCGGCGAGGCGCTCGGCGCACGCTACGCGGTCGACGCCGCGATGCGCGCGGCCGATGGAAAACTGATTGCCGCCAATGCCACCGGCTGCCTCGAGGTGTTCACCACACCCTACCCGCAAACCGCCTGGGGACTGCCGTGGATACATTCCGTGTTCGGCAACGTCGCGGCGGTCGGCGCCGGAATTTCCGCCGCGCTGAAGGCCAGGGGGCGCGAGGACATCAGGGTCATCGCCCAGGGCGGTGACGGCGGCACGACCGACATCGGCTTCGGCTGCCTTTCGGGCATGTTCGACCGCAATGACGACGTGCTCTACATTTGCTACAACAACCAAGCATACATGAACACCGGTGTGCAGCGCTCGAGCCAGACCCCACCGGCCGCCCGCACGGCGACCACGATGCCGATCGGACCCGAGCCCGGAAACGAGTTCCACACCGGCAAGAGCGTCCCGCTCATCGCCATGGCCCACGGCATACCCTACGTCGCGACCGCATCGGTACACGATCTCCATGACCTCGAGTACAAGGTCGAGAAGGCCATGGGATTTCGCGGCG
>CAZSDY010000483.1:0-1518 GCA_964605765.1 uncultured Ectothiorhodospiraceae bacterium | reverse complement strand
CGCCCCCCCGAGCGGTCGCTCGAGCACCGCCTTGTAGAGGAACTGGAGTTACCCCGTTTCGGTGGACAGGTTGGCGCTTTGAATCTCAGCGCCTCGGCGAACCGTCAGAACTGATTGTAGAGCCTCCATGGCGGTCAGGGTCCCGGGGACGTCGATCGAGGCGGCTCGGAGCCAGGATCGGCTTCGTAGAATCGCCCAGGAGCGCCGATCTCGGGTCGACCCTTATCTGGAGTACCCCCAGATCCGAGTTCCTCGGACCGGATCATCGCCTCCTCGAAAGCGCGCGGGCTGAGGTAGCCGAGCGCGGAGTGGCGCCGATGCGGGTTGTACCAGCCCTCGATGAAGCGAAACACCGCCATCCTCGCCTCGGCCTGGGTGCGAAACGGTCCCTCGTGGGCGATGCACTCGCACTCGAGCGTTGCGAAGAAACTCTCGGCCATCGCATTGTCGTAGCAGTCGCCGACCGATCCGGTCGACGGTCGTACCCCGAACTGGCGGCAGCGCTTGCCGAAAGCGATCGAGGTGTACTGGCAGCCCTGGTCGGAGTGGTGGATGACATCCGTGGGCCGACGCTGGCACAGCGCCATGTCGAGCGCGCCGAGCACCAACTCCGTGCGCAGGTGCGTGGCCATCGACCAGCCGACCACGCGGCGGGTGAACGCGTCGATGACCACCGCCAGGTACACGAACCCGGCCCAGGTCGGTACGTAGGTGATATCGGCGACGTAGAGCCGGTCGGGCCCCTCGGGGTGAAAATCACGCTCGACCAGATCGGGCACGGCGCGCGCATCCTCGCCGCGCTTGGTGGTGCGACAACCCTTGCGCCGGCTCACCCCGGCCAAGCCCATCTGGCGCATCAGCCGAGCCACCCGCTTGCGGCTGACCCGTTCACCGGCCTCGACGAGCTCGGCATGCGCCCTGGGCATCCCGTAGGTGCCTCGAGAGCGCTCGTGGATGGCACGGATCCGCGCCCCGAGCGCCTCGTTGGCCCGCGCCCGGGCCGAGGGCGCGCGCTTGCGCCACGCGTAGTACCCGCTGGCGGAGACCTCCAGCATCCGGCACATCGTGGCGACCTTGTGTGTCGCCTGATTCGCTCTCACGAGTTCGAAGATCTCCCCGGCACCGAACCGGTCTCCCGAGCGAACCAGGCTGCGGCTTTTTTTAAGATCTCGCGCTCTTCGCGCAGCTGGCGATTCTCACGGCGCAACCGTCTGAGCTCATCTCGCTCCTCGGTGGTCAGACCGTCCTCGCGCCGACCCTCATCCAGATCGAGCTGGCGAACCCAGTTGCGGATCGTCTGGTCGCAGCAGCCGAACTCCCGGCCAAGCTCCCGTGGCGTGCGTCCCGCCCGGACCAGTTCCACCATCTGTTGGCGGAACTCCGGCGGATACGGCGGTCGTGTTCTTCCCATCGTGACACCTCCTGCTCCAAGTGTTGAGGTGTCCACCGAAGCGGGTCAACTCCACTGGGCTTCGTTGCAGCCCGAGGGCAAAGCGGCACCCGCGGAGCATCATCCAC
>CAZSDY010000482.1:0-1548 GCA_964605765.1 uncultured Ectothiorhodospiraceae bacterium | reverse complement strand
CCCCCAAGACGAGAGCGAGAGAGCGCCACAGCGCGGTGCGCGCGCGCCCCCGTCCCGTCTCGCGCCCCGCCGCCAGAAGCCGTTCGAAGGCCGGCGAGAACTTCGCCACGAAGTCCACGAGATACTCTATGGGGCCGGTCGGATTGGCGATGCGCCAGGTGCAGATGAGGATTTCGGACGCGACCCTGGCAATCACCAGATCGTAGATCAGATCGACCTCCTCGGCATCGAGCGGCGTCACAGCGTCGAAGCCCGCGGCCACCTCGCAGACCGCCGAAACCGGGTCGTCGGCATTTTGGGAGATGCCCGCGGCCGCGATGGCCACGTCACAGACCAGTGGTGCATGAATCATGTCGCCGTAGTCGATAATGCCGGCGATGCGTTCGGGGTCGTCCTGCGCCACCAGGACGTTCGAGGAATTGGCGTCGTTGTGGATGATCTGCCAGCGCAGATCTCCCAAGAGCGGCAGAACGTGGCCGGCAAAATGATCGATGACGGCCTCGATCTTGCGGCGCTGATCGGGGTCCTTGATGACGTCGGTGTTGTGGCGCATGTCGGGCAGGCGCTTGAGGTCCCACAGCAAGACATGGTCGGCGCAGGGGTGAAAAAAGCTGCGTAACGCCTTATCCAGCCGCGCCGTGGTCGCGCCCAGAGCACGCAGGACCTTCGACGTCAGGGGAACGTCGTCCAGGTCGATGCCGGGCATGAATCTCAGCAGGCGGACGATGTGCGCCTTGCCGTCGGCGTCGTCGATGGACCCGCTCATGGCGCCGTCGCGGGTGCGAATGACACGCGGCGTCGGCAGGTCGGGATCGCGTGCCTCGACATGGGCCAGCGCCTGGTGCTGCATGTCGAGGACGCCCGGATCCTCATCGCTGTTGGCGATCTTTAGGACATAGTCGGCACCGTCGCTCGCGCGCACGCGATAGTTCTGGTCGCGCTCGCTGTAGAGCCGTGAGAACGTGCCCTCGATGCCGTACAGCTCTCGCACCACCCGGGCGGCGGCATCGGCGCTGAAGTCGGGCACGTCGCTGTCGAGGAACTTGATGTTTTCGCTCATGACAACAGCCGCGCCGGGGTGCGCTCCTGGAGCAGGCATTTTTCGGATGACCTCCTCAATCGGCCCTGAGCGTAGCGGAAAATCGCGCCTCGGGGAAGGTGAATACGAGCGTTCGGGCCTATGGCGGAGGGCTTGTCTCCACCTGTGGGCCCTCTGTGCCAATGAGAGTGAGATGCGAGCCGCGCAGAGTGTAGCATACGATATCACGGCGCGATCTCGATCCCTGTTGACCTGGTGGAGGATCAGGCTGGAGAATTCATCGTCGCTCTTCGACCGGTGCCACGGTCGGGGCGCCGCCACGGCCGCGAAGGCGTGGAGTGATCGAACGCCCCCCCGGGTCTCCGCGATGGGGCTGTGCCGGGCGCGCACGATGATGTCGAAGGTGCCCCTTCCGACTACCGTTTAACCATGAGAATTTCTGATCGGGGTGCACAGGAGCCATGCCAACCGTCGAACGTCCGGATGCCGAGATCTACTACGAGGTGCAT
>CAZSDY010000481.1:0-1556 GCA_964605765.1 uncultured Ectothiorhodospiraceae bacterium | reverse complement strand
ATAGGCGGAGCGCCGCCGCGCGTGTAGCGTCATCTCCGAAGATCTCGATCGTCGCGCCGCCAGGCACTGTCGTGCTGCGCGCCCACGGAGCGATCGTCGCTGAGAGCGCACGTGCCCTCGAGATGCGCGAGGGCCGATACGCGCCGGTCTACTACCTGCCGCGCGCAGATGCCGGCATGGAGTTCATGGAGCGTTCGGCAACCGTTACCATCTGCCCGCACAAGGGCCGGGCCAGCCATTTCGACCTCACCACCGGGTCCGGAACGATCGCCGACGCGGCATGGTCCTACGAGGACCCGCTCGATGGCGTCGCCGCGATCCGGGACTACGTCGCCTTCTACCCGGACAAGGTGACGGTAAAACTGATCTAAGGGCGAGCACGGCGCCACGACGCCGGCCGCCGTTCTCCAACATACGAGAGACCGATCCAGCGCTACGCGAGCTTTGAAGTCGGCCCGTGAACCGGCGCTGTGTCGTCATCCCGTATCCCTCCGGGACCCGGTGGAATACACCCGATACCGGTTTGCGCTAGCAATGACTCATGGCGCCATCCCGGCCTTGAGCCGGGACCTCGATGAGCAACGTCCGGCGTTGACCGTCGAGGCCCCGGACCGGGGGCCGGGGCGGCGCGGGACGGGTGCCGATCCGCGCGAGATCGTATTAACCAACTGTCCGATTTTCCGGGACAACCTCACCACCCTTACTGCTGTCTAGTGCGAACCACAAAATGCACTGCACGACACTGCAAATTTCGCCGCCCGATCTCCCGGTTCCACGGTCCCCGGATCAATTCCAGGGCAGGCTCTGCGGACCGATCCGAGGGCTCTGCCCTCGCGCTCCCGAGGTATTTCGGCCAAATGAAGAGGGACTCTGATGCCAGCGAGCCATTGATCTGACCCACCCAAATCTACGCCGTCATCCGCGCGAAAGCGGGGATCCAGTGCCGGTCGCTCCTGGAATCCCGCTTTCGCGGGAATGACGGGGAGAGTCGGATCAACGGCTCACTGGTACAGTCGCTGTGAACGCAATCCGCCCCGACTGTCGTGGAGTGTGAACCACAAAATGCACTCGAATCAGTTTGTGTTGTATTTCAATGTGTTAAGTTATACCGGTGAGCCTTTGATCCGACCCATCCATTCTTGCGCTGTCATCCCCGCGAAAGCGGGGATCCAGTGCCAGTTGCTCCTGGATTCCCGCTTTCGCGGGAATGACGGGGAGAGTCGGATCAACAGCTCACTGGTATTAGTGTCCACGCGTGAACAGCCGCCCTGTTGCCGGTCATGTGCCCTGCAGGACGCTCTGACCTGTCGGGCGCCGGCCTGATCGCCGGGGCGCGCGGCGGTCAACCGCCGAGCAGGCGATCGCAGATCGAGGCGGCACCGGACTGGGCCGCCGCGAGACGCGCCGCGAGCGCCGCGAGCGAACTCGAGCCGGCGGCCGCAATCAAGAACCGGCCCCACGCGCTCGCGACCACCTACGCGCATGCGTACTAGCTGTGTGTTTCACTTTTTTTTTTTTTCAAGCAGAAGACGGCATACGAGATCGGTCTCGGCATT
>CAZSDY010000480.1:0-1557 GCA_964605765.1 uncultured Ectothiorhodospiraceae bacterium | reverse complement strand
GGCTTCTATGCGGCGCGAGTAGACGAGCTGCACCCCGGCCAGCGCGCCGTGCTCGTGAACCTCGTCGCACATCAGCGCCAGCACCGGGATGTCGCTGTCGTCCCACAACGTCAGCACCACCTCGGGAAACATCTCGGCGTTGGGATGGATGCCGCAGTGCTCGGTGTTGACCACCGCCCAGCCGCCCTCGGCCTTGACCCCGCGCATGCGCGCCTGCCCGCGCGGGCGCAGCCGGCCCATGCCGTTACAGTGCGCGGTCTGGTAGAAGCGGTTTGCGGCCACCTTGGGACCGATGCGCACGGGCTCGAAGAGCACGTCGTAGCGCGGGTCACGAGCCATCCTGATCCCCCCTTTTGTGCGCCGCTACCACACCGATATCCGCAAAGCGTGCACCGGGCCCGTGGGTGCCGGGAACGACCGGCTGCCGCGCGAGGTGCCGGCAGATGCCGTGCCCGGCGAGATGGCGTGGTTGTTCGAAGTCAATTAGCCGTCGGCTCAGCGGATGCGAATGACGCCGCTTCCGGCTTTGGTCATCACCTCGCGCCCGGTTTCGGTGACGCGCACCACGTCGCAGTGGCGCGGCGCGCCCATTTCGATCTCGCCCGCCGTGAAGATACTCATGGTCCTGAACTCCCCTGAACTCAATATACCTGATCATAGACAACATGGGATTGTCCGAGAATGCACCAGGACCATTCATTCGTTATCCTGGAGCTGATACCGATATCTGCGAGCGTCGGTTTCCAAGCGGGCGCTTCGACAAGCTGCTAAAGGAGGGTGCGTTTCGGGCGATGGCACTCGTAGGCTGACGCAGCAACGCTCGAGCTGGCTTCCCTGCCAGCCGACAACGGCAACATGAGCGCATTTTTTTCCAGCAGGCGGTATGGCAAGGGCGTTGGGATGCGGCCTTTTCGGAATCGAACCATGGATTCCCGCCGGGTCGCTCGACGCACCAGGCGATAACGAAAGCCCAATCGTATGTGAAAGGGGACGGTCGATTCGTGGTAGATATTGATTTGGAGAACTTTCTCGATGGAATCGACGACGAGGCCCGCTCGCGAACGGACATTCGGCTCCGAGCCGGCAATTCCATCTCGAGATCTTCGAGAGGGGTTCTGTCCCTCGTGCGGTGCACCGCGCATGGTCGACGGGGCGGCCCACCTCGTCGACCATGTCCTGCCCCACGTGCCGTTGCGCCAGTGGGTGCTGACCTTCCCGTGGCCGCTGCGCTTGCTGAACGCCGCCGTCGCCTGCCGATCACACCAGCACGAGCGCCTCGAGCGCGTGTGCCGATATCTCCTGCGGCCCCCGTTGCCCTCGAGCGCCCGAGCCGCGACGGCGACGGTCTCGTCGTCTACGAGCTCGAGCATCCTTAGGCCACCGCTACCACCCACGTGCTGTTCGAGCCCCTCGACAACCATCGCCCCACTCGCCGCCCTCGCGTCCCCCGCCCGCTGGGCCATCTCTTGCGCGACCATCGCCTGCTCGCGCCCAACGCCCACCGTGACGGAAAAAAGGTGCCGGGTTTATTTTCCGCACGATTCGGAACAAAGCGCC
>CAZSDY010000479.1:0-1570 GCA_964605765.1 uncultured Ectothiorhodospiraceae bacterium | reverse complement strand
AGCGGCGACCCGCCCGCGCTCATCGCCGTCGCCGATCGCATCGGGCGAACGCTCGGCTGGCGCCCGCGGTACGACGATCTCGACCAGATCGTCCAGAGCGCGCTCGCCTGGGAGCGAAAGCTCGCGGCACGCGAGCTCGAAAAGTGAGAAGCCGTTATTGAAAAGGGTTCGTGACGTTCAAATCCTTGAAGCGCAGAAAATCACGGTCCCCGGTGATCAATTCGGATACGCCATGCTCGAGGCACAGGGCAGCGATATGCGCATCATGAATCAGATTTCCGGTGGCACCCGATCCCTCCAGCACTGCCACCATTCGCCCTTCGTGTGCCGGGGTCTCCGAGAGTAGAACCAGGTTCGGTACCTCGAATATCCGCCTGAGATCCCCGAGAGCGACCTTCAAGGGCATCGGGGGATGATAGATCCGCTGGTGGGTAACGACGCGCAGGAACTCGTAGATGCACGGCCACGGAATTGCCCAGGGGGCAGCATCGCGGGCAAGCCCTGTCAGAATCCGCATGGCGATCGCGTGATGGGGGCTCGAGCGAACTTCCGCGTAGACCAGGACATTGGTGTCAATCGCACGCAACTCAGCGCCCGTCCATGACGTCGAACAGCTTGTCGCGATCAAGGATGTCGACACCAGGCAGAAGCTCGGCATCCCAGCCCCTGAGGTCCAGCCGGTAATGGGAACGGCCCCTGGCGGGTGTCATCGCTTGGCGGAGGAGCTCCGTCGCCACCGTTCCCATGGTTTTCCCTCGTTGGGCGGCTGTCTCCTTGAGCCGCCGCAGGACATCATCGTCAATCGAGAGGGTCGTGCGCGTCATGCATCAAAATGTAAATTTCTGGCATCTTGATGTCAAATGGATCATGCGCGACCGGGGCACGACCTTCCAGGCGCGAGCCCCTGAATCCCGACTCAACGCACCTGCTGGATCGTCATGGCGAGCGGGACCTCCGCCCAGCGCCGGTCCGCCGTCACGGCCGGGATCACCAGACGTTCGGCAGTCGCCAGACACGCGCGATCGCCGAGAGACAGGCCGATCCGCCGGGTCAGCGCTCGCAGCGCACCGGTACGCACCGCAAGGCCCCGGTCAAAGTCGATTGCCTCCAGAGCGAGGATATCGAGCGCCTCCACGGCGACTTCCTCGGGCATGCCCTCCTCCATCAGCTTGCCGATGACCTCCGCCGAATTGACGGTGCTGATGACCCCCTCTGCCACATGCGGTGCAACACGCTCGGCGCCGGGCTCATCGTTCAACAGTGCAAGAACGGCCGAGGCGTCGAGCACGGCCCTACTCACGCGCAGCCTCGCGCCGTCGCTCCTCGATGAGCTCATCGGCAAGCCTTCGGTCACTCGGGACGTGCTCGCGCACGAGCGCCTGGGCGCGACGGATGGCGAGCTCAGGGGTTGTGAGGAGCAGCCCTTCTTCTCCCAATCGCACGATGATCGGGGCCCCGGACTTCAGCCCCATCGCCTCGCGAAGCTTCACCGGAATGACAAATCGACCACTCGCTCACAGTCGTAGCACCTATTCACGCATGCTCCATGGGCTCCGCTCTGTGCTTGATG
>CAZSDY010000478.1:0-1576 GCA_964605765.1 uncultured Ectothiorhodospiraceae bacterium | reverse complement strand
CTCCTGCCGGCCCGACAAGGCATGCGCGATGGTACCGCTGTCGACGAACTCCAGCTCGCCACCGATGGGGATCCCCTGCGCGATGCGGGTCACCTTGATACCGCGTTTTCTACCCATCTCGCTCACGTAATGCGCCGTTGCCTCACCCTCTACGGTCGAGCTCGTGGCGAGTATCAGCTCGGCGACCTGCCCCGAGTCGAGTCGGCGGGCAAGCACTTCCAGTCCCAGGTCCTCGGGGCCGATGCCGTCCAGGGGCGACAAGCTGCCCATCAACACGAAGTAGCCGCCGCGATAATCCGTGCCCTGCTCGATTGCGGCCATGTCGGTGGGCGACTCGACCACACACACGAGGCCCGCCTCACGTCGCGCACTGGCACATACGGCGCACAGGCGTACCTCGCTGAAGGTCCGGCAGCTCGCACAATGACCCACCTTGTCCATCGCCGCCAGCAACGCCGACGACAACCGCCGCCCGCCGTCGCGGTCGCGCTCCAGGAGATGAAACGCCATGCGTTGCGCGGACTTCGGCCCCACGCCCGGCAAGCAACGCAGCGCGCTCACCAGTTGCTCTATCACTACACTGCCGGTCATTGATGCGTGGCCTCAGACGGGGAGCTTCAGTCCAGCGGGCAAATTGAGGCCCGAGGTGAGCCCCGACAACTTCTCCTGCGTGGTGGTCTCGACCCTGTGCACGGCGTCGTTGACGGCCGCGGCAATCAGATCCTCGAGCATCTCCTTGTCACCGCCGAGCAGCCCCGCATCGACCGTCACCCGGCGCACGTCGTGGCGCCCTGTCATGACAACCCGCACCATGCCGCCGCCGGACTCGCCCGTCACCTCGAGCCTTGCTATCTCCTGCTGGGCCTTTTCCAGATTGGCCTGCATCGCCTGGGCCTGCTTCATGAGATTGCCAAGATCGCCTTTCATCGTCCCTCCTCGTTGGTTCCCGTCACGCGCGCGGCGTGCTTCAGGTGCCGTCGCTCACATCGCGTAAACGGATGGATTCCCTATCCAGCACCGCTTCGAATGCTTCGCAAATGGCGTGCACGTTAGGGTCGTTCTCCATATCGCGCACGGCCGCCTCGCGGCGCATGCCGCGGGCCTTTTCCTCGCGCTCGGCAGGTGTCTCGGCATCCGGCTCTTCTACGCTGACCGATACTTTCACACGCTCGCCGCGCACCCCGGAGAGCGCCTCGGCGAGCTGCTCGATGAGGTTCTCGGTCTTGAGGTGCGCATGCCCCGGGGACAAGACGAGTGCCAGCACGCCGTTCGCGAAGCGCCGCGGCAAGGCGTTCGCGGCAAGCTCGCGTACCAGACCGTTCACCTGCAAGGCATCGAGCACACGCGGCCAGTCTTGCGCGGTCAGCGAAGCGCCCTCGGGAAGCGGCCCGGCGGGGGGCGGCGCACCGGTTTCATCGAGCGGCGCAGGCGGCCCGTCCGCCTTGTCACGCACTGTGTCACCCGGCGCACCGGACACACCGCCCGCACCCTGCGGCGAGTCGAGCACGGGTCGAAAAGCGAGCATGCGCAGCAGGATCATTTCCAGTCCGCTCACCGGGTCGGGCGCGAAGGGCAG
>CAZSDY010000477.1:0-1596 GCA_964605765.1 uncultured Ectothiorhodospiraceae bacterium | reverse complement strand
CACGCGCGAACCCATGACCAGGTCCTGCTCGTCACGCACGATGGGGTCGACGAGCCGATCCATCTGCTCGGGAAAATCGCTGAAGTCGGCATCGAGGAATACCACCACGGCGGCGTCGCCGAGCGAGCGCAGGCCCGCAAGACAGGCGGCCCCATAGCCACGGCGCGGCTCGCGCACGACGCGTGCACCGAAACGCCGCGCACGTTCCGCGGTGGCGTCCACGCTGCCGTTGTCAACGACCACCACCTCGTCCACCCACCTCGGCACCGCGGACAGTACCTTGGCGATGGCGAGTTCCTCGTCGAGCGCGGGCACGATGGCCGCCACACGGCACTCAAGGCGCATGGGCCCGCCCGTGCATGAACCCGCGCGTGCGCCACTCCCACACCGCCAACGCGAAAACCGGCAGGTACTCGAGCCACACCACGCCATGATCGAACAGCGCCACCTGTCCTGCGGCATCGAGGTAGAAACGCGTGTAATACAACGGCAGCAGGGCGGTAAGGGACAGCAGCGAATACCTGGGATGCAGGGCCAGGAACGGGACCATCCATACGTAATACCACGGAAACTGTGCCGGGGACAGCAGGAACAGCACGGCAGTCACCAGCAGATACCGCGACGCCATCTCAGCCTCGTCGGCGGCGCGGCGTCGGGCTACGGCAAGGCTCAGCCCCGAAACGAGGGCAAGCACCAGGAGCCTCGCCATCATATCGGCCTGGCCATACGCCGCGCCGCTACCGGCAACGGCGCGCATCGACCAGGCGACGAGCATGAACAAGGCGTCATTCATCTCCCAGTCCGTCGAATAGGCGACGAAGCCGGAACCGGCGTCCAGACCGGATCGGAGCACCGGGATTGCCTGCGCCAGCACGACGGCCATGAACACCGTGACACAGGCCGCCACCCGGGCCTTGTGCGCGAGGATCTGGCGCACCAGCAGTGGCAGCAGAACGATCGGCCACAGCTTGGTACCCGTAGCCAGCGCCAGAACCGTGCTTGCGCCGATGAAGCGCCGGCGTCTCGCCAGCACCAGCGTACCGAGCAGCAGCGGCAGCAGCATCGCGTCCATATGCGCTGCATTGATCAACTCCCGCACAACGAGCGGGTTCCACCAGTACAGCACGACCCATAAAGCGGAGCGCCCGGCGTCGCGAAGCGCCACCAGCAACAGGCCGAGGCTCGAGCACTCGAGTGCCAGCAGCAGCCATCGCCAGGCATCGAGGCTCCACGGTTCGAGCCAGTGGGCGAGCGCGAACCCGGCCTGGGCGAGCGGCGGATAAACGCTGCGAAGCTCTGGATAGTTGACTCGGCCCAGCACCGGCCCCGACGCCTTCGCTAGCGCTTCCAGTCGCACCGGGCCCGCGCCGCGCGCGATCGCTGCCGGCGCATGCTCATAGGGGCTCACACCGGCACCCAGCACGGCTCCATCCCACAGGTAACGATAGAAATCGTCTTCCAGGATCGGCTGCGAGGGCAGCATGAGCAGGCGCATCGCAAGCCCCACCCCTAGCACCCACACGAGCACCCGGCGCCCGGGCGGACTCCGCGCGACGAGCCAGGGCAGACACAGATAGACCGCACCGGCCAGGACCA
>CAZSDY010000476.1:0-1618 GCA_964605765.1 uncultured Ectothiorhodospiraceae bacterium | reverse complement strand
GCGCCGCGCAAGGTCAGGATACGCCGGGGGACCTTGGGATCGGCCTCGATGGCGGCGCGTATCCGCGAGATGTGCACGTCGATACTGCGGTCGAAGGCCTCCAGCGACTCACCCCGGACCGCGTTCATCAGGGATTCGCGTGACATCACCCGGCCCGCGTTGAGCGCGAGCGCAAGGAGGATGTCGAACTGGTGGCCGGTTAGTGCGCAGACGTTTCCCGACAGGCGGACCGAGCGCTCGTCGCGGTCAATCTCGAGTCGCCCGAAGCGAAGGGGATTCCCGCTGCCCCGCGTGGAAGCCGGCCCGCGCCGCAGTATGGAGCGAATGCGGGCCAGCAGCTCGCGGGGATTGAAAGGCTTCGGCAGATAGTCGTCGGCGCCGAGCTCCAGGCCGACGATGCGGTCGGTCTCGTCGCCGCGCGCCGTCAGCATCAGGAGTGGGACATCGGATCGGGCGCGCACACGGCGACACACTTCGAAGCCGTCCAGGTCGGGCAGCATCACGTCGAGTATGAGCGCCTGAAAATCGCCGCCGCCAAGCGCCGCGAGCCCCGACTCGGCGCTTGCATGGGCGACGATCTCCATGCCCGCGTCCGCGAAGTACTCCCTCACCATGCTGGAGAGCGCCTCGTCGTCCTCGATCATCAGGATCCGCGGGCTCATCGATGCGGGCCTCGGCCGGGTGCACGGACTAGGCTCGCACACCCGGGGACCGTTTGTCAGTCCTGCATGCCGCGCTTGTGGCCACCATGATGCTTGAAACGCGCGGCAAGCGCGGTCAGCGACTGGCGCTGCTCGGGCTCCAGCACCTCGGAGACGCGGAAGAAGGCGTCCACCATCGCGCTCGACGCCTCGTCGGCAAGCGCCAACTCTGCGCGGCGCAGCGCCTCCACGGTGTCGCGCTGGAGGTTCGGCCGGGTGAGCTCGGTGATCAGCGCGCGACGGTTTTCGCGGTGTTTCTCGACCATCGGGTAGAGGGTCTCGGCAAACCCGGAAAGAATGCCGTCCACCTCGGTGCGCTGCGTCTCGGAGGCATCCACCGCACCGGCCACCCAGGCCGCCACGTCCCTCGCCTTGTCACGAGCCTCCTCCACGCTGTGCACCCTGCCATGGTGTTTCCAGCCGCTGCCGGCCCACGTCTGGCCGATGAGGGTGGCACCCAGCACCCCCGTGCCGACCAGCAACACCGCAAACAGGCCGAATCGTAGCGCGCGGCTCGACCGGCATCCGCCACGGCGTCCGGTACAGGTGTTTTTCGTTTTGTCACTCATCTCGTTTCCTCACTGTGAATGAATGTGAGCCGAGACCATAGCGCCGGCGGATTGCCGGGATGTTGCCGTGATGTAAAGTTTTGTGAAGCGTCGCCAGGCATATCGCCTTCTACGTGGAGCGCGAAGGCGGGATCACCGTGCTTCGCAACCTTCATTCCAGCATGGATGTCGATCTTGCCTTCTGTGACGACGCTGCCCCCCTCGAACGTATCGTGACACGTTTGCGATTCGACCCGCGACAACAGGGCGGCGAAGAATAGCGGGTGCTTGTCAGAAAATTTTACACAGCCAGGATGTAAATATTCGGCCACGCCGTCTTGCCGGGCGAAGAAAACACGGGACACAGCC
>CAZSDY010000475.1:0-1639 GCA_964605765.1 uncultured Ectothiorhodospiraceae bacterium | reverse complement strand
CGAGGTAGACCGCGGCATCGCGATCCGCTGTCACGCCGCGATCGCCTCGCCCAGGATCTTCTTGCGCAGCCGTGGCTTGAGCGCGGTCTCCATCACCAGATCGACCGGCGTTCCGAGCAGATCCGACAGGTGGCGCTCCAGGCGCACGAATCCGAGCAATCCCGGCGGCTCAGCCCGGAAGCGAACGAGAAGATCGACGTCACTGCTGGCGCCGGCTTCGCCCCGTGCCACCGAGCCGAAAACCGCCAGCGACTCGACACCGTACGACTCCTGTAGCGCAGGCATCGCCTCATGCAGCATGTGGCGGATGCGCTCGAGATCGACAACTGCGTTCATCAGACGATGCTCGCAAGGCCTGCATCGGAGCGCCAGCACGAACCCCGCATACGAGGCGCACGAGCGCCGCGACCGCGCCGCGGCATGCCGGGTCAGGTTACGTTGGCCCTGATTCGAACTGACCCGAGCCTCAGCCGAGCGCGGCAAGGAGGGTGTCGAGCACGCGCTCCTCGGGCACCGCGACGCCCGCCTCGCGCATCGCGCACGCGAGCGTCGGATCCCATACCGGTTCGACCGGGATTCCACCGAGCGGCGCGCCACCCGCCGCCGCCGCGGCAACATACGCGACGGCGTCATAGCTCCACGCTCGTGCTCCGAAACGGCGCATCACGGCATTGGCGATGCGTACCCCTGGCCAGTCGAAATCACCGTGGTAGGCGAGGTCGGCACCGGCCTCGCGCAGACCCGAGAGGAGGTGGTTCACCGCAGCGCTCGGCTGGCCCCCCGTGCACACGAGTGGCGCACAGCGCGCACCGAGGCGCTCGGCGGCCTCGGCGACCACCGCGGGATTTTCGCACACGTGCACGCAGCGCCCCACGACCCGCCACCGCGCGGGCGCCTGGACGAGTTGACGCAGTGTGAGCCATGCGGGCTGGCCCGCATCCGCGGCAACACGCACGCTGCGCGCGCTCGCCGAGTCACCCGCCGCGGGCAGGTTCAAGACCAGAGCGGTGCTGGTGATGCCGCCGCCGACCACGATGCCGGCGTGGGCCCAGAGCTCGCGCTCGCCCTCGGGTGCGTCCTCGTCGACCGGCGTCCGATGGCGCAGAAAGCGCTTGACGAGAGTTGCGACCGGCCGCGACGGATCCAGCGCGTGAGCGTCACCGAACACGCGGGCAGCGAGCGTGCTCAGCGTCTGTCCGTCCCCGGGCAGGTCGGCGAGCACCGCCAGCGCCTGGGTGAGGAGTCCCGCGGCCACGCGCGGGACGGCCTCCGGAACCGCGCGTGACCGATCCTCGTCCAGCCTGGGCAGCGCTTCAGCGATGGACGGCAAAGAGGGTAGCGCGCCGGCAGCCGCCGGCGCACTGTCCGTCCGTCGCGCGACGGGACTGGCCTCGCGAGCGGTTCCGCCTCGCCGTCCTGCACGACGACGAGTGGGCCTACTGCGAGGTCCACTCCATCCGCATCCTTGCGCTCGACGGACGGGCCGAGGAGGATCTGACCGGGGCGATCGAGTACGTGCAGCCCGACGACGGAAACGCGGAGGATCGCACCGTCATGCGCGTGCCGCTCGCAAGCCCGGTCGCCCCCGGCGAGATCGTCCGCGTGGAGATCCGCTGGGACTCCAAGGTCCCCCGCACCT
>CAZSDY010000474.1:0-1639 GCA_964605765.1 uncultured Ectothiorhodospiraceae bacterium | reverse complement strand
TAAAGGAACGGGGGGCCGTATACGCCGAGGTCTTGGGCTGGGAGCGCCCGAAATGGTTCGCGCCCAAAGGCGTTGCAGAGCAGTGCAGCTTTCGTTTCAACAACGCCTTTGAATACGTGGCCGAGGAGTGCAGGGCGGTACGCGAACGCGTCGGCGTGCTCGATCTGACCAGCTTCGCCAAGTTCGAGGTTGCCGGGCGGGACGCCGAAGCCATGTTGAATCGGCTGTACGCGAATCGAATGCCACGCGAGGCCGGACGCCTGGTGCTAGCGCACATGTTGACGCACACCGGCTTCATTGAAAGCGAGGCCACGGTAACGCGTATTGGCGAGGATCGCTTCTACATCGTCTCCGCCGGCTCGGCGCAGCTGCGCGATCTTGATCTGCTGACCAAAGGCCGCGAGCCCTCGGAACAGGCGACGATCACCGACGTCACCGACCAATTCGGCTGTCTCGTGGTGACCGGACCCGACTCGCGTGCGGCGCTCGCCGCCCTGACCACGGCGGATCTGAGTAGCGCCGCATTCCCCTGGCTGACCGCCGCCGCGATTGACGTCGCCGGCGTGCCGTTGCGGGCACTGCGGGTCTCCTATGCCGGCGAGCTCGGTTGGGAGCTCCACCACCCCATCTCGGAGACCGCCAGGCTCTATGCGGCGCTGATGCAGGCGGGCGAGGAATTCGGCATCGCCGACTTCGGCGTCTACGCCCTCAACTCCCTGCGCATGGAGAAAGCCTATCGCGGCTTCGGCGCCGAATTGATGAATGAGGTGACCCTGATCGAAGCCGGGATGGAACACTTCATCGACTTCGACAAGGGTGACTTCGCCGGCCGCGGCGCCCTGCTCCAACGCAAGCACGACGGCGCACCCTGGAAGCTCGCCTATCTGCGCGTGGCGGCCGGGGACCGCGACGTGCTCGGTTCCGAGCCGGTCTACGCGCACGACGAGATGGCCGGCGTCATCACCTCGGGCGGTTACGGCCACACGGTCGGGCACAATCTGGCTTTCGCCTACGTGCAACCGGACCAGGCGGCGCCGGGGACGGCGCTGGGCGTGGAAATGCTCGGCGACCTTGTCGAGGCCGAGGTCCTGGCTGCGCCGCTCTACGATCCGCGGAACACGCGCATGCGCTCCTGAGCGCGCAGCACGCGGGTGACGAAGACGCCGTTGCCGTGCTTGCGAAGCGTGGCGCCGCCGCTCGCGAACGCGGCCGGGAGGTGACGCCGGGTCTCGAGACCGATGCGCAGCGACCCGGGAAGCGCGGTGAGACGCCGCAATGCCTCGAGGTCCGATGTCTGATGATCGGAACCTTGTGTGGGACAGTTGAAGCCTATAGCATGAAAATGTTTCGAGTGTCGGCTCGGCACCGGATGCGTGACGCGCAGGCGCCCCAAAAGAGGCGTTCCGCGTAGCGCGGGGTCAGGGAGCGATCGGGGAGAACGCGGGGCGCCTTATGAGCTCGCCCCTGATGGCCCGACCAGGGCGTACGTTTGAATCATGGGAGGACTCCTACAATGCGTAGACTCGTTCTATCGACCGCGCTGATCCTCACCGCGGCCATTTTCGGGATGTCGGCGCCGGGAACGGCGTCCGCTGAAAGTTTCAAATTGGCGTTTTCCACCTGGGTGGGCTACGGCCCG
>CAZSDY010000473.1:0-1662 GCA_964605765.1 uncultured Ectothiorhodospiraceae bacterium | reverse complement strand
CGCCACCTATGCAGGGTGCGGGTGACCGGTGGAGCGGGGTTCGTCCGGCGAGCCTGCCAGGGCATCAGTGCCGTTGGCGTTTGCGGGCGGCCTCGCCCCGCCGCGCTGGTTCATTGCCGGGCTGTCAGCGCCTCCAGGGCGGCGTCCAGCAGGGCGTCGGGGTCATCCCACTCGCCCTCGTCCTGCAGCGCGCGGCAAAGCGCGAGGATCTCGCCGAAGCGCGGGCCGGGCTGCATGCCGCGCTCGATGAGGTGGCGCCCGCCGACCAGATCCTTCGGCGCCGCGTTCTCGACCAAGCATCTCGCGGCGCGTTCCAGGAACTCGTCGCCGGCCGGGAATGCACGGGCCAACGCCTCGGGCGTCGTTCGACCCAGGTGGTCGGCGCGCGCGACGCGGTGCAGCAAGGCGATGCCCGCGCCCGCGGCGTCGAGCCTGCGCGCGAGACGGCGATAGGCCTTGGCGCCGGCACTGTTTTTCACGAACAACGCCGGCGCCAGGTGATACCTGACCAGCACCTGGACCTTGCGCAGGAGCTTCCCGGGCGTGCGCAGCCTGGCGAGGAAATCGCCGGTGGCGGCCTCGCCGAGCGCCTCGTGGCGCGGCGAGCGGATGCGCCCGCGCACATCGACGGTGGCCGCGGGCTTGCCGAGATCGTGGCAAAGCGCGGCCAGCATCAACGCGAGATCGTCGGCTTCGCCGTCGCGAGCGCGTGCGGCCTCGTCGAGCACCATCAGCGTGTGCGCCCACACATCGCCCTCGGGGTGCCAGGCCGGGTCCTGGGCGACGCCGATGAGGGCGTCGAGCTCGGGGAATTGGCCGACGAGTCCCGAGTCGCGGAGGAAGGTGAGCCCGAGCGATGGCTGCGTCCCTTTGAGCAGCAGCTTGCGCAACTCGTCGAACAGCCGTTCCGGCGCCACCTCGCTCAGATCGAGCCCGCGGCAAAGCTCGATCAGCGTGGCGTCGGCATGCATCCGCAGGCGGGCCGCGAACTGCGCGACGCGCATGCCGCGCAGCGGGTCCTCGGCGAAGTGCGCCGTGTCGGTGGCTCTCAGCACGCGGCGCGCGAGATCCGCGCGGCCGCCGTGCGGATCCAGATACGCGCCTTGCAGGGGATCGTAGCCGATGCTGTTGATGGTGAGGTCGCGGCGCCGCGCCGCGGCTTCGAAGTCGAGCCCCGGATCGGTCTGGACATCGAAGCCGCGGTGTCCGGCCCCCACCTTGCTGTCCCTGCGTGGCAGCGAGAAGTCGACGTCGAGTTCCTTGAGCCTGAGCACGCCGAATGCGCGGCCGACCTCGATGACGGTGCCGTAGGTGCCGAGCAGCGTCTTCAGGTCCTCGAGCCCGAGGCCGAACACCTCGATGTCCACATCCTTCGATTCGATACCGAGCAGCTTGTCGCGCACGTAGCCGCCCACGATCACGGCGTGCCCGCCGCACGCGGCGATGCTGCTTGCGATGTCGAGCACGCGTTGGTCGAGCATGCGTCAATATCACCTGGACAGGGTACTGATGCCAGTGTAGGGGAAAAGGGGACATGCTTGTTTTCTTGGAAAAGGGGACATGCTTGTTTTTTCCCCACCGCGGGTGGTAACACGTGTCGTGCACACAAAAAACAAGCATGTCCCCTTTTCCAAGAAAACAAGCATGTCCCCTTTTCCCTTT
>CAZSDY010000472.1:0-1670 GCA_964605765.1 uncultured Ectothiorhodospiraceae bacterium | reverse complement strand
ATCTCAAGTGGCAAGACAAAGCATCTCGATACCCCGCCGTCCGGAAAGAAGCTCGACATTCCCGCCGGTGAGGTCCAGCCGGTGATGGGAACGTCCCCTGGCGGATGTCATTGCCTCGCGAAGCTTCGCCGGAATGACAAATCGACCACCCGCTCCCATTCGGACCACATATTCACATTTCATCCATGATCTCCGATACATGGTAGCGTTTCTGACGTTAGGATAAGTCGACCATCAAGCGCGCTGCGCCCATCGGTCCGCCCGAACCCAAAGGGCGGGTCTCGTGCGCCGTTGCCGGCGCGCGCTTCTCGCACTGCGGTCACTGCCGACCCACAACCCGAACCCACTTCCTGCCAGGTGTTGCCAATGACATAGACGTGAGGATCGCCCGTTTCCGGATCGATGTAGTGAACGAGCCTTCACTCATCCACTCCGGGCAACCTGGAAGACATAACATTCTGGCTGTCACGCGTTTCCATTCTGCGGAATCGCGGCCGCGCCTGTCAGCCCGCCCTCAACTCAGGGACGAAAGCGGAAAAGCCGCTTGCCGTGCAGGGCAACCCGGCCGGCAGGCGCGAGCGGCGCACAACAGGCAGGCTCACTCGTTCGCGCGAGCAAGCACCGCGGTAACCAATCGCGGAGCCAGCCGGTAGCCGGCCTGTGACAATTCTTCGAGCACGGGGCGCACGGTCACGATCTCTCCATGGCTCTTGGCCGCGAGCAGCACGCCGGCGAGGCCGACGACCGGCACCGCGCGCCGGCGCGCGATTTGCCGTCCCCGTTGGTCGTCGATGAGCAGAAAACGGGCGTCCAGCTCCCCGGCAAGGACGATGGCCTCGCATTCTCCGGGGCCGAGGATCCGGGCCAGCGACGCGACCTCATCGACCGCCGATGGCGACTCGATTGTCACCCACGCTGCACTGATCGCGGCCTCGAGCATTCGAGCGCCGGGGCGCCGGGAATCGACATCGAGCTCCGTGTGAACCGCCGCGGGGATGACGATATGGCGATAGAGATGCCTTAGCAGGGCAAGCCGGCCAACCCGGGCGAGGCCCATGAGCGGCCCGGCATCGGCAACCACCGGCCCGCTCAATCGATGACTTCCAGTTCCTCGTCGAGCTCGGCCGAGGCGTAGTCGACGGCGTCTATACCCGCGGTACCGAGCAATTCGATGAATGCCTCGAGCGAAAGGCCACCGACCTTCGCGGCCTGCGCCAGGCTGAGCTGACCCTTTTCGAACAGGTGCAGCGCCAGCGCACGGCTCACGCCCAGGTCAACGAGGCGCGCGTCAAAGGGCACCGCAACGATTGCCGGGCGCCCATGCTTGGTGATCAAGGCCAGATTGCCACCCTCTGCGTCCCTGAGCAGCTCACCTGCGCGTAGCCGCAAATCCCGGGCGCTGAAGACATCCAGGGAATTCACCATTCACGCCTCCGTAAATTTGTACTCACAAATCGTAGCATATTCTCGGGTGATGGGCGACGAGAAGGGGCAGCGGCGTGATTTCGACGTTCCCGAATCGTGATGTGGCTCATCGGGAATGTGTATCACCCGTGAACCATGCCGCGGAACACGCAGTCCGACAGGACAAGGGCGATCATGCGCGCTGGTACAGCCCGTTTCGCGGTTGCCATTTCACGGTGAAGGCACGGATGCCCCGCCATGTTCAC
>CAZSDY010000471.1:0-1673 GCA_964605765.1 uncultured Ectothiorhodospiraceae bacterium | reverse complement strand
TGACCCACGAGGCGCCCGTGATCGAATGAGCACCGGAGAGTACCGGCCATGAATCAGCGCATGAACGTTCTCCTGATCACGGCCGACGAATGGCGGGGCGATACCCTTTCGGCGGTCGGCCACCCCACGGTCAAGACCCCCAACCTCGATGCCCTCGCCGCCGACGGTGTCCTGTTCCGCAGCCACTTCGCCCAATGTACGCCTTGCGGGCCCAGTCGCGCATCGCTGCTGACCGGCACGTACATGATGAACCATCGCTCGGTGCAGAATGGGGTCCCGCTGGAAAGTCGCTTTACCAACGTCGCACTGGAAGCGCGCGGGGCTGGATACGATCCGTGGCTCATCGGTTATACGGACACCACCCTCGACCCGCGCGAGCATTCCGCCAATGACCCCGCGCTCGCGGACTACACCAATGTTCTTCCCGGCTTCAGGCAGCTCGTCCCCGGAAGCGAAGACGGCACTGCATCGACAGCATGGTTGCGCCACCTCGCGGCGAAAGGCTATGAAATTCCGTCTCGAGCGCGGGACATCTATTTACCGGTCGAGAACAACCCCGACGCGGGCGGGCGTGGCCCCACGTTCCCCCCGGCGCGCTATCTCGCGAAGGACAGCGACACGGCATTTTCCACCGATTGTGCTATCGAATTTCTCGCGCGGCCCGAGCGCTCTCCATGGTTTCTGCACTTGAGCTTGATTCGGCCGCACCCACCTTTCGTTGCCCCCGAGCCCTACAACGCCATGTACGAGCCGGACGACGTGCCCGGCCCCCGTGGCCTTCCCTCGGATGACGAGCCCGGGTGCCATCCCTTCACCGCCTATGTGCGCCGACACCATCTGGAGTTGGAAGGTCTCCCGCCCGAGATGCATCCTGCCGAGGACGCAGCGATGCGCCAACTGCGGGCGACTTACTACGGCTTGATGACGGAGGTGGATCACCATCTCGGGCGAATCATCGCGTTGTTGAAGGAGACCGGGCAGTACGAGGATACGTTAATCGTGTTCACCAGCGACCACGGCGAGCAACTGTGGGACCACGGGATGCTCGGGAAGGAATGCCAGTTCGACCAGAGCTTTCATATTCCCCTGCTGATCCGCGCTCCGTATGCGCATTTCGATCCGTCGCGAGGCCGGGTGGAGGACGCGTTTACCGAAAATGTGGACCTCATGTCGACCATACTCGACCTGCTCGGGTGCGAAGTCCCCCTTCAGTGCGACGGCGCTTCGTTGCGCCCCTTCCTCGAGGGCGGCACGCCGCGGCGCTGGCGCCGCGAGGTTCACTGGGAGTTCGATTTCCGCGACATCGCCGATGGCAAAGCGGAAAGGGAACTTGGCATAAGACTCGACGAATGTGTCCTGACGGTGATTCGGGACACCCGGTACAAGTATATCCACTATGCCGCGCTACCCGCGCAGCTGTTCGACATCGAGAACGACCCCGACGAGATCGATGATCTAGGTGGGAATCCCCACTACATGGGGACCGTCGCGGAGTACGCGCAGAAGATGCTCTCCTGGCGAATGATTCACGCGGAGCGCTCGTTCACGGGAAGGCAATCAACCATCGAAGCTCAGCGCTCGCGCCGCTGAGTGTGCAAACCACGTGCAGCCGTGGGCGTACGCCCTCCTCAACCTAGCCACGCTAACGGGGGCTCGTCCATGTTGGCGCATTG
>CAZSDY010000470.1:0-1686 GCA_964605765.1 uncultured Ectothiorhodospiraceae bacterium | reverse complement strand
TCTCGCTCGAGGGGCACCAGATCCGATTCCACGGCCGCGACGGCCTCCGCATCCTGGTCCTCGCCGGCGAGCACCAGCAGATCACCGGCATCGGCCAACGACCGATCCAGGTGCTCGATGGAATGCACCACGAGTTCTAGCGCCGAGCGCTCCCTGCCGAGACTCTGCGCCCTGCCAGGGTCGCGCCAGACTTCCGGGTCCTCCAGTTCGCGCAGTACCTCCTCCAGGCGCAAGGCGCTCGAGTCGATGTCAAAGATACCCCCTAAGAGCCTGGGTGCGCTCCTTGAGGTCCTTGATACGGACGATAATGGGGTTCAGTTCGAGCATCGACACCGCCCTGTGTTAGCGAAGGCGGCGTGATGGTACTACAAGTTCGCGAAGGAGGTGAACATGGGCGACACCGGAGAAACCGCGGAAAGACCACGGTTCTTCCGGCTTTTCCGAAAAAACCGTGGTCTGTCCCCGGTTTCCCCTGAAATACCCGCCGGCCCACGCCCTGCCCGTGACTCACCCGAGTGTCTCGAAAGGCTTCGGCCTGCGCCACCAGCGGCGCACGCTGCGCCGCGTGCACGAGAATCTCACCCCCCCGCCAGGGCAGATCGTGAGTCGCTCGACCTCTCCGCGTGTGAGCATGCGCAGCAGCGATTCGAACCAGTCCCGTGACAGGGCATTGAGCCCGCGGCACCATGTCTCGAAATCGTTGCGGCGGCTCGGCCCGTAGAGCGCGTCCAGAATCAGCAACACTTCACCTTGCATGCCACCCAGTGCGTCGGCACGCGCCGGTAGCGCCCGCCATTCCACATCCAGATACGCCCCCAGGGCATGCCCCAGCACATGATCGGTACACAGTGCCCGCCAACGCGAGTGCCACACGGGCGGTGGCGCCCCGCCACCCCACAGCCACAAGCTGTTCACGGGTACCTCGCCGCGCGCCACGCGCTCCCGGTTGACGGGGCTCGAATGCAGCAGCATCTGCATCTCGTTCACAATCCGTGCCCAGTATCGAGCGTGCGGCCCGCGCGCACGGCGGGCATCCACCATGGCACCCGAGACAAGCGAGAGGGGCACCGTTCGCAGATCGCGGTGCACCGCACCCTCGATGTACCAGCGGTGCGGATGCCAGGCCACCAGGCGCCACGCCTCAGCGCTGAAATGCTCGTTGATTGCGCCGACGATGGCCTCAGCCTCGACCGCGGACAGCGGGAACGCACCCGCGGCGTCGAGGCTGGCGTCGCTGAGATCGGCGCGCAGGTGCACCGGGTCGGCACGAATCGTCCAGTTGCCGGGCGGCGCCGCGCGCGCGTCGAGGGCGCGGGTGATCGCGGCGACGGGCCAGTCAGCGCCGGCCGGACATGCAAGCCCGGCATGGCCGAGCATCATGCCCTCCAGGGACTCCTCGACCACGGGGTCGGGCACGCGCCGTGACCGTGTGAGCAGCAGATCGAGAGCCTCGAGGTTCAGCGATTCGCGTAGCAGCGCACCCGAACGCCGATCGCGCACGCCAACCATGGGCGCAAGCAACCCGGGCACGAGTAAAGTGAACTCCATCAGCGCCGGACCGTGGGACCCAGGAAGACCGACTTTTCAGCAGACCGTGGATATTCGGGAATGATGACTGCTCTCGCCGCTTTTCTGTAATCCGGGGTAAAGCCACACTCAATTTCAGATTCGTCTCGACGACGGGAA
>CAZSDY010000469.1:0-1689 GCA_964605765.1 uncultured Ectothiorhodospiraceae bacterium | reverse complement strand
CTCAGCGAGACGACGGGCAGCGATCTCGGCTTCGTGCAGGCCGGGGAGCTGCTCGTCAACCCGATGGACATGCTGGCCGCTGTCTATGACGGAGCAATCTGGATCGATGGCACGAACGGCACTGCTGGCGCGACACTAGGGATTCACGGAACGCGGGATCAGCCTTGCACACTGTGGGCGAACGCGGTGACCCTGGCGAATGCGCTCGGGACAAGGCGATTCCGGGTGAGCGGCGCGGCTGGCATTCTACTCAACTCGGACTTTGTCGATGCTCGTATCGAGAGCGTCGGGACGTTCACGGTGTCCATTCAGTTCCAGGCAAGCAACGACCTGTCACGCGCCGAGGTACACGGATGCGACGTTAGTGGTGCGTTCAATAGCACGACGCAAGCACGATTTGTGGAGTGTATCGTTGGCGCGTGCACTGGCGTGCGTCATAACAGGATCTGGCGCTCCATCATTTATGGGAAACAGACCATGTTTGCTGTAAACGATGCGCGCATCGAGGCCGTGCAGTCGCAGTTCATTGACCTGACGGATGCTAATCCGGTCTACGTGTCGGGCGTCGCTGGCTACTACGCCTATGTGCAGATCGCTGGTTGTTCTGGATTCGTTGGATTGCAAAACATCACATCGGCCAGCACGGATGTCGTCGCCGGCATCACGGACGGTACGATAACCATCGATGCCACGTGTACGGCCGGGGCGGCCGATCTGCACGGACTCGCCGAGCTTACCGACAATAGCGGGGCTGGATTTGGCGTAGACGCCGGGGCGTTGCAAGAGCCGGGCGTCGCCGCCGTGTCCGCCGCGACCATCGCTGATGCGGTGTGGGACGAAACGCAAGCAGATCACGTCGCAGGCGGGTCTACCGGTGAATCTCTCAGCAACGCGGGCGGCGCAGCGTCTGCATCGGCTATCGCAGATGCGGTGTGGAACGAGGCGCTCGCATCGCACACGACGAGCGATAGTCCGGCGGTTGCGCTGCGGATGCTCAAGGCGTTCGCGCTGGGCAACTACACGCTCGACAACATCACCTATGATGGCAACGGCTACATGACGACCGGACGCCTTCGGCTGTGGGATTCGAGTGCGAACGTTCCGAGCTCGGGCGGCGGGTCGGAGAGCACCGGGTTGCTCGCCACCATCACCGTGACTGGCACGGCCGATACATCGTTCCCGACCATGCCGTCATTCGTGCGCGGCTCCATGGTGGAGGTCTGATGACCGTTGGACTCGCAACGCGCGGGTACTACGGCACCACCGACCTGATCGGCGGGCCGGAACGGGCGGGCGCCGAGGCGACCTCGAGCACAACGACGTGGCAGGCCGTGCGGAGGCAGATGGTCATTGCCGTGAAGGCGGTCACGCCGTCCTCGCTGGTTCACCAGGGGTTTCGCCTTACCGACACGGAGCGCGCCGACTTCTACGATCACGTCATCGAAAACCCGCAGGGCGCGTTTCGTGAGTTCGAGATCGAATTCCTTTCTGGCGAAGGAATCGGCATCCAGAACTATCAGGTACAGATGGTGCGGGTAGAGGCGCGGTTCGGTGTCGCATACCCGCACACGTGGGGCCTGTACAAGACAAAGGCAGGCAGCCAGACGTGGAACGAACGGGCGTTGCGGGCACTGGCCGACGAGGACCGCAACCTCATCGACAAGGCAATCGGCATTCGCGGCGGAAGCA
>CAZSDY010000468.1:0-1690 GCA_964605765.1 uncultured Ectothiorhodospiraceae bacterium | reverse complement strand
AAGGCCCATCGTCTATCGCCTCGCTTTGAGTCTTGCGCGAGCTATCCGCACGCGCTCCCACGGCCACAAACCGTATCGCAGAGATGCCGGCCAGTGGCTGACATCCTTGCTGTCTTTTTTCTCCGTCTCTGGATCGCCGGATTCAGAGTACTCCATGGACTCAAGGGCGCCAACGAGTCTCGGCGCCGACGGCGTTCGTGTTGTGTCGTCGCAATCAACGTAGAGCCGCGTTTCGTCCGCCGCATTGCGCAGTAGCATCCGCACCATGTCGATGCCCTCGCGCTTCGGCACCTTGCCCGGCGCGCTCGGGTTCGTCTTGCTGTAGGCCGCGGGCCGGATCAGGAATCCCGCACGCTTCCACAGCTTGTAGCTTTCGACGTTGACGCGGTTGTCGCTCGCATACTTCGCGTAGGGGTCGGCGACCACGAGGGCCGACTTGGCCCCGCGCTCGCGCAGAACCGCGGTTACCTCGGCGATGTGGGCGTCGAGCACCTTCTTTCGCGTCGATACTTCCCACATGACCCACCATACCGGCTCCTCGATCCACGGAACCGCGAACGCCTTTAGCCCGAGCGACACATCCCACAGCGTTCCGGGGTCGTGAGCAATGATCCACGGAACGCCGTTAGGCAACGCCCTCGTCGCGGTGAGCTCGGCGGCGATATCCCTGGCGCCAACCTTGGGCCACGGCCGCAGGTGTCGGTTGCGATCGAACATGCTGTATATCGCGCGTTCCGGCGGCGCATCGCGCGCGAGTACCAACATCGTGTACATATCGGGCGGCAATTCCCGCTTGAGCTGCGCCAGGTGCTCGAGCGACTCGAACGGCGAACCGTGCAGCGTCATCGGCTGCACGATCGTCCCCTCCTGGCCCGCGTACTTGTCGCGGCGCGTTCGGAACGACGGGTCACGCTTGAGCGTACACGTCGAGAGGCAGAACGACACCCCGCGCGCGTTCCTGCCACGCATCATCGCATCGGCCATGGATTGGTCGGTGATGTCCTGTTCCTCGTCGATCCACATCCCGATGTCCCACGTGTAGCCCTGCAAGGGGCTGCCGTAGGCGCTCGAGTATTCCTTGGCAGCGGCGAACTGGAAGCGCCGGCCGTTGACGAGTACGAGCTCCTCCATCTTGCGCGTCTGCTCGTGGTCAACCCACGCCGGGCGCAGGCGCGTTACCATTTTCTCCCAACAGACCTTGAGCCTCTTGCCCGTCGGCGCCACGCATCCGAACGCCTTACCAGGCGTCAGAATAGTGCGCCGGGCCGCGAACATGGCGCCCACCTCCGACTTACCGGACCCGGCCGAGCCGACGCACACATATCGGCCCGTACCGTCGGCCGCTCCGTGCATGACCGGGGCGAGCTGCTCGCGCCCGCAATACCAGACCGCCGGGTCCTCGCTCGGTCCCTCCCACTCGCGCAACAGGGTGTTGTACATGCCGCCGAACATTACCGGCGCGAGCTCGGCCCCGTCGTCACCGCACGCCCGCCGAACGAACGCATCCCCGACGTAGAACCCTTGCGGGTCATCGGCTGTGGCGCGCTCCACGACCACGATCTTGACGCCGAAATCGACGTGCGCACGCGCCGGGCTAGTTAACCGGCGGTACTTCCGAAGGATTCGGCGGCGCTCCCACGTTTCCGCTGCGAGAGGCAGCCTGTAGCTCCTTTAGCTTTTCGTCGATGCG
>CAZSDY010000467.1:0-1691 GCA_964605765.1 uncultured Ectothiorhodospiraceae bacterium | reverse complement strand
GCGTGGCGGCCGTGCATATCCCCTGGTTGAGCGATATCCCGGTGCTCGGCCCCATCGTGTTCTCCCTGGACCCGCTCGTGTACTTGTCGTTCCTGATGGTGGCGGCGGTCTCCTGGTTCCTGTATCGCACGCGCCCGGGACTCGTGCTGCGCGGCGTGGGTGAGGCGCCGCAATCGGCGCATGCGCTTGGTTATTCCGTGATCCGCATCCGCTATCTCGCGGTGTTGTTCGGCGGTGCCATGGCGGGTCTGGGAGGCTGCTACCTGTCGGTCGCCTACACGCCCGTGTGGGCCGAGGCGATGACTGCCGGGCGCGGGTGGATCGCGCTCGCGCTGGTGGTGTTTTCGACCTGGCGGCCGCTGCGCGTCGTGGTGGGGGCGTATTTGTTCGGCGGCGTCACCATCATTCAGTTTCACGCGCAGGGCGCCGGGGTGGCGATACCGTCGCAGTTCCTCTCCATGCTTCCCTACCTGGCGACCATCGTCGTGCTGGTGTTGATATCGCGTGACGTCAATACCATTCGCCTGAACGCGCCGGCATCGCTCGGTGTGCCCTATCATCCCGATTTCAACTGAGAGCAAGGAGGAGTAGTCATGGGTAGAAACCGTTACGTCGGGTCGCTGCGTGCCCGCGTTGTGGCGGCGATTCTCGTTGCGTTCGCGGCCGCCGGTGCAGCCCTCGCCGCGCCGCTCAAGGTCGGATTCGTCTACGTGAGCCCGGTCAGCGACGCAGGCTGGACTTACCAGCACGATGCCGCCCGGCGCGTGCTCGAGGCGGCGCTCGGCGGCCGGGTCGAGACGAAATATGTGGAGAGCGTGCGCGAGGGCGCAGAAGCGGTGCGCGTGATACGCCAGCTCGCCGCGAGCGGCTACGGGCTGATCTTCACGACATCGTTCGGGTACATGAACCCCACCATCAAGGTCGCGAGACAATTTCCGAAGGTTCATTTCGAGCACGCCACCGGCTACAAGCGGGCGAAGAACGTGAGCACCTACGTGGCGCGTTTCTACGAGGGGCGTTATCTGACGGGCGTGGTGGCGGGCAAGATGACGAAGTCTCGAGTCATCGGTTACATCGCGGCCTTTCCCATCCCCGAGGTGGTGCGCGGCATCAACGCCTTCACCATGGGAATTCGCAGCGTGAGCCCCGAGACCGTGGTCAAGGTCATCTGGGTGAACTCCTGGTTCGACCCGGGCCGCGAGCGTGAGGCGACCGAAGCGCTCATCGCGCAGGGCGCCGATGTGATCACGCACCACACCGATTCGACGGCACCGGTGCTGACTGCGGAGGAGCGAGGCGTGTGGGCCGTTGCCTATCATTCCGACATGTCCAAGTACGCGCCCACCAGGCAACTCACCGCGTCGATGCACGACTGGAGCGGGTATTACATCGCGCGCGCGAGGGCCGTTCTCGATGGCACCTGGCACTCGGAAGCGACCTGGGGCGGCATCAAGGACGGGATGGTGAAGCTCGCGCCGCTCAATCCCGCGGTGCCCAAGGCGGTGGCCGATCTGGTGGCAGCGCGCCAGGCAGCTATCGTCGCGGGCACGCTGCATCCGTTCGCTGGGCCGGTCAAGGACCAGTCGGGCAAGGTGCGCGTGGCCGCGGGGTCAACCCTGTCCGACGAGGACCTGCTGGTCATGGACTATTACGTGGAAGGCGTGCAGGGCAAGCTGCCGAGATAGCTTCAA
>CAZSDY010000466.1:0-1695 GCA_964605765.1 uncultured Ectothiorhodospiraceae bacterium | reverse complement strand
GCCCTACATGATTCGCGAGAAACTCAAGGAGCCGACCGATGAGTGAGCGACCAACCGAAGCCGACGTTAGCCATCTGCTGGACCTGGCCGCGAAGGCTACACCGGGACCGTGGAAGTCGCTGTACTACGGCTACGTTGCACAGACCGAGGATAGCCTATCGCTGGCGGACGCGGACAAGGTGGAGGATGCCGAGTACATCGCCGCTGCAAACCCCAAAGCCGTCACCGCGCTAGCGACGGAGGTTCTGCGGCTGGAGACGGCTCTCAAGCTCATCAAGTTCAGCCGCGACCAGATCAGCCTCGGTGGCGAGCTGGCGCTCGACGCGCTGGCAACGATCGAGGCAGCGTTGGGAGGAGACGACCGATGAGTGACGACATCGTGTATGCGACTGACCGCTGTGAGCGGTGCGGCCGTCCCGAGACGACTGAAGTCGACTACGCGCACGCGGCCGAATGCATAGACGCGAACTGCGAGTACGGCGCCGATCTGTGCTGGGGGAATTGCACGCCGGCCGATGAGATTGCGTATCTGCGCGCCAAGCTCGCCGATACGAACGCGACGATCGCCGAACTGACCAGCAGAATCCGAGACGTAGCCGACAACCTGCTCGGGCTACAGGAGGTAGCCAATCCGATCGAACTGCTCGACCGGATCGAGACGCAGGTGAGCGAGGAGCGAGTCGAGGCGAACGCGACGATCGCGCGGCTACGGGGCGCGCTGGCCGATGCGGCGAACAGCTTGTTAGCGCTGTCTAACGCGGGTGGCCGGCATGATCTGGGCCTAGCCGACATGATCGACGTTCGCGGTTACGCGCACAGCAGAGCTGCCGTTGCCCGTCGCGCCCTAGCCACCGACACGACCAACGACCCGCTACACCCGACCGGCCGCTGTACCTGCGGTGGTGAGGGCCGGTGTGAGTGGTGTCGATGGCGGGATGACGGGTGAGGCCCGTTACGCAAACCCCGCCCGGCCACCGCCGCGTCCTGGTCCGCCGCACACCCGACGAGCAGGGGCACGCTCTCGCGTTCGAGGAGGCGGTGCTCAAGATGGGCGAGCACCCAGAGTTCGTCTATCTCGGATGTGACGCCCGCTACTACGTGTTTTCGGTGCCGAAGTGAAGCGGATACGACCTGGACTGCTGATCACCGGGGCGCCACGGTCGGGGACAAAGTACGCGACAGAGGTGCTGCGCGAGCAGGGTGTGGATGCGTGCCACGAGGAGCGCGGTACGGTGACAGTAAGCTGGATGGAGGCGTTCAACGCTTCGGCGTGGGGAGGCCCCGTGATCCATCTTGTCCGCAACCCCATCCACGTGATCGCGTCGATGATGACCGTCCACGAGGACTACCTGCGGCGGTACGTTCCTGGACCGTGGCCGGCGGCTGCCGAGCCGCTTGAGCGCCGCGCCATCGCGTGGTGCCGAATCACGGATGCCGTTGACATCGGGGCGAACTGCGCGCACTCAACCCCGCTGCTCAACGTAGAACGGCTCGAGGAGCAACTTGGCGTCACGTCGAGCATGCCTCGGGATCTCAACACCAGGGCGCACAAGAGTATCGAGTGGGACGATTTGTTGGCGTTTGATTGCGGCTGGTACATCGCGGAGAGCGCCAGGCGTTACGGGTACGATTCACCCAGAAAAGGGGATGGTAAGTGAAAAAAATACGGATCATGGGCGAGGTAATCGGCGCGCA
>CAZSDY010000465.1:0-1698 GCA_964605765.1 uncultured Ectothiorhodospiraceae bacterium | reverse complement strand
GAGAAAAATCGCGTGTGTCTTGACATGCATCTCTTTAATCACGTGTGTTGTTGGGGGTAAGATGTCACGTATAGGGAAGGCATCAATCCGGATTAGGTGAGCGCCTCGTAGGCGCCACACAGAACAAGAAAAACCAGCACGAACTCGACCCGGATCCAAGCGTCTCTGGTTCAGGATGGCTTTGCAGCACGCGCCTTTTCGATGTTGGCGATTCGCAGAGTTGTTCGGCTGGGCGGGTGCGCGAGGTCGGAAGCTCCAGGCGTGAAGAAGCATAAGAAGACCGAATCAGGAAAGCGCAGCACACTGCCGGTGGAAGCATCACGCACCGGTGAACCGCTGCGCGTTTGCGTGCGCAATGCCGTGGACAGCTACTTCAGCAATCTGGACGGGCACAGCACGAGCGGTCTCCATCAACTCGTCATCGGCGAGGTCGAGGTGCCGCTGCTCGAAGCCGTGCTGAATTATACCAACGGTAACCAGAGCAAGGCGGCGGAAGTGCTCGGCATCAATCGCGGAACGCTTCGGAAGAAGCTGAGAGATTACAATCTGAGTTGACAACGCGCTTGCCCGTTCATGGCGTTGCCTGACTCTCTCATTCGATCGGCCCGGCGCCGGCTAGACCCCGGAGATCAATCATGCACCGTATCGAGCGCGCGCTCATCAGTGTTTCCAACAAATCGGGCATCGTCGAGTTTGCCGCGGGCCTGAGCGGCCAGGGAGTGGAAATCCTCTCCACCGGCGGCACGGCCCGTCTGCTCGGCGAGCACGGCATCGCGGTGACCGAGGTGTCTACCCATACGGGGTTTCCCGAGATTATGGATGGGCGCGTCAAGACACTGCACCCGAAGATCCACGGTGGCCTGCTCGGGCGCCGGGACTGCGACGCCGAGGTCATGCGGGAGCATGGTATCGATCCCATCGATTTGCTCGTGGTCAATCTCTACCCCTTCGAGCGCACGGTGGCAGAACCGGACTGCGATCGGGCCAAGGCCATAGAGAATATCGACATCGGCGGTCCGGCCATGCTGCGCGCCGCAGCCAAGAATCATGCGGCGGTCTGCGTCGTGGTCGAGAGCACGGACTACGCTCGTGTGCTCGCCGAGATGTGCAGCGCGGGCGGTGCGGTCGGCGATGCGATGCGCTTCGAGCTTGCCACCAAGGCCTTCGCCCACACGGCCCGCTACGACGGGGCTATTGCGGGCTATCTGAGCTCACTCGATGCGGAGGGTGCCAGGCGCCGCTTCCCCGACACGCTCAGCCTGCAATTCGAGCGCGTGCAGGACATGCGTTACGGAGAGAATCCCCATCAGGCGGCGGCCTTCTACCGCGAACCGGGGAGTGTCGGCACGTCGGTCGGCAGTGCGCGCCTGCTGCAGGGCAAGGCGCTCTCCTTCAACAACGTGGCCGATGCGGACGCCGCGCTGGAATGCGTGAAGTCCTTCGACGAAGGGCCCGCGTGCGTGATCGTCAAGCACGCGAACCCATGCGGCGTGGCCGTGGCGGGGACACTCGACGAAGCATACGACAAGGCTTTCGAAACCGATCCGACCTCGGCATTCGGCGGCATCATCGCGCTGAACGGCGCGTTGAGCGCGGGGCTTGCGGAGGCAATTCTGGCGCGTCAATTCGTCGAGGTGATCAATGCTCCCGCGGTGGCTCCAGGTCGCCGCGCCGCTCTCCCCACGCAGACATCCGTCT
>CAZSDY010000464.1:0-1712 GCA_964605765.1 uncultured Ectothiorhodospiraceae bacterium | reverse complement strand
CAGCGTGCGGCGCTCGAGGTCCGGGCGTGCGCACCAAAGGTATCCAACGGCGGCTCGCGCACCGGCACCAGCGATGCACCGGTGCGGGCCTCGCGGCGAAGCCCCCGGAGACTGACGAGTCGCCCGGCCTGATGGTCTGACCAATGCATATTCTCCTCATCGAAGACAACACCGACCTGGTGATCAACCTGTGCGAATTCTTCGAGCAGCGCGGGCACACCGTGGACAGCGCGGGCGATGGGCTGACGGGCCTGCATCTGGCCGTGGTGAACGATTACGATGTCATCGTCCTCGATCTCATGCTGCCGGGCATGGACGGGATCGATGTCTGCCGTCAGCTCAGAGGACCCGCGGCGCGCTCAACGCCGCTGCTCATGCTCACCGCGCGCGACACCCTTGACGAAAAGCTGGTCGGATTCGCCGCCGGCGCCGACGACTATCTGATCAAGCCCTTTGCGCTGTCGGAGCTCGAGGCCCGCCTGTGCGCGCTCGCCACACGCCCGCCTCTCTCCAACCACCAGCAAGTGCTCGAAGTCGGCGATCTGACGTTCAACCTGGAAACGCTGCATGTGGAGCGCGGCGGCGTGCCCCTAAAGCCGACACGCGTGGGCCTCAGGATACTCGAGCTGCTCATGCGCGAGACGCATCGGGTCGTACGCCGGCGCGAGGTCGAACGATTGCTGTGGGGCGACGACCCGCCGGACAGCGATGCGCTGCGTTCACACATACACGCGTTGCGCAAGATCATGGACAGGCCGTTTCCCGTCCCTCTTTTGCGCACCGTGCACGGCATCGGCTATCGACTTGCGCCGCCCGATGCTGAATAAGCGCAGCCTGCGCTTTCGGGTCAGCGTCACGTTCATGGCCCTGAGCGCCGTGCTCAGCACGCTGTTCGCCGTCGCCATCGTCGTCACGGTCGACCGCATGGAGCAGGGCTACATCGACGCCAACCTCGAGGAGAACCTCGTTATGCTGATCGCTGACCGGCGTCGCGACCCGAGCAGCCAGATGCCTTACTCCACAGCGATAAAGGCCTACACCGTACCGACGAGCAGCGAGGCAAGCCTGCCGGCGAATCTGCGCGGCCTGACACCAGGCGTCCACGAGCGCAATCTTCCAGAGCGCGCCTACCATATTGCGGTGCGTGACGACGCGGGCACGCGCTACATCCTCATCTATGATGATACATCGCTGGAGGATCTGCAGTCGCAACTCGTCATGGCACTCGTCGTCGGGGTGGTGCTGTTCAGCTGCCTGGGATTGTGGCTGGGCTTCTGGGCCTCCGGGCGCGTCATCGATCCGGTAACCGACCTGGCGCACCAGATCCAGGCGCTGGGTGATGACGTGGGCACCGTGCGCCTCGAGGGTACCTGGGGCGACGACGAGGTCGGCAGGCTCGCCGCGTCGTTCGAGCACTACGCGCGCCGCCTCGGCGAGTTCATCCGGCGCGAGCGCGAGTTCACCGCCTACGCCAGCCATGAGCTGCGCACCCCGGTCATGGTTGCCGCCAGCACGCTGGAGCTCGTTGAGACCCGACCGGGGCTCGACGAGTACACGAGGCAGCATTTGAAGCGCTTGCAGCGTGCCGTGCGGCGCATGGCGAGCCTGGTCGACGCGTTTCTGGTGCTGGCTCGGGCAAGCAGGCCGGTACAGGTGAGCGCCGACGAACCCGTTGAGCTCGAGGCTCTTGTGCGCCAGGGCGTAGCTCACCG
>CAZSDY010000463.1:0-1726 GCA_964605765.1 uncultured Ectothiorhodospiraceae bacterium | reverse complement strand
GCGATCCTCGCGGCGAAAACCGGCTACCCGGTGTTGCCCGTTGCCCACAACGCGGGGGACTACTGGCCGCGCAACAGCTTCATCAAGCGACCCGGCACCATTCAGCTCGAGATCGGTCCGTTGATTAACAGCCGGGACAAATCGGCCGGTGAGATCAATGCGCAGGTCGAGCAGTGGATAGAAGCGACCGTGGCGCGCCTGCGCGAGGGGCGGGGAGCAACCGTGGCGCGACCGGAATTCGAGTCCCCGCCCGATGAAGCCGCCTAGCAGGTACCCCGCGAAACGCCGTTTTTCATCGGCCTGCGTGCAGCACGGGAACGCGTTGCCGCCAGGCAACCACACAGTCGAGCACATCAATGTCAAGTGAACCTGTTGTCATCATCGGTACCGGTCTCGCGGGCTACGGCACGGCACGCGAGTTGCGCAAGCATGACAAGCACACCCCGCTCTACCTGATCTCCAGAGATACCGGTTATTCGTACTCCAAGCCGATGCTGTCGAACGCGCTGGCGCGCGCGCAAGTCCCCGCCGATCTGCCCAACGCGGACCCGGCGGCAATGGCGCAAACGCTTGGCGCCACGATATGGACCGGAAGTCCGGTCGATGACATCGATGCGCAAGCGGCCGTGCTGCACCTTGGCGCAGAGCGCCTGCGCTACGGCAAGCTGGTGCTCGCGCTCGGTGCATCACAGATCCGAGTGCCGTTGGCGGGCGACGCGGCCGGGCACGTCTTATCCATCAACGATCTGGACGAGTACACGGCGTTTCGCGAAACGATCGAGGGCGTGAGCCGCGTGGCCATCATCGGCGCCGGACTCATCGGCAGCGAGTTCGCCAACGACCTGGCCGCCGGCGGCTACGGCGTCGACGTGATCGAGCCGTTCGCCCACCCTCTCGGCCGTCTGGTGCCGGAGCAGGCAGGCACGGCCCTGCGCGGCGCGCTGGAAGAGATTGGCGTCGACTGGCACCTGGGCTGCACCTGCGAGGCGGTCGAACACGGCACGACCGGATATGTGCTGACACTGTCGGACGGCTCCACTCTAGAGGCGGGCGCCGTGCTCTCGGCCGTGGGCCTCGAGCCGCGCAAGGCGTTGGCGCACTCGGCGGGACTCGACACGGGGCGCGGCATTCACGTGGATCGTCATCTTCGCACGAGCGATCCGCGTATATTCGCGCTCGGCGACTGCATGGAAATCGAAGGGCTGGTGCTGCCGTTCATCATGCCCATCATGCACGCCGGCAGGGCGCTCGGGCGCACGCTCGCGGGAGAGCCGACGCAAGTGAGCTACCCCGCCATGCCGGTGGTCGTGAAGACGCCCGCGCACCCCGTGGTCGTATGCCCGCCTGCCGACACGCGGGCCGGAAGCTGGAACGTGGACGGGGACGCGGACGGCGTGCGGGCCGTTTTCGAGAACGCCGCGGGCGAGGCGCTCGGATTCACCTTGACGGGGAACAAGGTGGGCGAGAAGACAGCCCTTGCAAAGCAGGTGCCGGCGGTGCTGGATTGATCTGAATCATGGCGCCAGCATGGCGCTTGTGACATTCTCACATGCAGCAACGGGCTTGTTTTTCGGCTGAGCCCGAGCCGGACCGCGGGGCAGATGATGTCTGATTTCACTTATCCGGGACGCCACTTTCCACGCACGCGCATGCGCCGCATGCGCAGGGACAATTTCTCGCGCCGGCTGATGCGCGAGAACACGCTCACCGCTGACGATTTGATCTA
>CAZSDY010000462.1:0-1733 GCA_964605765.1 uncultured Ectothiorhodospiraceae bacterium | reverse complement strand
CGGTTAGCACAACGCCGGGAGGGACCTCGCGATGCGCATGATAGACGACGTCGTCGGGTGTGGATCTCGGATTGAGCGAACTGCCGGCTTGACCACAGCCGCGGGTAGTCGAGGGCTGACCCGAGCACAAGTATTTGTGTAGTAAAGACTTGTACAACGAGGCACCCCTCCGTATCGGATGCAGGATGCTAAGCACGCGTCCTGGGAGGGGCGCCGTCGAAGACGACATCGTCGTGACGGTGCCGGTTGCTTGCAAGAGCTTGGTCGAGCCGATCACGGAGCTGGCCGAGTGGGTGGCGGCGCGAGTCGAGAGCGCTCGGCGCGGAGGGGAGGCCGTGGACTACGCGGCGGTAGAGCGAGAGATCGCGAGGCTCACGGCGGCGGTGGAGTGCGGCGCACACGTGTGCACGCTTGCGGCGCTGGAGGTTGACGCTCCGCGAGTGGAGATCGGCGGCAAGGGATACACACGCGTCGGGCGTGGCAACGGCAGCTACCGCGGGCTCGCTGGCCCGGTCGAGGTGTCACGCTCTCTGTACCGAGAGCTCGGTTGCGGCAACGCCCCGGTCGTCGACGCGATCAGCCTGCGCGCCGGAGTCGTCGGCGATGGTTGGTTGCCGCAGACGGCGCGGGCCATGGCACACGAGCTGCAGAAGGGGACGTCGCGGGAGGCAGAGCAGACGGGCAAGGAAACGGGTCGGCTTCCGTACTCGCGCGCCAGCTTCGAGCGGGTGCCGCACCTTGTCGGCGCGCTGTACCTCGAGCATCGAGCCGACATCGAAGACGAGCTCGTCCGTGAGCTGGACATCCCCGACGAGGCCCGGGCCGTGTCCGTGTCGCTGGACCGCGCCAGCGTGCCGATGGAGGAACCGATCCCCAAAGGCCCAGGACGACCTCGCAAGAAGGCACCGAAGATCAAGCGCGTGTTCCACCACGCGTACTGCGGCACCGTGACGCTTCATGATTCTCGGGGGGAAGCACTCCACACGATTCGCTTCGGGCAGATGCCGGGCCTCGACGCCGAGGACCTGTGCAACGCGATGGCCAACACGGTCTACCGGCTTCGCGAGAAGCAGCCGGGCCTCGAGATCGAGCTCCTGGCGGACGGCTCGCACGAGATGTGGAACCTGCTCGAGGGGAGCTTCCCATTCGAGATCTTCGGCCGCGTGCACCGGCTCATCGACTTCTGGCACCTGATCGAGAAGCTCTACCCCGCGGCGACGGCCATCTACGGTGCCGCCGAGGCCAAACGCATCACGAAGCAGTGGAAGAAGTCGCTCGAGCGCAGGAAGAGCGCCGCCCAGGAGATCTTGGCCGAGCTCGAGGAATCAGGCTGCGAAGAAGTCGATGACGGATCGGACTCGGACCGACCGGTTCACGACGCCATCACCTACCTGCGCAACCACGCCGAGCGTATGAACTACGCTGGGGCACGGGTGAAGGGACTGCCCATCGGTAGCGGCAACGTCGAGGCCACCTGCAAGACTCTCATCGGGGTCCGCATGAAGCGGGCCGGCGCGAGATGGAAGGAAGAGACCGGCGAGCACATCATCAAGCTCCGCGCACTCGCGCTCAGCGACCAGTGGGATGGCGCCATGACCAAGCTCATGGCGACTCAGCCCACGGCCGTCAGGATCGCTGCGTGAAACCCACCGCTTCGCTCAATCCGAGATCCACACCCATCAGAGCGGCAGTGCCTGCGCCACGGCGCGAGGCGGAGCACGCTGCGGCGCCTC
>CAZSDY010000461.1:0-1764 GCA_964605765.1 uncultured Ectothiorhodospiraceae bacterium | reverse complement strand
TCGGGCGCACGACCGTCGGTCGTGGTTGGCTGTTAATACGACTTCGGCAGCCCGAGCGCTTTCTCCGCGATGTGGCACAGGATGAGCTGTGGGCTCACCGGCGCCAGGCGCGTGATGATGACCTCGCGCAGCAGGCGCTCGACGTGGAACTCCTTCGCGTAACCCATGCCGCCGTGGGTCATCACCGCGCGGGTGCAGGCCTGGAAGCCGGCCTCGGCCGCGAGGTACTTGGCGGCGTTCGCTTCCACCCCGCAGGGTTGCCTGCCGTCGTAGAGCGAAGCCGCGCGCAGCGTCATCAGCCAGGCTGCCTCGAGCTCGGCCCAGCTTTGCGCCAGCGGGTGCTGGATGGCCTGATTCTGGCCGATGGGACGCTCGAACACCACGCGCTCCTTCGCGTAGCGCACGGCGCGCTCGAGCGCCGCGCGCCCCACCCCGACAGCCTCGGCGGCAATCAGTATGCGCTCCGGGTTGAGGCTGTGCAGCAGATAGCGAAAGCCCTCACCCTCCTCCCCGATGCGGTCCGCGGCGCTCACCGGCAGCGCGTCGATGAAGACCTCGTTGGAGTCGACCGCCGCGCGGCCCATCTTCGCGATCTCGCGCACCTCGCAATACTCGCGATCGAGGTCCGTGTAGAACAGCGTCAGACCCTCGGTCGGGTGCTTGCGCTCGGCCCTGGGCGTGGTCGCCGTGAGCAGCATGATCTTGTCGGCCACCTGCGCCGTCGAGGTCCAGATCTTGCGCCCGTGCACGACATAGCCCCCCGGCGCGGGCTCCGCGCGCGTGGTGATGGCCGTCGTGTTGAGGCCGGCATCGGCCTCCGTGACCCCGAAGCAGGCCTTGACCTCGCCCGCAATCAGCCCAGGCAGCCAACGCTCCTTCTGCTCCTCGGTCCCGAAGACCACGATGGGGTGCGGGCCGAATACGTTCATGTGGATCGCCGATGCCGCGCTCATCGCACCGGCCGAGGAGGCGACCGTGTGCATCATGATCGCAGCCTCGGTCACCCCCAGTCCCGCGCCGCCGAAGCTCTCGGGCATGGCCACGCCGAGCCAGCCGCCCTCGGCCATGGCGCGATGAAACTCGAACGGGAATCCGCCGCTGCGGTCGCGCTCCAACCAGTACGCGTCGTCGAAATCGGCACAGATCCGGCCGACCACCTCGACGATGGACTCCTGCTCCGTTGTCAGCGAAAAATCCAAGTCTCGGCCCTCCCCTGCGGACCACCCGGCCAGGAGCCCGTCGATGACTCGGGCGATCGCAGGATGTGGTGAGCGAAGCGAACCGCATCAATCGGACACATCACCGGATGCCGCAAAGACCCTTCGATGCGGTGCGCTTCGTTCACCACATCCTACGCGATCTTTGCGCCTCGGCGAGAGTCATTTCTTGACAGTTGAGGCACACCCGATTGTGGGGGCAGCCACCGTCTTGATACCATCTCCCGGCCATGCAACCAGCCACCGAATCCGCTCTGCGACCCTACACGCTTCCCGCACTGGAACTGCACTGCCCGGCGCGGCTCGACGCGGTGCTCGCGCACCTCGGCGAGGGCTGCCGTGCGCTTGCCGGCGGCACCGATCTGATCCTGTGGGCAAGCCAGCGTGGGGAGCCCCGGCGCCTGGTCTGGACCGGGGGGGCACCCGAGTTGCAGACCCTCGAATGCAGCGGCGGCCGGATCAGGGTCGGCGCCGCGGTGAGCCTCTCGCGCCTCGTGCGCAATGATGACCTGCGCCGCGCCGCGCCCGCCGTGGCCGACGGGGCGCA
>CAZSDY010000460.1:0-1773 GCA_964605765.1 uncultured Ectothiorhodospiraceae bacterium | reverse complement strand
GCGCAAGCGGCCTGCCGACGGCAGATGCCCGGGCCGATCAGGCGAGACTGCCCGCCGCGAGCTAACGAATAGATGGTTTATACTGCCTATACGCTTCCCACCGAGTGATTTTTCTGCAGGGCTGGCTGATCCTGAGAAACCATGAAACTCGAACTGAAAATTCGCAAGCTGGTGGTCCAGGTCGACGAGGTCCACCGGGAAATGGGTCGTGAGATCGATCCGCCGGCGCGCAAGGCGCTGGCTGCCGGAGTGATCCAGAATCCCTATGCGGGACGTTACGTGGAGGATCTGGAATCGATGTACGACCTTGGTGCTGAAATCGGAGGGCTCCTGGCACGGCGAGCGGTCGCTGCCCTCGGGGTGGACCCGGGCGCGGTCCAGAGTTACGGAAAGGGGGCAATCATCGGCGTCGACGGAGAGATTGAGCATGCTGCGGCCATCCTCCATCCCCGTTTCGGAAAGCCGGTGCGGGAGGCCGTCGAAAAGGGCGACGACATCATCCCCTCGACCAAGAAGATGGGGGGGCCAGGCAGCGTTCTAGTGCTGCCGATCACGAACAAAGACAACATCTGGAGCTTCGACCACATGGATGCCATGGAAATATGCGTCCCCGATGCGCCGCGTCCCGACGAGATGCTGATTGCAGTGGCGGTGACGGATGGTGGAAGACCACTGGCACGGATCCACAGCTGAAATCGAGGAGAAGGTACCGTGTTCAAGGCGCTGATACTGCTGACCAGGCGCGAAGACATGAGTGCGCGGGAATTCCGCGACTGGTGGATCGGGGAGCACGCGGCGCTGGCCCGCCAGCTGCCCGGATTGAAACGGCTTTGTTTCAACGTGGTGGAGACGGACGGGTCGATTATCGACGGCATCTCGGAACTGTGCTTTGAAACCAGAGCTGATTTCGAGGCGGCGTACCAGAGTGAGATTGGAAAGAAGGTAGCCGAAGATTCCATGGCCCACGTGAGCCGCCGGGACCGCCTGTTCGTTCAGGAAAACGAGATCGTGCCGGCAAACTGAATCACACGATTTTCGCTTGAGAAAAGCGCCTCGCCCGTCAGGCGCGGCGCGGTCGGATCGCCGTTTCCGCTGTCTACCACTGGGCCAAGCGGTCGGCGCTGCCACTGCTCGTTCTCACCTGGGTGATCTATCTGGCGCTGCCATTCAGTCTGCACCCGAGCTTCGTCGTGCTGCCCTTCGCGACGCTGTTCGCACTGAGCGTGGCGGTCACGGCGAGTTCGTTCAAGAAGTACTTGTAGGAATACCCACTCGGCCTGATACCCTGAGCCGCAGGACAACTTCGCAAGGATGCGATCATGTTGCCGTCGCCGGCAGGCAGGGAAGCCAGTTCGGGTGGCGGCGCGCCGCCGTATGTGCGCCACCGCCCGGAGCGGACCCTACTTTATCAACTCGTCGAGGAGTATTACCCGGCGTTCAAGGCGCATCTGGCGGTGCAGGACAATGCCTTGCCCGGATATGTCGAGCAGGAATTCGAGGACTACCTCAAGTGCGGGCGTCTCAAGCACGGGTTCCTGCGGGTGCGATGCGACAGTTGCCATGCCGAGCACCTGGTCGCTTTCAGCTGCAAACGCCGGGGTTGACTCCGGGCATCCTGCCCTCCGCCCTTCGGGCCAGCCTTCGGCTGTTCAAAATCGCTCCCGGCGATTTTGTCTCCCTGCACGCCGGTGTGGCGGCGCGGGCGGATCAACGCCAGAAGCTCGAGCGGCTGTGCCGGTATATCAGCCGCCCGGCGATCGCGGAAAAACGCCT
>CAZSDY010000459.1:0-1775 GCA_964605765.1 uncultured Ectothiorhodospiraceae bacterium | reverse complement strand
GAAACACCGGAATTGCGCAATTGCTATGTGGCCGCGGGCCTCAATTCACTGGGCATCCTCACCGGCGCAGGCATCGGCAATGTGCTGGCACACTGGATCGTGGACGGCCTGCCGCCGATCGACGTGACGGGGTTTAACGTCAACCGATTCACCAGATCCGAAAGCACCCGCGCCTTCCGCCGCGACCGAACGCCGGAACTCTTGGGACGATTGTTCGGCCAGCACTATCACAACGATGCCGCACAGACGGCGCGAGACGTGAAGCGCTCGGTGTTGCACGACCGGCTGCGGGCGGCCGGTGCGTTCTTCACCGAAGGCCATGGCTGGGAAATGGCCGACTGGTTCGCACCGACACCCGCGCAGGCGAAGATCGATAAATACAGTTGGTTTCGTCAGAACTGGTGGGGCTGGCATGCAGAAGAGCACAAGGCGGCGCGCGAAGACGTGATCCTCCTGGACATGTCGCTCATGTCCAACTTTATCGTGCAGGGCCGCGATGCCTGTGCCTTTCTGAACCGCCTGAGCTGCAACCAGGTCGACATGGAACCGGGCCACATCGTTTATACGCAATGGGTCAATGAAAGAGGCGGATTCGAGGGCGACCTGACCGTCACGCGCCTCGAGCGGGACAAGTTCATGGTGATCTGCGGCGAAAATGTACACGGCCACACGGAAATGCACATGCGCCGCCATCTCACAGAGGATGAATTCGTCACGATCTTCGATGCCACTTCCGCAACAACCCAGGTGAACATTCACGGTCCAAAGTCGCGCGACCTGATGCAGCGGGTCACATCCACAGATATGAGCAACGATGCCTTTCCGTATCTCTCGGCCAAAGAAATCGACATCGGCTATGCGATCGTGCTGGCGATTCGCGTGACTTACATAGGCGAGCTCGGGTGGGAGCTCCACATCCCGACCATTCATGCAGTTCAGGTCTATGACCAACTGGTCGCGGCCGGGTCGGAATTCGGCCTGCGCCACGCGGGCACGCAAACGCTGGGCTCGCTCAGGCTGGAAAAAGCCTATCGCGATTTCGGGGTTGATGTCGACAACACCGACAACCCCATAGAGGCGGGCTTGGGCTTTGCCGTCAAGCTGGACAAGGAGGGCGGATTCATCGGCCGCGATGCGCTGGCGGAAATCAAGGCCAGAGGCGTGCCGCACAGGCGAATGCTGCAATTCCTGCTCGAGGATCCGGAGCCGCTGCTCTACGGCACGGAGCTGATCTATCTGCAGGGTAAAGAAGTCGGGCATCTGCAGATTGGCGCCTACGGCCACACGCTTGGCGGGGCAGTGGGACTCGGCTTTGCCTCGCTGGACGAGCCCTTGACAGCGCAAATCGTGAAGACAGGCGATTGGGAAATCGACGTGGCGGGCGAGCGGGTCAGGGCACGCGCTTCGCTGCGACCCATGTATGACCCAACGATGGAACGGATCAAGTGCTGAACCGCGACCGCGCTCGGCCCCGCGGGGGTGCGAACGCGCCTGGGTGAGTGCGACGGCGTCACGAGTCGCGGCCGGACCCCGGACCGGCATCAAGAATACGCTACCCGGGGCGCCATTTTGGTGCCGAAAAGGCGGTTCCAAGACCGAAACACGCCGGGAGTCGGGGATGAACAGCTATCAATCAACGACGCGTCGTGGTCCGACCCCGGGATCGTCCTCGTGCTATTGCGCCTGAGACGCCACGCGCATACCGGCAATGAAATCAGCAGCGGCACGCGTCCAGGATGACGAGATTGATTCGGTTCTGCGCAATCTCCATTTCT
>CAZSDY010000458.1:0-1784 GCA_964605765.1 uncultured Ectothiorhodospiraceae bacterium | reverse complement strand
AAAATCCATGGCTGCGTATGTCTGTCTTGCGCGCGCTACGCGCTTCGAGAAGAGTCACCATCACGATTCGGTACCCGCCGTTCGCTGAAGAGCCTGGATTCCTTGTCGTTTTGCACGACCTGAGGGGTCAGGGTCCAAGATTGTGACTATGATCTTGTTCTCCTGCGCTACAATGTCGCCGCTGCCACCACCGCCGTGAAAGGGCCTCAAATGGGCGCAAGAACGCTTTACGACAAGCTCTGGGACGCGCACACCGTGCGCAACAACGATGACGGCACCACGTTGCTCTACATCGATCGCCACCTCCTGCATGAGGTTACCTCGCCGCAGGCGTTCGAGGGCCTGCGTTTGGCCGATCGCCGGCCGTGGCGGGTATCCGCCAACCTGGCCGTGTCGGACCACAACGTGCCGACCACCGGGCGCGCGCAGGGTATAGAAGACCCCGCCTCCAGGCTGCAGATCGAGACACTGGACCGCAACTGCGCCGAGTACGGCATCACGCAGTTCGACATGAACGACCCGCGCCAGGGCATCGTCCACATAATCGGACCAGAGCAGGGAGCGACGCTGCCCGGCATGACCATCGTGTGCGGCGACTCGCACACCTCCACGCACGGTGCCTTCGCCGCGCTCGCGTTTGGCATCGGGACCTCGGAGGTCGAGCACGTGCTCGCCACCCAGTGCCTCGTGCAGCGCAAATCCGCGAACATGCAGGTGCGGGTGGACGGCCGCCTGGGCTCCGGCGTGACCGCCAAGGACATCGTTCTCGCCATCATCGGCCGCATCGGCACCGCGGGCGGTACCGGTTACACCATCGAGTACGCCGGCGAGGCCATCGAGGCGCTGTCGATGGAGGGTCGCATGACCGTGTGCAACATGACCATAGAAGCCGGCGCGCGTGCGGGCGTCGTGGCAGTGGATCGCAAGACCATCGACTATCTGCGGGGACGCCCGTTCTGTCCCACCGGACCGATGTGGGAAGCCGCGGTGAGCGCGTGGTCCGACCTGCACAGCGACGAAGGCGCGAGCTTCGAGCGCACGGTGGAGCTGGCCGCAGGCGACATCGTGCCGCAGGTCACCTGGGGCACGTCGCCCGAGATGGTGGCCGAGGTGACCGGTTGTGTACCCGATCCGGAGCTGGAAGCCGATCCCGCGCGCCGCGAGTGGATGGAGCGCGCCTTGCGTTACATGGCGCTCGCGCCCGGAGTTCCGATCACCAAAATCGCGGTGGACAAGATCTTCATCGGTTCCTGCACGAACTCGCGTATCGAGGATCTCCGCAGTGCCGCGGAGATCGTGCGCGGGCGCCGTGTGGCCGACAGCGTCAAGCTGGCCCTGGTGGTGGCCGGCTCCGGCCTGGTAAAACGCCAGGCCGAGGACGAGGGACTGGATGCCATCTTCGTTGACGCGGGTTTCGAGTGGCGCGAACCGGGTTGCTCCATGTGCCTCGCCATGAACGCCGATCGGCTGGAGCCGGGCGAGCGCTGTGCTTCGACCTCGAATCGCAACTTCGAAGGGCGTCAGGGGCAGGGCGGACGTACGCATCTGGTGAGCCCTGCGATGGCCGCCGCCTGCGCCGTTGCCGGGCACTTCGTGGACGTGCGCGACTGGTAAAGGCTCGCGAAAGAATAACTTCCAGCTTTGGGGTGTCGAGGCACCTGCCAGGCAAGGTGCGAGGAGGGCGCATGGCGGTTGTTGGCGCCACCGTGAATCGGTCGGGTGAAGATCCGGCTAGAACCAATGCAGCCAGATCAGGTAGGCGATGACGAGAATGATCGCGTCCC
>CAZSDY010000457.1:0-1795 GCA_964605765.1 uncultured Ectothiorhodospiraceae bacterium | reverse complement strand
CGCAATGGCCGACCAACGAGAGGTGCCGCAGTGAAAATCACCGCTATCCGGGTCTACCAGGTGGACCTGCCGTTGAAGGAGGGACGCTACGCCTGGGCGGACGGGAAGTTCGTCGAGGTGTTCGACAGCACCGTGGTCCGCATCGAGACCGACGAGGGCCCTGAGGGCTGCGGCGAGGTCTGTCCGCTGGGTCCGTTCTATCTGCCGGCATTCGGGCCGGGCGCGCGCGCAGGGATAGGCGAGATCGCAGCGCACCTGATCGGCCTCGACCCGACGGAGCTCGGCAGGGTCAACCGCGTGATGGACGCCGCGCTGCTGGGGCACCCTTATGCAAAGTCCGCCCTCGACATGGCCTGCTGGGATGTGCTGGGAAAGGTGACCGGCAAGCCGCTGTGGCACCTGTTCGGCGGGCGTTTCGGCGAGTCGGTCGACCTCTACCGGGCCATCAGCCAACGCCCGGCGCACGAGATGGCGGAAAACGTGGCCGGCTACCGCGATGAGGGCTACCGCAAGTTCCAGCTCAAGGTCGGTGGCGACCCTCGCGAGGACATCGCGCGCATTCGCGCGGTGGCCGGCGTGCTGCACGATGGTGAGACCCTGGTCGCTGACGCCAACACCGGCTGGCTTGCGCCCGATGCGCTGCGCGTCGTCAATGCGGTTCGCGATCTCGATGTCTATATCGAGCAGCCCTGCGCCTCGTACGAGAAATGTCTGTCCATACGCGGGCGCACCACGCTGCCCTTCATCCTGGACGAGAATATAGACGGGCTCGATGCGTTGCTGCGTGCGCATGCGGATCGGGCGATGGATGTGATCAACCTCAAGATTTCCAAGGTGGGCGGCCTCACGAGAGCCCGCCAGATCCGCGATCTTTGTGTCTCGCTCGGCATCCCCATGACCATCGAGGATAGCTGGGGCGGCGACATCATCACCGCCGCCATTGCCCACCTGGCGCACTCCACGCCGGAGCCTTTTCGGTTCTCGGCAACGGATTTCAACAGCTACCTGAGCGTCAGCAACGCGAGCGGGGCGCCGGCGCGTCGCGATGGTCGCATGGTGGCATCCACGGAGCCCGGTCTCGGTGTCATGCCGGCGATGGATGTGCTCGGAGAGCCGCTCGCCACCTACACGCAAGCGTGAGCACGGGGCGCCAGCTGCCACACGTTGAGCACCCGCCCCGGCCAGGCTCGACGTCGCGACGCACGAAGTAGCGCAGCCGTCTCGGCCATGTGCCGCGCTGGTTGCGCGGGCGCGCAGCGCCTCGGCGGGCCGCGATGGGGATGTTATTGCCGCTCGATCCCTTAGCAAGAGCAACACCCCGTTGTTGTCGGATACACCGATCTTCCCGCGCCCGGCAAGATCGGGGCGCGTCGCTCGTGGGGATGCGATAGACTCCACACTTTGTCCGGCGGGCGCGCGGCGCTGCCGGTCTCTGGTTGCTCACACCTGTATGCTGCTTGTCTCCCGCCCCGGCCCGACCGAGGACGACAACGTCCAAGTCGGCATCCTGTGGATGCTGGCTACGACCCTGTTCTTCGTGAGCCTCGATGCCACCGCGAAGTACCTGCTGGCGCGCTATCCACTGATCGAGGTGGTGTGGGCGCGCTTCGTCTTCCACATGCTGATCGTGGTCTTGGTGCTTTGGCCACGGCTACGTGCGCACGTGCGCGCGCGGCGCCCGGCCCTGCAGCTTCTACGCTCGCTGCTGCTGCTCGCCACCACGGTGCTGTTCTTCGTCGGAGTGAACCTGCTGCCGCTCGCCGACGCGAGCGCGATCATGTTCACCTCCCCCATC
>CAZSDY010000456.1:0-1798 GCA_964605765.1 uncultured Ectothiorhodospiraceae bacterium | reverse complement strand
CAGGGCTATCGCATTTGGGCGATGACGGATTTTGCGAAGGCGTCGGACCATCCGGATCGTTTTCGTTTCCGACGGATGGAGAGGTTCGGGCGGGCGGTTCGGAGCAGGTTGAGGGTGAGCTTTCGCAGGATGGCGAGGTTTTCGGGGCCGTTGTCGTTGCGGTTTCGGGCGCGGTCCTCGTCGAAGGTGACGTCGAGCACCCAGTGCAGCGAGTTCTCGATCGCCCAGTGGGCGCGGACGGTCTCGGCGAAGCGCTCCGGTGAGAGGCGCGCGGAGGAGAGGTAGTAGCGCGTGGAGCGGCCGGTGCGGCCATCGACGCTGCGTTCGGCCTCGACGCAGGCGAGGGTGGCGAGGCCGGGCATGGGGGCGGCGCCAGGCTCGGCGCGGTCGGAGAAAAGCCAGCCCACGTCGTGGGTTACCCGGTGGCGGCGGGTCTCGATGCGGCCGTGGTCGGCATCTGTCGTCTCGCAGACCGGCAGCGCCACGGGCGGGTCGGCGAAGAACGCCGCGACCTCGGCCAGCATCGCCGGGCGGTTGGCCTTGAGCGCGAACAGGTAGTCGCCGCCGCGCTCCAGCACGCACCGCGCCGTCTCCACCTGGGCGTGGATGGCGTCGCCGCTCACCAGCACGCCGTCGAGCGCCAGGGTCGAGAGCAGCGCCCGGGCGGCGGTGATCTCGTTTTCCCCCCCGGCCACCGCCCGCTGGCCGATGGCGATGCGCGCATCCGACCCGAAGGCGGTCACCACATGCAGCGCCGAGCGCCCGGCGGCGCGGTCGAAGGAGCGGCGCAGGGTCTTGCCGTCGATGGCCACGACCCCCGCGCCGCCCGCCCCGAGATCGTCGAGGAACGCCCCGAAGGCGCGCCCGAAGGCCTCCGGGTCCAAGAGCCGGAACACCCGGTGTGAGAGGTGTCATGGCTGGGCAAGCCATTCTCCAGGCTCAGGAATTCCCGCAATAGCGGCTCGCGGTCGCCGGCAAACTCGGCAAAGTCCACACAGCTCTCGGCCCCGCAAACCGACGCCACCAGCGCGATCGTCAGGATGTCGAGCAACTCGTGGCGCCGCGCATTGCCAGAGCGCGGGTCGGGGATATCCCCCAAGATCGTGATCAGTGACGCCATCGGTCCCTCCCCCTTCGGAACCGACCGCAGAATCCAAATCACCCCGAAAAGCCAGACCTATTTCCCAAATGCGATTCCCCTGCGGGTATCAGCTTTTCGGGGTGTTGTGCTCGCGGATCTGCTTCGCGGCGTCGCGTGAATAGGCCACGCCGGCCTTCTCCAGCATCTCGTCCAACTCGCCCGAGAGGGTCATCTCGGTGACGATGTCGCATCCGCCCACAAACTCGCCCTTGACGTAAAGTTGCGGGATCGTCGGCCAGTCCGAGACTTCCTTCACGCCCTGCCGGATCGTGTCATCCGCCAGCACGTTCACATCGCGAAACGGGATTTCCAAATAGGTCAGGATGCCGGCGACGGTTTTGGAAAACCCGCATTGCGGCGCGCTCGCGGTGCCCTTCATGAACAGAACGACATCATTGCGGCCGATCAGGTCGTGAATCTCGTCATGGGCAGTGGTGGTGGTCATGCGGTTTTCTCCGGTGATCAATCGCCAGGCACGCGGGTCTGCAACGCCAGCGCATGCAGTTCTCCCCGCAAGCCATCCATATTTCCCTTCAACGCGGCATAGACCATCTGGTGCTGCTGCACCCGGTTCTTGCCGCGGAACTCCTCGGCCACCACGGTGGCGGCGTAGTGATTGCCGTCGCCGGCCAGATCGCGGATATCGATCTCTGCCCG
>CAZSDY010000455.1:0-1799 GCA_964605765.1 uncultured Ectothiorhodospiraceae bacterium | reverse complement strand
AGTCGGGCAAGGCGACCCTCCATGCGCGCGAGGTTCACGTAGTGGCGAAAACGCGTGCGCAGCGCGATGCCGTCCTGCCGGGGCTGGTCGGGGTCTATCTCCCAGGGATGGAAGTAGAACACGGCTGGCTGTGCGTCGTGAGCATTCACCCGCCGCAGCGCCCAGCGCGACCACGGGTAGGGGAGCAGGCGAAAGTACCCGCCGCCGCCGCACGGCAGGATCCGGTTGAAGACGCGCACCGTCGTAATGGGGATCTCGACGAGACCCTTGTCGTTCGGGCGAAACGCGAAGCGCGGGGCGCCGGGCAGTCCGTAGTGGTCGTGGCGCACGGGGTAGATGCTCGAGCTGTAGAGGTAGCCCGCCTCGTGCAGGGTGTCGAGCGCCCACAGGTTCTCCTGCCCGATGGAGAAGCTCGCCGCTCGAAAACCCTTCACCCGGGTGCCGCTCACGTCTTCCAGGATCTGCCTGGTGCGCACGACATCGCGCTCGAACTCCGCGGGGCTCTGCTGCGTGGCGCGCACGTGGCTGTAGCCGTGGCTCGCGATCTCGTGACCGGCCGCGGCGATGCGCTGGATGAGCGCGGGGTGGCGCTCCGCTATCCAGCCGAGCACGAAGAAGGTCGCGCGCGCAGCGTGCGTGTCGAACAGCGCCAGGATGCGCTCGGTGTTGCGCTCGACGCGCGAGGGGATCGAATCCCAGTCCTCGCGCGAGACGTGGTGCTCGAAGGCCGACACCTGGAAGTAATCTTCCAGGTCGACGCTCATCGCATTGCGGATGGGTTCGTTCGTCATGCGCAGTCCGGGTGCGATAGTCCGATGGTTTCTCGATGATGCCCGTTTTCTTGTGGCACGCGTGGGAGCGGATTTCAGCCCGCGAGCGTCGATGGCACGAGCCCGCGTCACCCGGATTGCGTACGCTTGTAGCGGTCCTCGAAGCGCACGATATCGTCCTCGCCCAGATAGCTGCCCGATTGCACCTCGATCACCTCCAGCATCACCATCCCGGGATTCTCCAGGCGATGCTTGACGCCGAGCGGGATATAGGTCGACTGGTTCTCCGTGAGCAGGCAGGTCTCCTCGCCGCGGGTGACCTTCGCGGTGCCGCGCACCACGACCCAGTGCTCGGCGCGATGGTGGTGCATCTGCAGCGAGAGCACCTCGCCGGGCTTCACCGTAAGGCGCTTGACCTGGTAGCGCTCGCCGGCGTCGAGCTGCTCGTAGCTGCCCCACGGGCGGTACACGCGCGGGTGCAGCGTGCTCTCCTCGCGCCCGCTGTCCTTCAGCCAGTCGACCACGCGCTTCACATCCTGGCATTGGCTCTTGCCGGCGACGAGCACCGCGTCCGCCGTCTCGACGACGATGGTGTCGCGCAGGCCGATGGCCGCGAGCAGCCTGTGATCCGAGATCAGCAGACAATTCTTGCTGTCCAGACTGAAGGCATCACCGCTCAACACGTTGCCGTCCCCGTCGCGCTCGTTCAGATCGAGCAGCGCCGGCCACGAACCGATGTCCGACCAGCCCGCATCGAGTGGAATGACCGCGGCCTTGGCAGCGCCTTCGCCGTTGCCGGCTGCGATGCGCTCCATCACCGCGTAATCGATGGAGTCGGCGGGGCAGGCTTCGAATGCCGCGCGATCCACGCGGTAGAAAGCCCCGTCCGCCTTGCCGGCTTCCCAGGCCGCTCGACAGGCGCACGCGATATCCGAGCGGTGCTGCTCGATGGCCTCCAGCCACACGCTTGCACGCATCATGAACAGGCCGCTGTTCCACAGGAACTCGCCGCTTTGCAAGTAGCTTTTC
>CAZSDY010000454.1:0-1815 GCA_964605765.1 uncultured Ectothiorhodospiraceae bacterium | reverse complement strand
CTCTGAGCGAAACGGAAATGATCTATACGGAAGCGCCGCGCGAGCTTTCGATGAGCACGGGTGAAGCGCTGTTTACGCAGCGTGCTATTCGCAGGTTTCGTCACGACAAACCGATCAACGATCCGCATCTGGTTTTCGATTACCCGCGAATGTCAAAGAACGCGTGCCGAGTTGACCGTGTGTGAGAACCGCCGGAGGGGAGAACAAACTGTCCCGTGCGCACCGGTGGCCACGCGGTGACCGAATCTCTCCGGGCCCGGTGCTCATGGCGCGGGCATCGGGCCGACCAGCAGTTGCGGGTCGAGACGCTTGTCGAACAGATTGATGCGCCAATCCAGGTGCGGGCCGGTCACGCGCCCGGTCGCGCCCACCTCCCCGATGGTCTGCCCGCGAACCACGCGTTGCCCCTGTGTCACGAGGATGCGGCGCATGTGCAGAAAGGCGGAGGACAACCCGTGCCCGTGGTCCAGGATCAACGTGGCACCGGAGTAGAACATGCCGGGATGCGCCAGCGTGACGACACCGTCTGCCGGCGCCTGCACTTCGGTGCCCGGGGGTGCGGCGATGTCGACGCCGAAGTGCGGGCGGCGCGGCTCGCCGTTCAACACGCGCTGGCTGCCGTACACGCCGCTGATGCGCCCCGTTACCGGCCACTGGAACCCACTGCGGTAGTCGACGCGTGCGTCGTCGCGCCGGCGGGCCGCCTTGACGAGCGCGATCTCCTCGCGGATGCGCGCGAGGTCGGCCTGCGTGGGCGTGACCTTGCGCGGGGGCAGGCCGTCGATGCGCTCGATGTGGTAAGCGCGCTTCTTCACATCGATGCTGTGCCGCACGTGCTCACCGCCCGGCAGAGACACCTCGATCGTGATCTGCGGCTTCGCGTCGCGGCCGAGGCCGACGAGAAATTCGCCGTCGGGCGATACGCGGGTTGGCCGGCCATCGACCCATGCCGTGGCGCCCGGACTGGTGTGCGCGTTGAGCAATCCGCCCTGCACCGGGTCGCCGTGCAGGGTGAGGGTGGGGGTATCGGCTGCCTGCAAGACGCAGGAAAAGGTTGCAGGCAACAAGGCCGAGAAGCGAATGATCGCCCTGAATATGCCCCGCAGGCGTTGCGCTGGCGCGCCCGAAGATCGATATGCTAATGTGCCGCGCTGCGCCAATGTGGGGTTGAGTATGGGCCGTTTCTGCATCATGTTTCTGTTCCTGTCGATTATGCTCTCCGGTTGCGCCATCGGGAGTGCCAAGAAGCTCGCGTTCAACCGCTACGTCATACAGACCCCCTACGGCGGTGATGTGGCATACGACGTGGCGGTGGACAAGTTGTCACGCGAGGCCGCCGGCATCTGCAAGAAGGGCTACCGCAAGGTCAACGACTTCGATACCAGAAAGGGTAGCCAACGCCTGCTCGTCTGGGAGGTGAGCTGCCGCGGCGCCGATCGCTCGAAGGAGACCGGCCGCGCCACCGGACCGGAAGGGCGGAAGTTCTAAGAGCCTGTTGTACTCAGGCGATCGTAGCGAGGACGAAAAACGGGGAAGAGGAGCCGGTGTAGTTTTAGCCAAACTGCACCGGCCCCTTTTTCTTCTTTTCGCCGCTCGAGGAAAGAGGCAGCGATGACTGAAGGTGGAGCCGCAGTTATTTGACGACAGCCGCCGGGAGCGGCTGGACCGCCGCAAGTGACCCGCAGGGAGTGGACAGGGAAGTATTTCTTCAAGAGGGCCGCGCAAAATGGCCGACGTCCACTCTTGCGCAGTTGACCGGACCTGGGTCCGACAGGCTCCTGGTGTCGCGGCCGAGGAGTGACGCCGCGCCCGCGC
>CAZSDY010000453.1:0-1822 GCA_964605765.1 uncultured Ectothiorhodospiraceae bacterium | reverse complement strand
GGCTTGCTGCGCCGCTCGGTGTCGTCGCGCCCGCTCACGTCGGCTTCCTGGCGAGGCACGAGCAGGAGATCGCGGATCAGGTAGCCCAGCGTCTCGGTGGCAGCGCCAAGCAAAGCCTTGTCCATGGGCCGACCCTTGCCGACCACGATCGGGAGGTCGCGTCGGATTCTCATGCTCTCCCCGCTCTCGTGGAGCAGGATGTATGACGCGCGCAAGATCGGCTCTCCCGTCTCCAGCGTGATCGCCTCCTGGTCATGGCCGATCAGCGAGAGCCCCGCGCCGTGAAGCGCCTCGCGGCACTCCGCGATCATGCTCTCGGCGCTCGCATAGTTGAACTTCGCGAATGTGTTGCGGCTGCTCTTGCCGACCGCCTCCGCAGTCTTCTGCGCCTGTAGCAGCGCCGTGGCGATCTTCGTCTTCGTCTCGATCATTTCTTCCTGCTCCTCACTGGGTAGGCGACGATCCGCCCGTTGATGACACGGCCCGCGAGTGCGAGCCACCTGGTCTTGCTCATGGCTGATCCTCCACGTCGAGAAATGGGCGGTCACATTTGCGGCATCGCCAGAACTCCGACACACCCAGCCCGGTCGGCCAATCGGCGGCGATCAGTCGCGTTCCGCACCCGCAAACGACACGCTTCATGCTCCGCATCGGTGGACTGCCATAGCCAAGGTCGCTCCGGTCCTCACGCTCGCTCGGTGCCGTGGTGTCTCCACCTCGCCCCGCCGCGCAGTCGGTGAGCGATGGCGTCTCCCGGGACCAGTCATCTCCGCCCCTCATCGGTCGCCCCCGATCGGTGATGACGACATCTCCGCGATCATCTCCACACCGCCGCGATCAATGCGAACGGTCGGGAATCCCTGCGAGCCATCCGACAGCGTGCCGCCGATCAGCAGCAGCGCAGCCGCGAGGCCGTCGCACGAGATAACCGGGACGTTCCCGATGTCGCCATAGACCTGCTCGCACCTCACAAGCGCCTCTAGCAGATCCTCTGCGGCGCTGATGCGTGCGTCGACGTGCACAAATTTTCGGTCTGACATTCGCCCCTCCTTTGGGTTGTGCGAGAAGACTACCGCGACCTTTCGGCGCTGTCAACTAGAAAAGAGCGGGGCGCTACTTTTTCTTCGCCCGGAGCTGCGCCTTGTAGTGCGTGGTGCAGAGCCCGACGGCGCGCTGGTGCCGTGTGCAACCTCGGACGCTGCACGGCGGCGCGTTGCGTAGCCGCTGCCGCTGGTAGCACTGGCCACAAAGGTTTTTCGCGACCTTCGCCACGCCCTCGCGGTGGCATCGGTAGCATGGATTGTCGGTCATGGTGCGCGGTCGTCCTCGTTTTGCCATGAACCATGGAATATTCTATTCCCCGTTTGGCGTCAAGGCGATCCACCGCTTCCAGTGGAAGTGCGCTAGGTTCTCGATGTCGAGCCCATGACGCTTGGCGAACGTCACGACTCCGATCGTGTGCTGCTCTCGGTGGCACTCCGCGCAGAGCGGTATGCAATGCCACGGACGCCCGCCAGCCGCTCGGCTCTTGAGGATGTGCGCGACCTCGCACGGTGACCGATGGCAGGCAGCGCACGGACGCATCCTGGTCCACCGCACGAACGCCTCGGAGTCGTAGGCTCGCACCCATGCCCGGCGTGCTCGCTCGGGGTTGCGTCGCCTGATCGGTGTGCGCCTCATTCTCCTACCTCGAGCAGCGCGGCCCATGCGTCAGCGGTCGTCAGGTACACACGCGACACTGGCGCGCGGTAGCTGTGGCTCAAGTATGCCTCGACACGCTGCCTAGAAAAGCCGTCGATCTCGCACGATAGGATTACGGTGT
>CAZSDY010000452.1:0-1833 GCA_964605765.1 uncultured Ectothiorhodospiraceae bacterium | reverse complement strand
ACCTCGGCAAGCTCAGGCGCGAGGAGAACGTGCTGTGGTCGTTCGCGCCGCACGACGCCTCGGTGATCCTGGGGCTCGTGGGCGAGATGCCGGAATCGGTGCAGGCCCAGGGCGGGAGCTTCCTGCACGAGCAGGTGGCCGACACCACCGTTTCCATGCTGACCTTCTCGAGCGGACTGCGCGCGCACATCTTCGTGTCGTGGCTGCATCCGTTCAAGGAGCAGAAGCTGGTGGTCGTCGGCGATCGCAAGATGGCGGTCTTCAACGACACGGTGCCCTGGGAAGACAAGCTGCATCTGTATCCCCACACCATCGAGTGGCGCGACAACGCGCCGGTGGCCAACAAGGCTGAATGCGAACGCGTCGCGGTCGAGGAGTGTGAGCCGCTGCGCGCCGAGTGCCAGCACTTCGTCGAGTGCATGCGCTCGCGCGCCACGCCGCGCACCGACGGCGAGGAGGGTCTGCGCGTGCTGCGCGTGCTCAATGCCTGCCAGCAGGCATTCGAGCAGCGCCGCCCCGTTTCGCTGCGCGCCGCCCCGAGCGCCGAGCCCGAGTACTTCGTGCACGGGACGGCTGTCATCGATGACAGAGTCACCATTGGCGGCGGCACGAAGATCTGGCATTTCAGCCACGTGCTCGGGGACTCGCGCATCGGCGAGCGCTGCAACATCGGGCAGAACGTCGTCATCGGTCCCAGGGTCGACATCGGCGACGGCTGCAAGATCCAGAACAACGTCTCGGTCTACGAGGGAGTGACACTCGAGGCGGACGTCTTTTGCGGGCCGAGCATGGTGTTCACGAACGTGATGAATCCGCGCTCTCACATCGCCCGCAAGGACGAGTTCAGGCCGACACGGGTGGGGCGCGGTGCGACCATCGGCGCCAACGCCACCATCGTGTGCGGCACCACGCTCGGCAAGTGGTGCTTCGTCGGCGCGGGCGCCGTGGTGACGTGCGACGTGCCCGCTCACGCGCTCGTTGTCGGCAACCCCGCACGGCGCATCGGCTGGATGTGCGAATGCGGCGAGCGCCTCGGCGCCGATCTCACCTGCGCCGCCTGCGATACCACATACCAGGAAAACCCCGAGGGCCTCGCCGCGATACTGGAGATCGAGACCTACAGTGACGCGCAGATTGCGGAATGGGATCGGCAGGATGGGATTTCCGGAGACGATCGTGAGCATATCGCCCGGGCGGAAACCGCATCCGATAAATGAGGGTCTTCCTCGATGCCAATGTCCTGTTCACCGCAGCGCATAAGCCGATCGAGAAGGCTGCGTTGGTCATCGAGCTCGTTGCCTGGGGATGCTGGCGATTGTTCTCGATCGCATACGCCTTCGAGGAGGCGCGCCGCAATCCCGAACGCAAGTTTCCAGAGCATTTGCCGGCCTTCCATGCGTTTCGCCCATTCTTCGATCTCAACAGATCCCCTGTGCGCGAGGTTGTTCTCGGGGGTTTGGTGGCGAAGGATCAGCCGATATTCCAGGCCGCGCTCGACGTCTGATATCCGCAGGTCGTCGCCCGCGGGGCAAGCCCGGCCCGCAATCATCAGGAGACCCAACAAAGCGTGAGCATTCCTTTCATCGATCTGAAGGCGCAGTTCGCCGCCATCGAACCCGACATCCGCGCGGGGATAGACAGCGTGCTCGCGCACGGGCGTTTCATCATGGGGCCCGAGGTCGGCGAGCTCGAGCACGCGCTCGCCCGCTACGCGGGCGTCGAGCATGCCGTCACGTGCTCGAGCGGCACCGACGCGCTGCTGATGCCGCTGCTTGCCTGGGACATCGGCCCCGGCGACGCGGTGTTCACGACGCCTTTCACGTTCATCGCCAC
>CAZSDY010000451.1:0-1834 GCA_964605765.1 uncultured Ectothiorhodospiraceae bacterium | reverse complement strand
CACGAGAGGTCGCAAAACAGATGTTGCCGATTTCATTTCATATTCCCCCGTCTATCTGTGCTCATGGATTGGGACGAAGGCGCTCCGCACTCGCCCTGTGAATGGAACTGCAGCTTCCGTGCCAGCCTTCTCGTGTGCCTCCAGACGCCCGCGAACCGGGGGAATGCATGCCATCCGGGTATCGAAGCGGCAGGGCGCCGGGGGATATTTCGCCCGAAATGGGGGACTAGCCCCAATTGCATCACGCTAATCGTCTAGTCCAATTGCTCTAGTACTTCGACACAGTGGTTTTGATCGATTGAAAACAGCGACTTATCGCAGCACCGGCAGCATATCCGAAGGTATCAGGACTTCGATGCTGCGAGCTTTCCCCGGGGTACGCCGGAGGAGGCCATTGCGCTGCAAAGTCAGGAGCATCTGATGGACGCTGGGTGGTGAAACCCCGAAGTATTTTTGGATGTCGGCCTGTGCCGGCGCACGCCCATTGACCTTCGTGTAGGCGTATATGAAGGCCAGGTACTGTCCTTGTCGCTCTGAGAACAGTTGGGTGTCGCTGTGGGAGATCGACATGCGCGGCGCACCATGATCGACTGTCCCCGTCACCAACGCGGGGGTAGAGATGAACATACGATACATCGTCGAGCTCGGCGAGTCGGAGCTCGAAACGCTGAATAAGATGGTCAGTCAAGGTACGGAGCGAGTGCGACGGGTCAAGCGCGCGCAAGTGCTGCTCGCGGCCCATCGCAAAGAGAGCGATGAGGGCATCGCGAAGACGCTGTCGGTGGGCACGTCGACGGTGTACCGGACCAAGCGCCGGTTTGTTGAGGGTGGCCTGGAGTTCGCGCTGGCCGAGGCGCCGCGCCCGGGGCGCGAGCGCAAGCTGAGCGGTGACGAGGAAGCGCTGCTGGTGGCCATCGCGTGCTCGACGCCGCCCGAGGGCAGCGCGCGCTGGACGCTGGAGCTGCTGGCGGGCGAATTGGTGCGGCGCACCGAGCACGGGGAGTTGTCGCGCGAAACGGTGCGTCGTCGCCTGGCAGAGCAGCAGTTGAAGCCCTGGCAGAAGAAAATGTGGTGTATCCCGAGCGTGGACAGCGAATACGTCGCGCGCATGGAAGACGTGCTGTCGCTGTACACCGCCAAGCCCGACCCTGCACGGCCAGTGGTGTGCTTCGATGAAACCCCGGTGCAGCTCATCGGCGAGAGCCGCGTGCCGGTCCCCGCACGGCCCGGGCGGGTGGCGCGCATCGACTACGAATACCGGCGCAACGGTACAGCGAACCTGTTCGTATACCTCGATGCGCATCAACCCTGGCGCCATGTCGATGTCACGGCGCGGCGCACGGCGCTCGATTTCGCCCGGTGCATGCATGACCTTGCGTTCGTGCACTACCCCGATGCCGAGAGGGTTCGGGTGGTGATGGACAATCTGTCGACGCACAAGCCCGGCGCGCTCTACCAGGCGTTCGCGCCGGCGCTTGCGCGCGCCGTGCTCAGTCGCCTGGAGTTCCACTACGTCCCCAAGCACGCGAGCTGGCTGAACATGGTCGAGATTGAAATCGGTGTGCTCGTGCGCCAGTGCCTGGACCGGCGCATTCCCGACCGGGACATGCTCGAGACACAGGTCGCGGCATGGGAGCGACGACGCAACGCAGCCGGTGCACGGGTGCGCTGGATGTTCGGGATAGAGCAGGCCCGAGAGAAGCTGGGACGCGCCTATCCAAAGTGGCATGAACACCACCTTGTTGCGGCTTGATTCATTCACAATCATCGTGCAGAGGTACTAGCTATATTTGCCTTGGTCAAAAGCAGGATGCATCGCAGGTCAGGTAGGTAA
>CAZSDY010000450.1:0-1851 GCA_964605765.1 uncultured Ectothiorhodospiraceae bacterium | reverse complement strand
GCACCGGCCAGGATCTCCTGGACCATCTCCAGCTCCTTCATCCGCGCAAGGACAGGGTTGTCCGCCAGCAGCTTGGCGGTGTTCGCCTGACTGCGTGCCGCAGCGGTCTCCTCGCGCCGCCTGATCAGATTGGCCTGTGCGACCTTCTCCGCTTCGATAACCTGGTTGAGAATGGTCTTCATCTCGCCAGGCAGGATGATGTCCTTCAAGCCGACGCTCTTCACGACAACGCCGAACTCTACCGCTCGCTCGGCTACAGTGTCGCCCACCTCACGGCTGATCGAGTCCTTGTCCGCCAGCAATGCGTCGAGTGTCCGCGTGCCCACGGCTGCCCGCAGCGCGAGCTGTGCAGCCCGATAGAGCGCCTCCGCATAATTGGTGACCACACTCACCGCCTTCATCGCGTCGGCCACCCGATAGGTGACGAGCAGGTTGAGCCGAAGCGTCACCTTGTCCCGGGTCATGATCTCCTGGCCGGCAATGTCGGCGAGTTGCTCGCGACGATCGATGGCCTTGGTGCTCCACTGGCCAGAGGGGGTCCAGAATACGTGGCGACCCGGAGCGAGCTTTTCGACGATCCTGCCGTCCTTGATCAGCAGTGTGTCCTCGTGCTCAGACACATTCACCGTGACAAACCACTTCGTCCAGCCGGGGTGAGACAGAACGGCATCCATTTTCTCGTGCTCGAAACGCGATTTACCGGTGTCGAATACCTCGACATCCAGCGAGTACGGCTCATTCCAGAACGCGTGCCGCCCCGTACCCAGGATGTAGGCCAGGCGACCATCCTTCCAGACGAGCGCACGCTCACTGTCGGTCAGCTCGACCACGGTCAGCGCCTCGCGGACGGAGTCATGCCGGACCAGCACGTCGAGGAGCGTGTGCTCGAACTTGGTCTCCAATGTGGAGACAATCGCGACCTTCACACCGGCAAGATTCATCAAACCTACCCAGTACCAGTGGAAGCCCGGCTCCAGCAGCTTTTCGAACTCGCCGTGGCGGAACAACAGGCCCTTCTCGTGTGACTTGATTCGAAACACGTTGAACATGGTGATTGACCTCCTCTCGATTCTCTCCGAACTCGGAGTAATCCGTCCCCGAGGGACGGCATCTGTCAAATTTCGCGGATCGGGCGACGATTCACGCACGCAACGCCACGTTTGCGGCGGAACCGGGTTTGAGACGTGTCAGAACGTCCTCGGTGCGGCCTCGCAAGCCCCCCGCTTGCAGGATGCCGCACGTTGGTAATTTGGCACGCCGGGATCCGCCCGGTCTCAAGGCCACGCCTGTGGTGCCGACTCGACCGCCGCGGCGCTCGTAGGAGCAACGCGGCCGCATCATGCCGGCGGTTGAATGTCGAACCGTTCGCCCAATCCGCTGGGTGAAGCGTGCGGGCATCAAACCCGCAACCTCCCACTTAAACTGTAGGTGCTCTATCTGGTTGAGCTACCGCTTCGAGGGTGGTGGCTAAGCCACTTTCGCTTCCGATGCCGTTCACGGAACACGCTGCAGGCAAATCCACTGGACACCTCGCGTGCCGCCGGCTGGACATCGGCTTAACCCAATCTCAGACTGATGCAGGGCACTTTGTCGGCGCCTTCACATCGACTCTGTCGCCACAACGTCATGCGACTCTCCTCCATTCCTCATGCTCGCGGCGGGGAGGATTCGAACCTCCCCCGCAGCCTTGGAGAGTTACCAAGGGCTCAGTTGCCCTGTTTCTCTCCAGAGCACACCCGAGTAGTCACACGTACTCGGAGCGCATTGTGAATGAGGCCTGGGGGACTTGAACCCCCAACTACGGGTTGGTAGCCCGTCGTGTTGGCATTGACACCAAGGCCCCTGGAACAG
>CAZSDY010000449.1:0-1858 GCA_964605765.1 uncultured Ectothiorhodospiraceae bacterium | reverse complement strand
CGCATTCTCCAATCCTCCTCGACCAGCCTTTCCTGGTCGCACCATCCCGCGAACCCTCCAGGGCACTCCATGCGGTGCCCACCGCGTTCGCGGTTGCCCGCGTTTCGCGCGGGTTCGCGGCCTGAAGGCCGCTCCTACAAGTCCGCTTCTACAGGGGGCGTTGCGACGCGTGAGCGGCATGCGCCCCGGCGGGGGTCACTCGCATGCGTCGAAAGCGGGGAAATGCACCGTTTGGTCGCGCCTGACCTGCTCGGCAAGAGCGACTTCCCACGATAGATAAGCGCGCATGGCTGCTTTCTGATCGTGTTCCAGGTCGTAAGGACGCTCGTAAACGTCGTCGGCATCGCTGAGCGGCATGCCGGCACCGCTCTCGCTCGCAAATCCGGCGTCGCGCCAGGCGGCATTTCCACCATCGAGCCGCCACACGGGCAGCGCCGCTGCCGCGGCCAGATCGACGGCCGCGAGCCGTGCCAGATCGGTGTCGTCCGCGCTCACCACGTAGCACTCCGCCGGGGGCAGGCGCTCGGCGCAGCGGACCAGGTCGCTGCGCACCGCCCACGCGGCTCGCGGGATGTGCCATTGCCTGTACGAGAGACTCGTCGAAAAGTCGACGACCCGCGCCTCGCTCATCCCCGCCAGCCGGGCGGCGGACAACGCCGGCACATCGCCCGCGGAGGACACGACCCGCCTTGGCTCCGGCCCCGTTTCCAGGCCCTGCTCACCGATACCGCCTTCGAGCACGAACACCGCGGGGAGCCCTGACTGGACGAGCCAGCTCGCGGTCATGATCGCTCGCACCTCGGTGTCGTCGACCAGCACGATTCGCGCCGGGCGCACCGCCAGATAGGTGTCCGTAGCCTGCACGAGCTGACCGCCGGGCGCTGATCGCGACCCGCGCAGATGCCCCGCGCAATACTCGTCCGGCTGGCGCACGTCGAAAACATAGAGTGTGCGGGTATCGCGCTTGGCCATCCAGCGTTCGAGCGTCGCCCGGGACACCTTGCGCACCCCGAAGCGCTCGGCGACACGCTCGGCGGCCTGCCTGGACCAATCGAGCGCCTCAGCTGACACTTCGCCAAAGCGGCGCTTCGCGCCGCGCTCCAGTGTCTCGCCCGCCAGCGTCCAGCCCATGGTGCCGTCCTCGAGCGCCGCTATGGGATTGCGCAGCCCGGCATTGACCAGCGACTGGCAACCGACGATGGAACGCGTGCGCCCCGCGCAGTTGACGATGACCCGGGTGTTCGGGTCCGGCACCAGATCATGCACCCGGTACACGAGCTCCGCGCCGGGCGTATCGATAGCGCCGGGAATGTTCATCACGGCGAACTCTTCCATGGGCCTGGAATCCAGGATCACGAGCTCCTCGCCCTTTGAAAGGCGCGTCCGAAGCTCTTGCGCGCTCACGTGCGGCGTACCGAAGTGATCCTCGACGTACTCGCCGAACGCCTTCGACAGCACATTGAGACCGCTGAACAGCTCGTAGCCTGCTGCGCGCCATGCCTCGATGCCGCCATCGAGCACGCTGACGTCCTCGTAGCCCGAGACCAGCAGATGCAGGCCCGCGCGCTCCGCGAGCCCTCCCCCGCCGTCGCACAACACCACGGGCACGCCGTGCCTCGGCACCAGCGCGTCGACCCCAAGCTCCAGGCGGCCGAACGGCAGATTGGTGGCAACGAGCAGGTGCGCACTGCCAAACACACCCTGCTCGCGTACATCCAGCAGCGCCACCTCGCGCCCCTGCGTGAGTGCCTCGTGCAGCGAGCGCGCATCGATGGATTGAATTGCATTCATATACAGTTGCTGAGCGCCGCCGGCCCCCAGGGTCAGACCATGGTGCAGGCGCTCAGTGTACCGGAAC
>CAZSDY010000448.1:0-1866 GCA_964605765.1 uncultured Ectothiorhodospiraceae bacterium | reverse complement strand
CACAGGCAGGGGCGGTCTTGCACGGTGTCAGGTCTGGCGCGACGCCTGGCGGCGCGTGGCCCGGCGGTCGCGTCGACGACATGTCTCGCGGCACGCCTGTTGGCGTTCGATGAACCTTTACGGCTTGTTGAGCCGGCGGCCTCTGGAGGTGCCGGACAAGGTTGCCATCGAGACCGTCGATGGGTCGCAGTGGTGCTACGCGGCGCTCGATGCGCAGACGGCGCGCTATGCCAACGCGCTGCAATCCTTGCATCTGAGCCCGGGAGAGCGCGTGGCAGTGCAGCTCGACAAGTCGCCGCAGAGCCTGTTCCTGTACCTTGCCTGCCTGCGCGCGGGTCTCGTGCATGTGCCGATGAATACCGCCTACCGGACGGCCGAGGTCGAGCACATCGTGGGCGATGCCGAGCCTGGGGCGATCGTTTGCCGCCCGGCGGATATCGAGGCCATGACGGCTCTCGGCCAACAACTGGGTGTGGGTCATGTCCTGACGCTGGGCACGGCGGGCGAGGGCACGCTCGGCTCGCACAGCGAGGCGCTTGCCGGCGCGTTCGACGACGCGCCGCGCGCGGACAACGATGTGGCCGCGCTCATCTATACCTCGGGCACCACCGGGCGGCCGAAGGGGGTGATGCTGAGCCACGCCAATCTGGCCAGCAACGCGCTCGCCCTGTACGAGGCATGGGGCTGGCGCGAGGACGACGTATTGCTCCACGCGCTGCCGCTGTTTCACGTGCACGGGCTGTTCGTCGCCTGCCACCTGGCGCTGCTGGGGGCGAGCACCATGCTGTTCCTGCCGAGGCTCGACGTGGCGGCGCTCATCGAGCGTCTGCCGCGTGCGAGCGTCCTCATGGGCGTGCCCACGCATTACACGCGCCTCCTCGCGTCGCCCGCTTTCGACGCGCGCTGCTGCCGTGCCATGCGCTTGTTCGTCTGCGGCTCTGCGCCATTGCTGGAGCAGACCTTTCATGAGTTCCAGCACCGCTCGGGACACACCATCCTGGAGCGCTACGGCATGTCGGAGACCGGCATGAATTGCGCCAACCCGCTTCACGGGCCACGCAAGCCGGGTACCGTCGGTAAGCCGCTGGAGCGGGTGTGCGTGCGCGTCGTGGACGCGGCCGGTGCGCCGATCGAGACGGGTGGCCGCGTGGGTGAGGTGCAGGTCAAGGGTCCGAACGTATTTCGCGGCTACTGGCGCCAGGCACGCAAGACCGCCGCTGAGTTCAGCGCGGACGGCTACTTCAAAACAGGAGATCTGGGCTGCTGGGACGAAGACCGCTATCTCAACCTGGTGGGGCGTTCCAAGGACGTCATCATCAGCGGGGGATACAACGTCTATCCCAAGGAGGTCGAACTGCTCATCGACGCCATGGACGGCATCGTGGAATCAGCCGTGGTGGGGTTGCCGCATGCGGACTACGGCGAGGCCGTGACGGCCGCGGTGGTAGCGGCCCCCGGGGCGACTGCGCCGGCCCCGGCCGAGATCATCGCCAGCCTCAAGGAGTGCCTTGCAGGCTTCAAGGTGCCCAGGCAGGTGGTCTTCGTCGAGGCACTGCCGCGAAACGCCATGGGCAAGGTGCAGAAAAACACGCTGCGCGAGCAGTTGCTGGTCCCGGTGTGACCTTTTTGCACGCACGCCGTGAGCGGGTTGGCACACACGCCGGAAGAGCTCGGTATCGCCACGGTGCTCGTCGCCCTGGTGCCCGAGGCCTGGCCTTGAATCGGCACCGTGCTCCGTGCGTGTGGGCGCTGTGTTGGCGGGCTCCTGGCAGGCCTTGGAAAGCCTGAGCCTCCGCGAAGCCCGGCGCCTCGCGCTGGCGCGTGCCGGGTTGCTGAAGCCCGCCGCGACGGGGTTGCCGGCGCGCG
>CAZSDY010000447.1:0-1872 GCA_964605765.1 uncultured Ectothiorhodospiraceae bacterium | reverse complement strand
GCTGTGTTGACTGCCGCCGTGCGTTGCCGTCACCACCGGACGGATGGGAGCTGCTGCCGCTCGGCGTGCGGTGTCCGGAATGCGCGCAGCGCAAGAAGGGGTAGCATGACACGCTCCAGAATCGAATGGACAGACGAGACGTGGAACCCGGTCACCGGCTGCACCAAGGTCAGCCCCGGTTGTAAGCACTGCTACGCCGAGCGCATGGCCAAGCGCCTCCAGGCCATGGGGCAGCCGAACTACGCCCGCGGCTTTGATCTCATCGTGCATGAGCACATGCTCGATGCACCGCTGCGGTGGAAGAAGCCGCGCATGGTGTTCGTGAACTCCATGAGCGACTTGTTTCACGAAGACGTGCCCATGTCCTTCATCGCGCAGGTATTCGATGTGATGCGTAGCGCGCACCAGCACACCTTTCAGGTGCTCACCAAGCGCGCCGAGCGCGTGGCTTCGCTCAATCCAGCGCTATACTGGCCCGTCAACGTGTGGCTGGGGGTGAGCGTCGAGACTCGGCGCTACGTGAGAAGGATCGACCAGCTCCGCCAGACCGACGCGGCCATCAAGTTCCTATCGCTGGAACCGCTGCTAGCCCCCTTGCCGGACCTTGACCTGAGCGGCATTGACTGGGTGATAGTCGGCGGCGAGTCTGGTCCTTCTGCCAGACCTATGCTGGCGTCGTGGGCACGTGACATCCGCGACCAGTGCTACCGCGCAGGAGTGCCGTTCTTCTTCAAACAGTGGGGCGGCAAGAACAAGAAGAAGGCTGGACGAGTTCTCGATGGCCGGACGTGGGACGAGATGCCCCGCGTAACGCGCTACGCGGCAGGCGCGAAATCCTCTTCGCGGTAGCTGCGTAGGCTGTTTCGCACCTAGCGCCGTAAGTTCTTGGAAACACACGGGGCGAGCGATGGCATGGGGCGTGCAATTGATCCATGCAAGCGCGGCGACGGGCCGCGGAAAGGGAGATGACATGCAGGACTCGGACAGGTACGACTACGACACCGATGAGACGAAGCTTGGGCGCGCACAGGACGTGATTGCGCTGGCCATCGTTGATTCTATCTGCGAGACGCGCACCGCGATCGTGTCTCGCACCCCCGCGACGGAACGGGCGCTCGCTGCTCGCGTCGACATGGAGGATAGCGTCGAGGTAGACGGCAATATCGACGCATGGGGCACGCGCGACGACGGCGAGGCATGGCGCCTACGCCTAACGCACAGCTGGCCTGCGCACAGAGCTAGGCCGGGTGCGATTCCCGGCCGCAGGCCCGCGGCGATGATGCCGCTACAGATTGCTCCGGGGGGATACGCAGGGAAGGTGTCAGACAATGGGTGAGCCGCATGTTAGCGCCAACATCGTGGATGAGCGCATGCTCATCCGTGTGGGCGACGACGATGTGCACATGACTTTCAGCGTTCCGCAAGAAACGTGGCTCGCGATGTCTCAGCACGCGCAGGCCGAGATGGTGGACGAGTTGTGGACCGTGGCACGTCGCTACCTGCGCCCTCGGCCCGAGCCCGATGCCGAGGTGGCAAGCGCCATCGATGAGCTTGCCGCTGCATTCCGGGAATGTAAGGCATGGGGCCGCGCATGCGCCCAAAGACGGAAGGAAAGACCAATGATTGCCTACAAAGTCCTGACCCACGACCTGCGCCCGCCCATCCAGGGTGGCGAGCCGGTGTTCGATGGCGCGCCACCGTATCGGCTGGCCGGGTGCGCAGGACACAACACGTCCTCCGACACGGCGTGCGCGCGCGCACTGAAGGGTGTGGACGCACGCATCCTCGTCGCGCAGGTGCCCGGTGGCATGCTCACGAATATGGAAAACCAACTGCGCGAGCAGGGCGCCGAGGATCGCCTGGACGAAGTGC
>CAZSDY010000446.1:0-1880 GCA_964605765.1 uncultured Ectothiorhodospiraceae bacterium | reverse complement strand
TAACAAATAAGGATAGGTCGCGCGAAGCCGCGACCTGATCCCGTGTTGGACGAGCCCGAGTAGAGGTCGCTCTTTATCTAATGGAAAATAATTCGAGGAGATTGAAGGCGGAGTGGTGACAGTTTCGGTGAGTGTCGCGTTTCGGGTTCTCGGAGGCGACGGGAACTCTGATCACGAACGACCAAGCGGCGACATTGCATTGTTGGCAGAAGATGGACGTTGCTCCGGGAAGTCGGTTGATCGGTGGTTAGCCGATGGGTTGTGGCGTTTCAGGCAGCCACGCCGTAATTCAGCCGGACCTGCGAAGGGGAGGCAGGTAGCCCCCGACCTGCATCGGGGCGCCACAGGCTGAGCAAAGATAGGGCCGCGATTGCGGGTCTGGACGGTGAGGCAGCAGGACGCGGAGCGCGAGTTGCACCAGAGCGAGGAGCCGGCGGGCGTTGCCGTGGAGGAAGCCGTAGCTGCGCACGCGCTGCAACCCCTTGGGCAAGACGTGCAGGGCGATGCGCCACAGGAAGTCTGCGATGGGCAATGTGCGGTGGGCCATGCGCTGGGTCTTTGCCTCCCGATAGCGGAAGGTGACGGTCTGGCGTTGTTCGTCGTAGCGAAGGAGGTCGCGCTCGGAGAGGACGCCCCGGTAGAGGTAGCGGGAGAGGTATTTCAGGACCGGGAGGCCACGCCCCACGTGCTTGCAGTGCACGACCCATTTCGTTGGCAATGCCGTAGGCAGGTCTATGCCGGCACGGACCAGGGCGTCGAGCATTTTGGCACGGAAGACCTTGGCGAGGGCGAAGGCGTTGAAGAGATATTGGCCCTCGAGCTTGCGCCACAGACGCATCCGAGCTGTGCGCTTGTCGATACCGCCCCCGGGGATCACGACATGCAGATGGGGGTGATAGTCGAGGCGCCGGGAGTGGGTGTGGAGGACGGTGCAGAAGCCGATGTCGGCATGGAGCCCGGGATGGTTGAGCCCGAACGACTTGAGGGTCGCGGCCACGGCTGAGAACAACGCTGGGTAGACTGCCTTGGGGTAGCGATAGGCGATGGGTCGCAGTTGTTTCGGCAAGGTGAATGTCGCCAAGAAGTAGTCGATGGGCAGGAGCTTGGCGTGCTGGCGCTCGAGCCACTGGCGGGCGGTGTGATGCTGGCAGCGCGGACAGCTTCGATTGCCGCAGGAGCGCAGGCGCGGTTTGACGGTGCCGCAGTCGGGGCAGACCATGGTGGTGGCACCGAAGGCGCTGGTGCGACACTCGGCGATGGCGCGCAGCGCGTGACGCTGATGTGCGGTGAGCCGGGAGCCGTGCTTTTTGATCAAGGCCGGCATGGCGATGTTGACGAGGTCAGCCAGATGCAGGGGGGCGGCCATGATCAGTGCGCCGCCGTCTGACGTCGGATGACGGTGGCGAGTTCCGCGACGAGGCGGTTGATCATGGTTTGCGCATCGCCGGAGGACTTTTCGGTGATGCGGACGTAGCGGGCGGTGGTTTTGGGGCAGGCATGGCCGAGTTGTTCCTGAACGGCGCGGAGGTTGAGCCCGGCTTCGATCATGTGGGTGGCGTAGCTGTGTCTGAGGGAATGGATGGAAACGTGCTTGTGGATGCCGGCATCGAGGACGGCGCGCTTGAAGCCTTTCTGGACATTGCCGCGGTCCATGACGTTGGGTGCCGGGGTCTGGTCGGGGGCGGGACGACCCGGGAACAGGAGGCGTGGGTGGCGGTGGGAAGACCAGAGCTTGCGGAGCACGGTGAGGGTAGTCGAGGGTAAGATGACGAAGCGGTCCTTGGCGCCTTTGCCGCAACGGACATGGACGTTTCTGCGTTCGGCATCGATGTCGCCGATTTCGAGGTTGAGGGTTTCACCGAGCCGCAGTCCGAGGCTGT
>CAZSDY010000445.1:0-1901 GCA_964605765.1 uncultured Ectothiorhodospiraceae bacterium | reverse complement strand
ATTCAAGGGATCTGACCCCTTGAAACGGGCTCGATTCCGTCGGCGTCGAGCATGACGCGTGCCGTCTTGCCGGCGATCTCGAGCAACAGCAGCACACGCTGCTTGCCCGATCGCGCGCTGAATATGGCTTCGTAGCCCTGCATGGCCCCCTCGCAGATTCGCACCCGCTCACCGGGCTTGAACTCGTGCTCGGGCAGAACCTGCACACCGTCGTCGCCCTCGCGCTCGCGCAGTGTCTCGATCAAGGTGTCGGGAACGACCGCGGCCGCCGTGCCGAAGCGTACCAGGCGCATGACGCCCCGCGTGGAGCGGATGGGACCCCAGTCATCGAGGGTGTCGCTAAGGCGCACGAACAGATAGCGCGGAAACATCGGCTCGATCACGCTCACGCGTCGTTCCCGCCGGCGCCTGCGGTTGCGCATCATCGGCACGTACGAGGCGTAACCCTGGCGCGTTAGATTCTCGAGCGCCACCCGCTCCTGGTGGAGCTTGCTGTAGACGAGGTACCAGGCCCGCACCGTGCTTCTACCCTCGGCGGCCCACGCAGAAGTAGCGGAACCCCTCGGCGCGCATGGCCTGCGGTTCGTACACATTTCTCAGATCGATGAACACATCTCCTGCCATCAGTTCCCGAGTCCGCTCGAGATCGAGCCCCCGGTAGGTGTTCCATTCGGTGAGCAGCACAACCGCGTCGGCACCGCGCAGCGTCTGGTAGATGTCTTCCAGGTACTCGATACCGTCGGGCAGCAGGGCGCGTGCCTCGTCCATGCCCTTGGGGTCGTGCGCGCGGATCCGGGCCCCCTTCTCGACGAGCGCGGGCAGGATGGCGAGTGCCGGAGATTCACGCATATCGTCCGTCTCGGGCTTGAACGTGAGCCCCAGCACGGCGAGCGTCTTGCCCGATTCGCTGCCGCCGAGCGCCTGGCGGATCTTTCGCACCATGCGCGCGCGCTGCGCCGCGTTCACCTCGATGACGGACTCCACGATGCGACACGGCACGTCGTGCTCCTGCGCGGTGCGCGCCAGCGCAACCGTGTCCTTGGGAAAGCACGAGCCGCCGTAGCCCGGACCCGCGTGCAGGAACTTGCGCCCGATTCGCCCGTCGAGTCCCATGCCCCTGGCGACTGCATGCACGTCCGCGCTCACCGCCTCGCAGAGTGCGGCGATCTCGTTGATAAAGCTGATCTTGGTTGCGAGAAACGCGTTGGAGGCATACTTGATGAGCTCGGCGCTTTCCAGATCCGTCACCACGATCGGGGTCTCGATGAGATTGAGCGGGCGGTAGAGCTCACGGAGCAGCGCCTCGGCGCGCTCGCTTTCCACGCCGATCACCACACGGTCCGGGCGCATGAAGTCGGAGATCGCAGCACCCTCGCGCAGGAACTCCGGGTTCGATGCCACCTCGAAATCGGCGTCCGGGTTGTGCTCGTGAATGATGCGCGCGACTTGGCGTGCCGTGCCAACCGGCACCGTGGACTTGTCCACCACCACCGTGAATCCGCCAAGATGGGCCGCGATCTCCCGGGCCGCGGAGAACACATAGCGCAAATCCGCGTGGCCGTCGCCACGGCGCGTGGGCGTACCGACCGCGATGAAGACGAGATCCGCGTCGCGGATCGGCGCTTCGAAGCTCGTGGCGAAGCGCAGACGTCCTTCGCGCACGTTGCCGGCGACCAGTTCGTCCAGACCCGGCTCGTAGATCGGGATTTCGCCGCGACGCAGGCGTTCCACGCGCTCGGCATCCACGTCGATGCAGGTCACCGACGCGCCGAACTCGGCAAGACACGAGCCCGAGACCAACCCCACATAACCCGCACCGACCATCACCACATTCACGATTCACGCATCCTCTTGTCGTTCAACCACGCCTTACCACCCCGACTTGTCGAACCCTCCCGTAG
>CAZSDY010000444.1:0-1902 GCA_964605765.1 uncultured Ectothiorhodospiraceae bacterium | reverse complement strand
TGTCCCCTTGGAGATGATAGACAGGAAAGCCGGCCCGTAGCGGGTGCGCTTGGTCTCGCCCACGCCGCTGATGCCGGCAAGCTCGTCGAGCGTCGACGGGCGGCGTTCGACCATCTCCCACAATGTCGTGTCGTGGAAAATCACATAGGGCGGCACACCCTGGGCCTTGGCCACCTCCAGGCGATGCGCGCGCAGCGCCTCCCATAACGCGTGCCGCGAGGCTGACATGGCATGCGCGGGCGGTATGCCTTCGGAGCGCCGAGCGCGAGCACTCTTGTCACGGCGTGCCGGTGGCTCGGCGGCGTCGCGGCGCAGCATCACCTCGGTGTCGCCGCGCAGGACGCCGCGGCTGGCGGGCGTGAGCAGCAACGCGCCGTAACCCTCGGCATCGACCCGCAGCAGGCCCCGTGCGACGAGCTGGCGGAACACCGAGCGCCACTGCGCGGTCTGCAAGTCCTTGCCTATGCCGAAGGTGGACAGTCGAGCGTGATTCAGACGCTCCATGCGCTCGTTGGCCGCGCCGCGCAGCACGTCGATGACGTGGCCCGCGCCGAATCGCTGCCCGGTGCGGTAGACGCACGACAGCGCCTTGCGCGCCGCCTCGGTCGCATCCCATGTCTCGACCGGCGCCAGGCAGTTGTCACAATTTCCGCAGGTCTCGCCCGATGCCTCGGCAAAATAATCGAGCAGGGCATGGCGCCGGCAAGTGCTCAGCTCGCAGTAACCGAGAATAGCATCGAGCTTCTGCACCTCCACGCGTTTCCTCGCCTCACCCGCCTCGGAGCGGTCCACGAACTGGCGCAGCATGATCACATCCTGCAGCCCGTAGGCCATCCAGGCATCGGCCGGCAACCCATCGCGCCCGGCGCGCCCTGTTTCCTGGTAGTAGGACTCGATGCTCTTCGGCAGATCCAGGTGCGCGACGAAGCGCACATCCGGCTTGTCGATGCCCATGCCGAAAGCGATCGTGGCGACCATCACCACACCGTCGGCATCGAGAAAGCGCCGCTGGCGAGCGCTGCGCGTCTCGCTCGTGAGGCCCGCGTGATAGGCAAGCGCGTCGAACCCCTGCGATCGAAGCCACTCGGCTGTCTGCTCGACCTTGCGCCTCGAAAGGCAGTACACGATACCCGCATGTCCGCGGTGCGATGCCTCCAGAAAACGCCGGAGCTGCTCGCGCGGCGTACTCTTCGGCACCACGGCGTAGCGGATATTCGGCCGGTCGAAGCCGCTCACGAAGGCGCGCGCTTGCTCGAGCCCGAGCTGCGTCAATATCTCGCGCCGGGTCGGCGCGTCGGCGGTTGCCGTGAGCGCCATGCGCGGTACGCCGGGGTAGCGCGCCTGGAGCAGCGACAGACGCCGGTACTCGGGACGGAAGTCGTGGCCCCACTGCGAGACGCAGTGTGCCTCGTCGATGGCGAACAGCGCGAGTGGCAACTCATCGAGCAGCGCGAGCGTGCGCTCGCCGAGCAGCCGTTCGGGTGCGACATAGAGCAGATCCACAGCGCCGCCACGCAACGCTCTTTCGACGGCGAATGCTTGCGTTTGCGACAAGGTGGAGTTCAGATAGACGGCGCGCACGCCGGACTGTTGAAGCGCGGAGACCTGGTCCTGCATGAGCGCGATGAGCGGGGAGATGACGACACCGGTGCCATCGCGCACCATGGCCGGGATCTGATAGCACAAGGACTTGCCGCCGCCGGTCGGCATCAGCACCAGGCTGTCGCCGCCCGCCACGGTGTGCTCGATGATGGATTGCTGCGCACCGCGATAGCTGTCGTAGCCGAAAGTCTCACGCAGCACGGCGGCGGATGTGGCATGCATGGTGGCGATGGTAGCACGCGTCGGTGCGCGCGCGGGCCCCCGCCCAGATCCGGCCCGACATATCGCGGTCTCCCGTAG
>CAZSDY010000443.1:0-1904 GCA_964605765.1 uncultured Ectothiorhodospiraceae bacterium | reverse complement strand
CGGAGGCGGTGCTGCGCCTGCGGGCGCTCAGAGCCAGCGGTGACTTCGACGCCTATTGGAAGCACAACGTCACCCAGGAACCTCGAGACAATCGCACAGTATCTGCTCTTGCTTGAAGAGGCGTGCCTGATTGTTGGGGTGCAGAAGTACTCCGGCAAGGTCGTTCGCCAGCGAGCCGCGCCTCCGAAGCTGGTGACGCTGAACAACGCGCTGCTGTCGGTCGCCATCGATGATCCGCCGCCTACGTCTGAACAACACCCGGAGCGGTGGGGCCGTTGGTTGGAGAACGCGTGCATCGCGGCTGCTTGGAACAGCGGTCAGGCGATCTACTACTGGCGCGAAGAACCCCTGGAAGTCGATCTGGTCACAACGGGTCCCTGGGGGAAGTGGGCAGTGGAGATCAAGACTGGTCGCCTGAGCCTGCGCGCTTTCAGCGGCGTGCTCGAGTTCTGCCGCCGCAACCCCAGCTTCCGACCTGTTATGGTCTGCGATCCCGGACAGGAGAGTGTCGGCGACTCAGCAGGTGTCGCTGCCGTCCCCTGGCCGCAGTTTCTTCTCCACGGATTGCAGCGAAGGGATTAGGAATAGGAGACGCTTCGCGATCTGGACCCGCAGTGATTGCTGTCAGCGACTCCCTCGCTGTCGTCAGTCTTGCCGCAGTCGTCCGAGAGCCATGTCCCTCCAGCGACGGTAGATCATGGACACGCGATGTCGCGAGAAACTGGCAGACATCTTCGAACGAGAGGCCGATCAGGTCTTGAAGTCCTGCCGAACGAATCGGATCTCGCTCACGTCATCGAATGACCTGAACGTCAACCCCCACGTCCAACCGCGACCAGAGATGGTCCGCCGTAATCACGGGCATGCCAAGCTGTTGCCCGAGGGCGATGCAAGCGCGATCAGCCAACGAGAGCCCGAGTGACTTCGTCGGCGGCCAAAGCTGACCACCTAGGTATGCCATCGCGCGATCGAAGTCGACCACTTCGAGCCCGAGACCCTCGAGGGCCGAGTGTATCACCGGCTCAGGCATACCGTGCTCGGCCAACTTGGCCACCACCTCCGACAGGTTCACGGCGCTCATCGACGCACGGGGCAGCATCGCCGCCACGCGCTCGCCACCCGGCTCGTCGTTCAACATGGCGAGCAGAGCCGAGGCGTCCAGTACCACCGACTCGCTACTCACGGGCGCTCTCCTCGCGCCGATCCGTGAGCAATTCGTCGACGAGCGGTGTCCCTTCGGGCACGAACTGGCGCACCATCGCCCGAGCGCGCCGCACGGCCTGCATCGGCGTGATGATCCGCAGCTCCCCTTGTACGAGGATCACGATGAGCTCGTCGCCGGGCACGACACCCAGCGCCTTTCGGTACGCGGCAGGTATCACTAGTCGGCCACCCTTGCCCAGAGTTGTCCTTGTTTCCAGCATGCGCCACCTCACAGCAACTATGCCACATCTCACGGATAGAGGCAATACAGCCACACTCTGTCATGAGACGCATTGATGGAAGTGGTACGCTAGGAGAGTGGAGGTCGTGATTGCCCGTCTGGCCATAGACCTCCTGCTCGTATTTGCAACTCCACGTCCTGATCGCGGGAGTACTCGTGCTCCATGGAGACCACGATGCGCGCGCGGCCGCCTGGCGCATCAGCCGCGACGGTCGAATTGATGTCGCTCCTGCGCTATCCTTCCCGTACGAAGGCGTTAGGCCAGGAGGTTCAGCATGCCCAACCACTACTGCGAGGCTCTCGGCATCGACGTTCCGCGCCTTGCCGACATCGCGGGGCACCGGGAGGCAGGGACCTACGCGCTGCTGCTCGTTGCGCTCCTCGAGGAAGGCGGCCCGATGCCCCTTGGGGCGTGTCAACAAATAAGACCGTGCAACCGAGGGCGCCGATGCGCCGGCAG
>CAZSDY010000442.1:0-1915 GCA_964605765.1 uncultured Ectothiorhodospiraceae bacterium | reverse complement strand
CCGCGCGCTCGTCATCGATGAACCGGCGTACCGGCTCGAGCAGGGCGCCGACGCCGTCGGCCAGCGGGTTGACGACCGGCAGCCCGAGCAGGCCGGTGAGCGAGCGCATGTGCTCGTGCAGGGCTTCGGGGCCCAGGGCCTCGCCGCTGACCGTCACCGCCAGCGTGCGTGCACCGTAGCGGGCGATGAGATCGATCTCGTCTTCGATCGGTGGGATCCGGAACCCTTGCGCCTCGAAGCCTTCATAGAAGGTCCGTCCCGGCGCGTGCTGCAGCACCACGCCGCGCGCGCCACCCGAGCACAGCAGCTCCGCGCCGCACGGCCCGCTGGGGTTGCGCAGCGCCGACTGCCCTTCGATCAGGATGACGTCGGGCGCGGCCTCGCGGTCGCAGCTCACGATAGCGTGTTCCAGTTCTCCGCTGACGAAGTCGTTGGGGACCGAGTCGAGCACCAGGCCATAGCGCGCGCCCTGCATCCAGCCGGTCTGCCCGGTGTAGATCATCTCCGTCCTTACTCCTTGCTCCTCGAGCGCCTGCATCAGCAGGCGCGTGGTGGTTCTCTTGCCGAGTGAGCAGTCGGTGCCGAGCACCGCTATGCGCGGCGCCGCCACGCGTGCGATGGCGCCGCTCCAGAAGTGCAGCTCGCGCTTCGGCCTGGATTTTCGCAGGTCGATGAGCTCGACGCCCGTGGCCGCCGCAGCCGCGGCGATTTCCGCGTCTTCGCCGGCCTCGTCGTGCAGCCCGTTGACGACGCTGAGCCCCGCTTTCACGCATTCCAGGATCAACGCGCGAAGTCCGGCCGTGAAGTGCCCGCCCTGCGTCGCAATGCCGACGATGGCGTGCGTCGGACCGAGCGCCATCGCCGCGCGCACGTCGCCGACAATGGGGATGCAGCGAGTCGTGCCGTCGAGCACTTCCCCGGCGTCACGCCCCGCGCAGGTTTGATCCACGACGCCGAGGATGCGAAACCGGTCGGTTCCGCGCACCAGCCCATGCGCTCCCTTGCCGTTGGGTTCCCTGAAATAGCCGTCCGTCAGCACAATCGCAGGGTGCTTCATCTGCTGTCGTCCTGTGCGATGCGCCGCAGCGGGCCCCGTGGCCGGCTCGTTCGCGCGTGCGGTTTCGATGAATCGTGGCAATGGCGCGGCAAGTCAGCAATCCAGCGTGTGGTCGCGTTCCCACTGCGTGATGGCCGCCGCGTAGCTGTTCCACTCTTCCATCTTGAGCTTGGTGTAGGCGTCGACGGTCTCGTCGCCGAGCGCCGCGCGCAGCACCTTGCTCTTTTGTGTCAGGCGAATGGCGTCGAGGAGATTGAGCGGCAGCTTCTTCGCTCCGCGCGCCTTGTGTCCCTCGGTATACATGTTGATGTCGAGTCGCTTGCCGGGGTCGCGCCGGTTGGCGATGCCGTCGAGCCCGGCAGCCAGCACGCCCGCCTGCATCAGGTGCGGGTTGGCGGCGCCGTCCATGAGACGCAGCTCGAAGCGTCCGGGACCGGGGATGCGCACCATGTGCGTTCGGTTGTTGCCGCCGTAGGTGACGGCATTGGGCGCCCAGGTCGCACCGGACAGGGTGCGCGGGGCATTGATGCGCTTGTAGCTGTTCACGGTCGGGGTGAAGAACGCGCATAGCGCGTCGGCGCTGTGAATCACGCCGGCGAGGAATTGATAAGCGAGCCTGGAAAGCCCCATCTCGTCGCGTCGATCGAAAAACACGTTCTTGTTGCCGGTCCTGTCCCACAGCGAGACATGCGCGTGGCAGCCGCTTCCGGTGAGATTGGTGAACGGCTTCGGCATGAAGGTCGCGCGCAAGCCGTGCTTCTCGGCCAGCGACTTGACCATGAACTTGAAGAACGCATGTCTGTCCGCGGTGCGCAGGCAGTCGTCGTAGTCCCAGTTCATCTCGAACTGGCCGTTGGC
>CAZSDY010000441.1:0-1922 GCA_964605765.1 uncultured Ectothiorhodospiraceae bacterium | reverse complement strand
ACAATGACCGTGGTGCTGGGGCCGGGATGGCCCGGTATCCTGCTGCACGAAGCCATCGGGCACGGGCTGGAAGGCGACTTCAACCGCAAGCAGAGCTCGGCCTTCGCGGGCCGCATTGGCGAACGCGTGGCGAACGAGCAGTGCACGGTGGTCGATGACGGCACGTTGCCGGCGCGCCGCGGCTCCCTCAACGTGGACGACGAGGGCGTGCCCAGCCAGTGCACCATGCTCATCGAAAAAGGCATCCTCAAGGGCTACATGCAGGACAAGCTCAACGCGCGCCTGATGGGCACCTGCTCGACCGGCAACGGCCGTCGCGAGTCCTACGCGCACCTGCCTCTGCCGCGCATGACCAACACCTACATGCTGGCGGGCGGCTACGCGCCCGAGGAGATCGTGGCATCCGTGGACAAGGGGCTCTATGCGGCGAACTTCGGCGGCGGGCAGGTCGACATTACCTCGGGAAAGTTCGTGTTCTCGGCGAGCGAGGCGTACCTGATCGAGAAGGGCAAGGTGACGCGACCGGTCAAGGGGGCCACCCTGATAGGCAACGGCCCCGACGTGTTGACCCGCGTGAGCATGGTCGGCACGGACCTGGCGCTCGACACCGGTGTCGGCGTGTGCGGCAAGGAAGGACAGAGCGTGCCTGTCGGCGTGGGACAACCCACCTTGCGCATCGACGGCCTGACGGTCGGCGGCACCAGCGTGTAGACCGGCACGGTCGTGCGCGGCACCGCTGGTTTGACCGGTGCAGACCTTGAATCTGAAAGTCACGCATTATCCGTCAAAGTGACGGGGCGCCGACGTTCTCCGCTCCGGCGACATGTAGCTGCACGTTGGCGTCAAGCAGCGATTTTCGTAGTGCCGGTCCCGGTTGCCCGTCGGTCACCAGATCATCGAGCTCGGTGAGTGTGCACACAGTTTCGAGGTTGCGTTTGTCGAATTTGCTTCGGTCAGCAAGGAGAATGGACCGTTGCGCACGCTCGAGCATCCGCCGTTTCACCCATGTCGCGCTGGAGTTGACCTCGCTTGGTCCTTCCGTGGTCAACCCGCTGGCTCCGATGAAGGTCTTGTCGGCAAAGAATCGCTCGAGAAAACTGAGCGTTTCAGCGCCGTACACGATGCCTTCCCGGGCCTGGAAATCTCCTGGGCAGACGATGATCCGAAGCGAGGGGTTGGGAGCCAGTACCTGCGCGACGCCGAAGCTGTTGGTCAATATGGTCAGCTCCGAGTGCTCCGCCGCCAGGTATCGGGCAAAATGAATTGTGGTCGATCCGCCGTCCACCATCAGGATTTCCCCGGAACGCACCAGGCTCGCGGCAACGCGCGCGACCTGACATCTCCCTTCCACGTGCTCGCCGAGGCGTTCGTTGACACCGGGTTCGAAAGCCAGCGGCGGCAGCGCCGCGCCGCCGTAGGTGCGATTGACCTTGCCGCGCCGGCTGAGCTCGTCCAAATCGCGGCGGATGGTCTCCGTGGAAACGTCGAACGCTTTGGCAAGCTTGACGATGCGCACGGTCGGATTGGCGCGGAGCTCGGCGACGATCCGATTCTGACGCTCGTGTATTTGATAACGCTTACTCATGCATCGATGCCCTGGATTGTGCTTCGCGACGCGCCGTAAAGTTAATAGTCGATATGTGCGAGCGCCCGCATTCACCGCGTGCAGCAGCACGGACTCGACCGCTCATGATTAGCGCACGAGGCCACATCAAAGGGGCTCCCGACCGATCGTGTTCTGGTCCGCGGGCACGGAAAAATCACCCTGGTAGCGCATCGCCGTCGAAATGGCCGCTGTCCACGGCGAGGTCCAAAAACGTATAGCGATCGCGGATCTCTCGCGCATGCTTCACGGCTGCGGTGTAAAAATCCCGCGGCCAGCCGAGATCCTGATGCGTGACGGGCGCACCCGCCCTGCGCAG
>CAZSDY010000440.1:0-1939 GCA_964605765.1 uncultured Ectothiorhodospiraceae bacterium | reverse complement strand
AACGGCCGCCTGAAAGGCAAGAAACTCACCGGCGGGGCGGTCCTCTCCCCCCCGGTGTCCTTCGACGCCCAAAAAAACCTCTTCCCCCCCCACCCGCGCACGCGGACCGCACCCACACACGGGGCGCCCCACACCCCAGAGGAGGCGCGCCCCTCCGGCATGGAGGGCCTGTTCCGCCAGCTCGGCATCTATTCGTCCATGGGCCAGCTCTACGAGCCGCAGGACGCCGACCAGCTCATGTACTACCGCGAGGCGCTCAGCGGTCAGATCCTGGAAGAAGGCATCAACGAGGCGGGCGCCATGTCGTCGTGGATGGCGGCGGGTACGGCCTACGCCAACCATGGCATCAACATGATCCCGTTCTACATCTTCTACTCCATGTTCGGCTTCCAGCGCGTAGGCGATCTCGCCTGGGCGGCCGGCGACATTCAGACACGGGGCTTCCTGCTCGGCGGCACCGCGGGACGAACCACGCTGGCGGGTGAGGGGCTGCAGCACGACGACGGGCACAGCCATCTGATGGCGGCCAGCATCCCGAACTGCGTGTCCTACGATCCGACGTTTGCCTACGAGCTTGCCGTCATCATCCAGGACGGCTTGCGGCGCATGTTCCAGGTACAGGAGAACGTCTTCTACTACGTGACGCTCATGAACGAGAATTACGTGCATCCGGCGATGCCGGAGGGCGTGCGCGAGGGCATTGTCAGGGGCATGTACCCATTCGAGACGAGCGACGTCGATGGCCCGCGGGTGCAGCTCATGGGCTCGGGGACGATCCTGCGCGAGGTCATCGCGGCGGCACGGCTGCTGGCATCGGATTTCGGTGTGGCGGCAGATGTGTGGAGCGTACCGAGCTTCACCGAGCTCGGCCGCGAGGGCTTGGCCGCCGAGCGCTGGAACCGGCTCAATCCGGAGAAGACCGCTCGCATGAGTTACGTGCAAGCCAGTCTGGAGAAGCGCCAGGGGCCGGTCGTGGCAGCCACTGATTATGTCAAGCTCTACGCCGATCAGATACGACCTCTCGTCGATCGCCGCTACGTGGTGCTCGGTACCGACGGGTTCGGGCGCAGCGACACGCGTACCAGCCTGCGCCGCTTCTTCGAGGTCGATCGCTATCACATCACGGTGGCCGCACTCAAGGCGCTGGCCGACGACGGCGAGCTCGCCGCCAGCCAGGTGTCCAAGGCCATCGCCCGCTACGATATCGATCCCGAATCTCCCGACCCGATGTACCAATGAGCGGGTCACCCGACCCTGGAGGCTGCCTGGTGGCGAAACTGACTGAGGTCCACGTGCCCGATATCGGCGAGTTCAGCGATGTGCCCATCATCGATATCCTGGTCTCGCCGGGCGATACCGTGGTGGCGGAAGATGCGCTGGTGACGCTGGAAAGCGACAAGGCCTCCATGGATGTCCCCGCTCCAGCGGCGGGCCGGATCAAGGAGCTCAAGGTGGCGCTCGGCGACCGCGTCTCGGAAGGCTCCTTGATACTGACCATGGAGTCCGAGGAGACATCCGACACGCCGGCGCTCCCCGCACCGAGTGCCCCGGCACCCTTGCCGGCAGATCTCATCGAGGTGCGTGTGCCCGATATAGGGGACTTTTCCGACGTGCCCATCATCGAGGTCCTGGTGGGCGCCGGTGACAGCGTCGATGTGGATGATTCCCTGATCACGCTGGAAAGCGACAAGGCATCCATGGACGTCCCCGCGCCCCGCGCAGGACGCGTGAGCGAGGTGCGGGTATCGGTCGGCGACCGGGTCTCCCAAGGAGACCTCATCGTAAACCTGACCGCGGCGCCCGCCGTCCCCGCACCACCCGACGAGGCGGCGCAAGCCGTACGCGGTACACGCCGACAACCGGGGGCGAATCTTCGTCGGGGACACGGGCTGGGGCAAGGTCGTGGTGTTCGATCCGGAGAACCACGAGGTCAAGCTGT
>CAZSDY010000439.1:0-1943 GCA_964605765.1 uncultured Ectothiorhodospiraceae bacterium | reverse complement strand
AACGGATTCGGTCGTGACCATCAGCGGGCTTGGTCGTTGGCCGCGCGGTGCTTCGATCGGATATTTCCGCGAACACTGCGGCAATGACCTGCCGCTCGGGATTCTGCGGGCGGTGGTGCCGTCGGCCCCGGATGCGTGGCTGAGCGCGCTCGAACGTTACGGCACGATGACCCTCGAGCAAGTCATCACGCCGGCACTCGAGCTCGCCCGGGACGGCTTTCCGGTATCGGCCGTGGTGCAGAACCAGCTCGTGGAGGAGTTTAGCGAGGGGCCGGTGTGGCCGGCGAATGCGGCGATCTTCATGCCGGGCGGGGCCATGCCGAAGGTGGGGGACCGGCTGGTGCAAAGCGCTCTGGCGGACACCTTCGTCCGCCTGGTCGATGTTGAACGCGCCCATGCCGGACAGGGACGTGGAGCGGCGATTCGCGCTGCCCGGGATTTTTTCTACCGGGGTGAAATTGGTCGCGAAATCGCCTCCTTCAGCGAGGCGCAGGGCGGTCTGTTGCGCTATCAGGACCTGTGCGACTTTGCGGTCGGACACGAGGCGCCGGTGCGGGCATCGTATCGCGAGTATGGCGTCTTTACCTGCGGTCCCTGGTGTCAGGGGCCGGTCGTCGGCCAAGTGCTGCAGATGCTGGCCGATGACGACCTCGCTGCGCTTGGTCACAACAGCGCCGACTATATTCATCTCTTGTCGCAGGCGTTGAGTCTCTCCTTTGCCGATCGCGACCACTACTTCGGCGATCCTGATCAGGTCGATGTTCCGATCGATCGGCTCATGTCTGGCGACTATACCCGGCGCCGGCGTGCCGAGATCGACATGCAAAGTGCTTTTGCCGACATGCCGCCGCCCGGTCTGCTGTCCGGCGCCGCGAGCGCGCCGCCAGCGGCAAGCGCCGGCACCGAGGACCGCGGCGCGCATACCGATACCAGCTACACTTGCGTCGTGGACCGCTGGGGCAACGCGTTCTCGGCAACGCCAAGCGATCCGAATGCGACGAATCCGATCATTCCCGAGCTCGGTTTCAGCATGTCCTGCCGCGGCTATCAGAGCTGGTTGGACCCCGCGCATGCGTCGAGCCTGCAGCCCTGGAAACGCCCGCGGCTGACGCCGAACCCGGCTATCGCCTTTCATCGGGGCAAGTTGTTCATGCCCTTCGGGTGCCCGGGCGGTGACGCCCAGTGCCAGGCTATGGTGCAGACCTTCCTGAACATCGTCGAATTTGGCATGAACCCCCAGGCGGCGATCGAGCAGCCGCGCTTCAGTGTCTGGAATTTCCCCAACTCGTTCTGGCCGCACGATTATCTGCCGGCCCGGTTGAATCTGGAGGGGCGCATCGATCCTGCAATAGCGGGGCAGTTAACGGCCCGCGGTCATGATGTGCGCACCGTGACGGACTGGGACCCGATGGACATGGGGGTGATGTCGGCGATTACCGTGGATCCCGTATCCGGCGTGCTCAGTGGCGGGGCCGACCCGCGACGGGACACCTACGCGATTGGACGATAACGCGTAGCGGGCGGCAACATTCAACGGCTTCTCGGCCGCACCTGCGCTGTTGAAAAAATACGTGCAAAAGGTGCCCGCGAAGCTCCGGGATTGAACAGCGCCAAGTGCTGGTGCGTTTTCACCGACGAGCCCACCTGCTAATCATCGCCGCCTCAGGTCTCCTCGACCGATCCGTGGTCGTACCTTGGCGCGACAATATGTCACTTCGCTGCTCGGTGAAGCACTCGGGACTACTGCGGCGCCTGGCCCTGTTGGATGTTCTCGATACCGATGTCAATTCGGCTTTTTCGACCAACACGCAGTTCGTCCAACCCTCCTTGGCGAGATGGTAGACAGGCTGGTGCCCATAATGCCGCCGCCGATGGCGACCTGTACGTGAGGCTGCGGTGCGTGTCTCCCATTTAATCCGAGCTGAGCAAGACTGCGCGGAGAT
>CAZSDY010000438.1:0-1946 GCA_964605765.1 uncultured Ectothiorhodospiraceae bacterium | reverse complement strand
CATCACGTTGACGCCTCTACTAGTTTATCACTAGCAGTATAGACCATCCTCTCAATCGGCATAGGGGCGGTCAGCACTGCTGACCGATCCCCTGCCACACCACCCGGCATGCGGGTCCGCACCGGGCGGTTCGAGAAGTTGAGGTCATGAGAGACGCGGCACTCCCAGCCGGTCATAGTAGGCAATCGTTAGGACATGGTGCACGGCAGAGAGGCTGTTATGCCACCAGCGGCGACTCAAGGCCGCCACCGATTGCGCCACCCAGGCATTGGCCCCAAGTTTGCGCAGCTCCCGGTAGATCGTCTTGCCCCGCCGCCACTGCTTCAGTTGGAGGGCACGCAGGCGACGGCGTATCCACTCGTCCAGCCTGCGCCAGACACTGGGCGTTTGCGCCAGCCCAAAGTACCCCTTCCAGCCCAGCAGATAGCTGCGTAGCCGTTCAATCACCTCCGCCATGCTGCGCCCGCCGTTGCGCCGGGTCAGTTGCCTGATCCGTTGCCTGAACGTCTCCAGCGCCTTCTTCGACACCCCGCGTCGTACCTCGCCGTTTCCGGCCCGCCACAGGGCGTAGCCAAGGAACTTGCGGCCAAACACACAGGTTACTGCACTCTTGGATTCATTAATCTTCAGGTGCAGTTTGTCGTAGCAGCGCCGCAGCAGACGCATCACCCGCTCGCCCGCCTTCTGACTGCGCACATACACATTGCAGTCGTCGGCATAGCGGGCAAAGCGATGCCCTCTGCGTTCAAGCACCCGATCCACTTCGTCCAGCAACACGTTGGCCAGCAGCGGCGAGAGCGGGCCGCCCTGCGGCGTCCCCTCCATCCGCTCGATCACCACACCGCCATCCATGATGCCCGCGTTGAGGTAGGCGCGCACCAGCCGGATCACCCCGGCGTCGTTCACGCGCTTGCTCAGACGCTCGATCAGGATGTCGTGGTTGACCCGATCGAAGAACTTCGACAGGTCCACGTCCACCACGATATGGCAACCTTGGCTCGCGTACCGCTGCGCGGCCAGCACCGCGTCCCGCGCCCGGCGTCCGGGGCGGAACCCGTAGCTGTGTTCGCTGAACGTCGGATCGATCAGCGGTTGCAGCACTTGCAACAGTGCCTGTTGAATCAGACGGTCGGTCACGGTGGGAATACCCAGTTCCCGTTCACTCCCATCCGACTTCGGGATGCCCACGCGCCGCACAGGCTGCGGCCTGTACGTGCCGTCCAGCAATTGTTGCCTGATGGCCGGCCAGGCGTGTTTGAGGTGTTCTCCCGTCCGGGCTATGTCCAGACCGTCAACACCCGCAGCACCCTTGTTTGCCTTCACGCGCTTCCAGGCGCGTTGCATGTTCTCCCTCGCGAGCGCCTGCACCAGCAGGTCTCGCCCTGCGCCCTCCGGTTCTTGTCGCGGGAGGCCGGTTTCATCGCTGGTCGATTGGGACAAGGCTTCACCTCGCCATTCCACAACCCGCCCCGCCTGCGCGGGCATCTGATGCATTACCGTTCTCATCGACAAGGCGTCTGACGCTCCTTCTCGTTCGGCCCTTCGCCCCTTATCGGCGGCTACTATGGCCTCTGCTGACTTCTCGCTCCGTGTCTCCACGTCGCCCTTTCAGGCGTGAGGCGAGATCTCCCCGGGTAAGACCGCACTCCTTCACCGCACAACCGCCGGATTTACGCCACTTCGCCTTGGCCACGAGAGCTTCGCGGCTTCTTGCCCGCTCGCCCTGCTCGGCAGCGCCTTCTATCCGGTTCTTGTTCATCGGCTCACGGTTTATGCTCCACGCTTCCTCCCCACGGTCGGTCGCCCTTCCGCAGTTGCGCTTCACTTCGTTCGCTATGGCCAGCTTACGGGAGGACTTGCACCTCCAGGAGTGCGCCCGTGCCGGGCGCACAAAAAAACGGGTCCCGAAGGACCCGCAAGCGGGGGAGATTAATAACATTATTGAA
>CAZSDY010000437.1:0-1975 GCA_964605765.1 uncultured Ectothiorhodospiraceae bacterium | reverse complement strand
CATGAAATTCGTCGCAGGTTTGGATTGCGTCATTTTTCGGATTTGGCTGCGCGGCTCTCTCATCGTGATCGAGAATTCACCAGCCCCGCATGCGGGTTCACCGATCCTTGTCAGCCAACCCGTTTTTCGACCTCACACAGCAAGGCCTTGTACACGGGGAAGCCGGAGATCGGATCGAGGTTCTCCAGATCGGTGAGTTCGTTGACGTTGGCTTGGCGCCAGTCCTCGGCCCCGATGATGCCGCCGCCGCCCATGTTGACTTCCACCGCGCCCTCGACCAGGTCATCGCCCACCGCCGCCCAGAAGCATACCCGGCCTCGGGGAGTGACCACGTCCACCGGATCGCCATGCGCAATGCCGCGCGAGCGCCTGCAGGGTCCACACCGCGCGGATTGATTGCACACCGCTGTTGGAGTACTCGAGCCCGGTGTAGGTCGCGATCGCCGCCCCCTGCGCGGCGGCAAAGGCGCGGGCGAGGGTGCGCACGGTTTCCGCGGCGACACCGGTAATGGTCTCCACCCGCTCGGGGGTGAAGTACCGAACGTACCGGGACAAAGCCTCGAACCCGTGGGTCCAGTCCTCGACAAAGGCTCGGTCGTAGAGTTCCTCTGTGATCAGGACGCCGATCAGCCCCAGCGCCAGGGCACCGTCGGTACCCGGACGGATGCCGATCCACTGGCAACGCAACGCGCGCGCGGTCTCGCTGCGGCGATGGTCAATGACGACGATGCGCGCTCAGTGCGCATAGCGGTGGTCCCTGCCGGCGTCGAGCATCGCGACCACGTTCTCGGGCGGTACCTCGGCTTGAATATTGTGTACGCTGTTAAGCACGTAGCCGCCGCCCTTGCCGAAGATCTCGATACAGCGCTCGGCCTCCGCGCGCACCCACGCAGGTCGAACGAGCGGCCCCACCAGGCGCTCGGGATGAAGTATCCGGCTGAGCGAACCTCCCGGAGCACCAAATCCCGCGCCACCGCCGTCGTTCGCGATCCCGCGCTCTTGCGCTTCAGCAGCGGGAGGCATTCCCGCCGCAAACCGGGCACGCCGGGTCCTTGCGAAGACGCAGCGTGCGCCACTCCATGGACAGGGCGTCAATGACCAGCACGCGGCCGGTCAGGGTCTCACCGGCGCCGGTGATGAGCTTGATGGTCTCCGCTGCCTGGATGCTGCCGATGATGCCGAGCAGCGGGGAGAACACGCCGACGTCCGAGCACGCTTCGCCCGAATCCGTGTGATCGGTGTAGAGGCATCGGTAACAGGGGCTATCGGGCCGCGCGGGCTCGAAGACCGTGACCTGGCCGTCCATGCGCAGCGCGGCGCCCGAGACGAGCGGTGTGCCGGTCTGCACGCAGGCGCGGTTGAGGCCGAATCGTGTCTCGAAGTTGTCCGTGGCATCCACCACCACGTCTGCTCTGTCCACCTCGGACAGCAGATCCGGATCATCCTGGTCGAGCACGCTCGCGATGGTCTCCACGCTGACGTCGGGGTTGAGCGCGCGCAGTGTCTCTTCCCCCGACTCGACCTTGGCCCGGCCCAGGTCCGCGGTGGTGTGGATGAACTGGCGCTGCAGATTGGACAGCTCCACGACATCGAAATCGGCGAGCACGATGTGGCCGACGCCCGAGGCCGCGAGGTACATGGCGATCGGCGATCCGAGTCCGCCGACCCCGACAATCAGCACGCGCGACCCGAGCAGGCGGCGCTGGCCGTCGCGACCGATCTGCGATAACACCATGTGGCGGCTGTAACGCGTGAATTGCTCGTCTTTCATATGCTTTGTGGCCGTGTGTCGGTAAGTGCCTTGCGCTACGCGCTGTGTGCACAGTATGACATCCGGCGTCTCGTGCCGGCCATGCGCTCGGCGGTACCGATAAAGTTACGGGAGTTCAGCTTTACAGATCATGGTGGCTCCCGTTGGGGCGACTATTCGCCCAGGTCGAGCGGCGCCCCGTCATGGGCGAATGAATTCGCCCCT
>CAZSDY010000436.1:0-1983 GCA_964605765.1 uncultured Ectothiorhodospiraceae bacterium | reverse complement strand
CTACAGGTGGGCTCGACATGCCGAGGTGGACTGAAAAGCCCGCGCCTACGGCGAGGCGTCCGGCGGTGGAGTCGGTGCCAGCAACAGTCCCATCCTTGCGAAGTTCGCCAGCAGGGACGAGACGCCTTCGCCAATCAGCTTGTCGACCTCCGCCTGGTCCGTCACCACGTTGCCGTCGCGCTCCAGACGCAGCACGCCGGCCATTACCTGGGTGCAAAGCGCCTTGGCGAGCGCACCCGCATCGCGTTCGCCGTCGAGCAGCAGCACGAGGTGGCGGCCGAACTCGTCCAGTGTCACGTTCTGGTGCCGCAGCGAGGTGATGATCCGGCTATGCTCTGCCTGGCGCCGCGCCAGCGGGGTGGCCCTGGGCTTGGCGGGCGGCTTCGGCGCATAGAGGGCGGGGGTCAGGCGAAACTCGACCAGTTTCGCGCTGAATGCCTGCAGAAGGTCCTGGCCCAGCACGAGCCCTGCCTGCTTGAGCACGTCGTCGCCGGCCTTCTCGCCGGTAATGGCGTGCATGGACTTTGCGAGCAGCGTATCGAAGTGAACGAACGCCGGATAATTCTTGATGAGGATCGACATCGCGGCCTTGAACAGCGGGCGCCGCGTCGTGATCGAGGTGCCGATCGCGGTCTTGAACTGCTGTTCGTCGTTGGACTTGATGCTGGCCTTCTTGTCGTCACTGTCGACGCGTTCGGCCGGGCTCGCCACGTAGAACCGCATGATCTCGTCGGGGCCGAGATTCCTTTTCAAGGCGACGTCCTGATGCACCAGCAGGCTCTGGCGGAACTGCCGGTTACGCAGGAAGTCCATGTACTGCTCCATGCGGATGATGTCGGGCGCCACCTTGTGCAAGGTCTGCGCCACCTCGGGCGGGAAGTTGCTGGCGAGCATGGTGCTGAAATCGGATTCCGCCAGAAACTGCAACCCCGCCCCAGCCGCCCGCTCCACGAAGTCGTGAAAGTAGATAGGGCTGTTCACTTCCTCCAGGTGGTCGTGGAAGAGATAATAATCGCCCTGCTTTCGGAGCATGTCGGATTCGCTCTTCAGCAACGTCCCGTAGGCGTTGTCCTGCGCCTGACTGGCGTTTGCCGATAGAAACTCCAGCAATGCCCGCGCCTGGGCTATCTGGCTGGGCGGGTCGGTAAACTGCCGCGTGTGGTAGCACATCATGTCGCGCACCATGCCGCGCATGTGCCAGCCGGGGTAGGTGTTGTAGCTGATGTAGGCGACGCCGTTCTTCGCCAGGTTGCTCGCGCACACCTGCAGGATGTGGCGCTGCACCTCGTCCGGCACCCAGGAGTAGACACCGTGGCTGATGATGTAGTCGAACTCGCCCTCGGCCGCGCCTATATCGGTGATGCTCGCGTGGCGAAGCTCGATATTGCGAAGACCCAGCGCCTCGATGACGCTGCGGCCGGTGTCGACCTGGCGCGCTGACAGATCGACACCGAGCACCGTGGCGTGCGGGTGGCTCACCGCATAGGGGATGATGTTGCCGCCGCTCGCGCAGCCGAGCTCGAGCACCCGGGCGCCTTGCGGTGGCGCCGGGTCCATGCCGAACAGCGTGGCAAGCGTCGCCAGGTGATCGGGATGTGTTTGTGGGAAAGGGTTGCTCTCGTAGGGCACGTCATCGTAGCTCGTTCGAGGCAGGGTGTCGGCAGTTGCGGCGGGTGATTGGGCTGTCATGGGAATAGTCCGCGAGTCTCCATCGGTGTATCACGCTCGCCAGAGCATAGCAGGTTGTCAAAGCCCGTACCGCCATCCGTGCCGCACGCGGGGAGAGGGCTGGGGCGAGGGGGCCCTTCGCCGCGCGTCGGGGGTCTCTTACTGCTCTGCGGGAGTGTGGGGCGAGGCGCTCTTCGCCGTGGCGCGGCGAGGATTTCGCCCCCTCTCCCCCGCGCCGCACGGGGGAGAGGGCTGGGGCGAGGGGGCGGGTGGCAAAGATCACCGCGCCCAGACCCGGTGGTGGCCACCGGCGAA
>CAZSDY010000435.1:0-1989 GCA_964605765.1 uncultured Ectothiorhodospiraceae bacterium | reverse complement strand
CTGCCCCCGCGGCGTCCGTCTCTTTCACCCCCTCTCCCCCGATTTCGGGGGGAGAGGGCCGGGGTGAGGGAGTGGGGGCGGAGGAAAGGCCCCTACCGCGCGCCCTTGCCCCAGATGATCACCTGCACGGTCTGCACGAGGATGGCAATGTCCAGAAACAGGCTGTAGTTCTTCAGATAATAAAGGTCGAACTGCAGCTTCTCCTTGGCGTCCCTCTCAGATGAGCCGTAGGGGTAGCAGATCTGGGCCCAGCCGGTGATGCCGGGGTTGACGCGGTGGCGAAGCTCGTAATAGGGGATCTTGCGCCCGAGCTCGGCGACGAACTGCGGGCGCTCCGGGCGCGGGCCGACGAAGCTCATATCGCCCTTGAGCACGTTGATGAGCTGCGGCAGCTCGTCGATACGGAGTTTTCGGATGAGCGCGCCGATCTGCGTGACGCGCGAATCGCCCGGCGTTGCCCACTGCGCCCCGCCGCCGGCCTCGGCATCGACGTGCATGCTGCGAAACTTGAGCACATCGAACAACCGCCCGTTGCGGCCCACACGCGTCTGGCGGTAGAGAACGGGCGCGCCGCCGCCCGCCTCCACCCAGATGGCCACGGCGGTCACCAGCATCAGCGGCCACGCCAGCGCCAGCACCGCAAGGCTCACGATAATGTCGAACAGGCGATGCACATAACCGCGCAGCACGGCCTGGATGTACCCTTCGGAAAAGACCAGGCTCGTCGGTGTCAGCGCGTCGATCTTGATCTTTCCGGTCTGCAGCTCGAAAAAGCGCACCAGGTCGACAATGCGCATGCCGTGCATCTTGCAGTCGAGCAACTGGCTGACGGGGAAACCGACCCGCTTGTCGTCGTAGGCCACGACAATCTCGTCGGCCTCGAGCTCGTCGGCAAGTTCCCTCAGCGTGGTCTTTATCTCGAGCAGGGGCGCGCTCGCGACCATTACCTCTTCACCGGGGATCCGAACGAAGCCGAGCAGTGTCATGTCGCGGCGGTCGACCTTGCGGCGAAGCTCGTCGACCTGGTGCGCCATCTCCCCGGAACCGAGCATCAGCACGCGCCGGTTGAAAAGTGCATCCCCCGCGAACCGGAACAGCAAGGCACGGAAGAGCAGGACCCCGGCAGCCGAGGTCGTGAAGGCAACCGAAAACGCGGACGAGCCGATGGAGAACTGCGGCGCGAACTTCAGGGCGCCCACGAAAATCAGGAGCCCCAGCAACAAGGCGAGCCCCGTCCTGAAAATGATCCCGCGCAAGTCGTCTCGAAGGAAACGCTGGTAGAGACCCATGCCTGCCATGGCCAGCATCATCACGCCCGTGTAGAACAAGGCCTTGGTCCACAGCGGCCCGACGAGCAGCTTGCTGGTCGGATTGACGTCGAACAGACCGAAGGAGACGCCAAGATACACCGAGCCGAACAGGATCGCCGCCTCACCGCTGCCGAGCACGACGAGCGATTTGGGCACGTAATGTCTGAAGACGCGAATCACGAGATCGAGGTGTGTTCCTGCGGGTTCGAAAATCCGGGTGGCGCGCGGCGCCCGGGCACGCTACCGCCCTGCCTGACGGCCGCGCGCGCCAAGCATATTCGGTCGGGCGCGATCATAACGTCCAATGCCATACGCGGATGTGACAGGCGTCGCACGGCCCGCTGCCTGCACGCACCCTCGCAACGCAAGCGCTCTTGCTGGTGCCGCCAGCACGGGGCGTGTCGAGTAAACACTGCACGGACCACGACGATGGCGAGCGACATGACAGAACCGTCCAGGGATCCGCGCTTCGCCCTAAGTGTAGCCGCTCCGATGCTGTTCCAGGAGTCGTCAGCAAGACGACATTGGGACGCTCAACGGGCACCGAGCCGGCATGGATTGGGTCCGACGCGATGGGGAACGAGGGAGGGAATGCGAGCCCCGCGTCAAACGAGGCGAACGGCCCCGCGCCCATACGCGCAAAAAAGCCCACCGGCTTGCGCCGGTGGGCTTCTTCCGA
>CAZSDY010000434.1:0-1992 GCA_964605765.1 uncultured Ectothiorhodospiraceae bacterium | reverse complement strand
CTGGTCTGGTTGTTTCCAGCGCGAGTGTAGGATGCGGGCGAGCGTGCGTCGCGGGCCGCGAACCACGTCCCCGGCGGCGCCCGCGGGCCGGCATCGGCCATCGTCGGGGAGGTATCGCCGACCTACGTCACCAGGCCGGCAGGACCGTGCCGCCATCGTCGCCACCCGGGACGCCCCACCGACCGGCGGCGGACATCGAACATGGCCACCCATCCTTGGGTCGCGCACGGGATGGCGAGCACCGGTGACTTTCACCGCCCTGTTACGGCACGATTGCCGCGCTATCGTGCGTGTGGATAATGCAGTAAACGGGCGCTGGGCAGGACGATCGCCAGATGAACATGCCGGGAAACACTTCGCAGCCTGCGGGCGACAGACTCGAACTCATCCGTGCGCTCGAGCGTATACTGCCGCGCGATGCCGTGCTGCACGAGATGGAGGCGCTTCGTCCCTACGAGTGCGACGGCCTGTCGGCCTACCGCCAGACCCCCATTGCCGTCGTGCTGCCCTACACGCTGGAACAGGTGCAGGGCGTGCTCAACGCGTGCCGCTCGCGCGGCGTGCCCGTCGTCGCACGCGGGGCCGGCACCGGGCTCTCCGGCGGCGCACTGCCGCTCGCCGACGGCGTGCTGCTGAGCCTTGCCCGGTTCAATCGCATACTCTCAATCGACGCCAGGGCACGCACCGCGCGCGTGCAGCCGGGCGTGCGCAATCTCGCCATCAGCGAGGCAGTCGCGCCCCACGGACTGTACTACGCGCCCGATCCTTCATCGCAGATCGCGTGCACCATCGGCGGCAACGTGGCGGAAAACTCGGGCGGCGTGCACTGCCTCAAGTACGGGCTCACCGTGCACAACATCCTGGAACTCACCGTCGTCACCATGCAAGGCGAGCTACTCACCATCGGCGGTGGGGCGCTGGATTCGCCGGGCTACGATCTGCTGGCGCTGATGACCGGTTCCGAGGGGTTGTTGGGCATCATCGTGGAGATCGTGGTCAAGCTGCTGCCGAAACCGGAGCACGCCAAGGTGGTGCTGGCTGCCTTCGAGCGCGTGGAAGCGGCCGGCGAAGCGGTCGGAGCCATCATCGCTGAGGGCGTCATCCCGGGCGGTCTGGAGATGATGGACAACGCGGCCGTGCGCGCAGCAGAAGACTTTGTCCATGCCGGGTATCCTACCGAGGCGGCCGCCATCCTGCTCTGCGAGCTCGATGGCGTCGAGGGTGAGGTCAACGAGCAGCTCGACGTCGTGCGTGCGCTGCTGCTCGGCTGCGAGGCGACCGAGGTCCGGGTCGCGCAATCCGAGCAGGAACGGGCCCTCTTCTGGGCCGGGAGGAAGGCGGCCTTTCCGGCGGTTGGACGCTTGTCGCCGGATTACTACTGCATGGACGGCACCATCCCACGCAAGGCGCTGGGCGAGGTACTGACCCGGATGTCGAAGCTCGCGGCGACGTACGACCTGCCCGTGGTCAACGTGTTCCATGCCGGCGACGGCAACCTGCACCCCCTCATCCTCTACGACGCCAACCTCCCGGGTGCGCTGGAGCGCACCGAGGCGCTCGGCGCGAAGATCCTCGAGCTGTGCGTCGAGGCGGGCGGGACCATCACCGGCGAGCACGGCGTGGGCGTGGAAAAGATCGATCAGATGTGCGTGCAGTTCGCACTGCCCGAGCTTGCCCAGTTCCACGCGGTGAAAGAGGCCTTCGACCCCGCGCGGCTGCTCAACCCGGGAAAGGCCGTGCCGACGCTGAACCGCTGTGCGGAGTTCGGCGCGCTGCACGTGCACGACGGCGAGCTGCCGCACCCGGAGCTGGAGCGATTCTGATGCCGAGCGGTGCTTTTCGTTGCAGCGCAACCCGGTGCGCGGCGTGACCGAGCGCGACGCGAGCGCGGAACTCGCCGCGGCCGTGAGGCAGGGGGGCGGCGGGCGCGGGGGCCGCGCGGTCCACCGCCCGGGCGGCGGCGAGACAGCACGTCGCGTCGCAGCAAGCATC
>CAZSDY010000433.1:0-2006 GCA_964605765.1 uncultured Ectothiorhodospiraceae bacterium | reverse complement strand
CGCAGATCGAGCTTGCCCGTGCCGCATTCGAGGCCCGCGTGCCGAGCTTCGGGAGTTGCTGGGCGGCGCAGATCGGCGTGGCCGCGGCCGGCGGACATTGCGCGGCGCATCCGGGCGGACGGGAGATGGGCATCGCACGCAAGATCACGCTCACCCCGGAAGGCCGCGGGCATCCGCTCTATATCGGCAAACCCGGCGTGTTCGATGCGTTCATCAGCCACGAGGACGAGATCACGCACCTGCCCGAGGGAGCCGTGAACCTGGCGGGGAATTCCTTCACCGCCGTGCAAGCGGTGGCCGTCACCTGCAAGGGCGGCACCCTGTGGGCCGTGCAGTACCACCCCGAGTATGATCTGCACGAGCTCGCGCGGCTCACCTACTGCCGCCTGGACCGTTTGACGGGCATGGGGTTTTTCAGCGACCGGGAAGCGGGGCTCGATTACGTCGCCAAGCTCGAAGCCTTGCATCAGGATCCGTCGCGGCGCGATCTCGCCTGGCTGCTCGGGGTCGACGCTGATGTGATGAACGAGGATGTGCGGCTGGTCGAGGTGCGCAACTGGATCGACCACCTGGTGTTGCCCGAGATGCGCCGCTGAGTGCACGGCGGGAAGCATCCGGGTGCCCGGATTGCGCGATCGCCGTCGATTCGCGGGGACGAGCCGATGGAGCACGATGCCAAAATGCCGCCACGGGGCACATGCAAGCCGGACCTCGGGGCGTTTCGCTCCGAGGGCGAGCTCAATCTCTCGGCTCGACGCGAAGCCTGGTACGCGCAGCATGTGGACCGCGAAACGCGCCAATGGCTCGAGGAGGACGCGCGGCACTTCCTGCACCAGTCCCTGTCAACGCCTTGCCTGAACGTGCTGCGCCGCTGTGAGGGCGCCTACATCGAGGATCTGCAGGGCCGGCGCTATCTCGACTTTCACGGCAACAACGTGCACCAGGTCGGCTTTGGCCATCCACGCGTGATTGAGGCGGTACAGGAGCAGATGCGCACGCTGTCCTTCTGCACGCGACGTTATACGAATATCCCCGCCATCGAGCTGGCAGCGAAGCTCGCGGACATGGCACCCGGCAACCTGGACAAGGTGCTGCTGGCGCCGAGCGGCACGGTCGCGAACGGCATGGCACTGAAACTCGCAAGGCTCGCCACCGGGCGCTTCAAGACGCTGTCGATGTGGGACTCGTTCCACGGCGCGTCGCTGGATGCGATCTCCGTCGGCGGCGAGGCCATCTTCCGCACCGGCATGGGGCCGCTGCTGCCGGGCACCGAGCACGTGCCGCCGCCCGACGCGCAACACTGCCCCTTCGAGTGCGGCGGCAATTGCCAGCTCCACTGCGCGCGTTACGTCGAGTACGTGCTGGAGAAGGAACGCGACGTCGGCGCCGTCATCGCCGAGACCGTGCGCAGCACGCCGTTCGTCCCCCCACCCGAGTACTGGCACATCGTGCGCGGGGCCTGCGACCGGCACGGCGCGCTGCTCATCCTCGACGAGATACCGCACTGCCTGGGCCGTACCGGCACGATGTTCACCTGCCAGCACTTCGGCGTGGTGCCAGACATGCTGGTGCTCGGCAAGGGGCTGGGCGGCGGCATCTTCCCCCTGGCCGCCCTCATCGTGCGCGCGGATCTGGATATCGCGCCGGAGCGCGCACTGGGCCACTACACCCACGAGAAGAGCCCCGTCGCCTGCGCTGCCGCGCTCGCCGCCATCGATGTCATCGAGAGTGAAGATCTGGCACGCCGCGCGGCGACGCTCGGCGCCCAAGCGCTGGAGCGGCTCTGCAGCCTGCGGGAAAAGCACGCCTGCGTCAGCGATGTGCGCGGCCTCGGGCTGCTGCTCGGCATGGAACTCTCAACCGCGGGCGGCGAGCGTGCCGTCGATCTGGCCGAGGCGTTGATGTATGCGGCGCTTGCGAAGGGGCTCAGCTTCAAGCTGAGCATGGGCAACATCGTCACCCTGACCCCGCCGCTCACCGTCACCGAGCAGGAACTGTCGCTTGCG
>CAZSDY010000432.1:0-2022 GCA_964605765.1 uncultured Ectothiorhodospiraceae bacterium | reverse complement strand
GGTCAGCGCTACCCTTACCGACGACTGCGTATTCACGGTCGAGACCCACGGCGTGCGGCTGCAGGGTCATGCGGAGATCGAGGGTATGCTCGCGCGGCTATGGGACAACCATGCGGCGGTGCGCCACGAGGATTTAGTGTTTGTGCCGGCGCCCGACGACGATCGCATCGCGGTGCGGTTTGCCGTCGTCAACACCCACCACGACGGCGCCCTGACCCACAAGTCCAACTGCAATTTCTTTGAGGTTCGCGATGGGCGATTCGAGAGGGTTGCGGTCTATATGGCCGGCGAGAACACCCTCGACCGGGGCTGACGGTTGGGTGATCAAACGCCCAATTCCTAAGCCGCGTCCGGCGGCAGGTGCCCGGTCTTGACCCAGATGGTGCAGCCTTTTGTGCTGAACGGCGTGTGGACGCTGGCGTGGGGGCTCCTGATCCAGGTGCCCGTGGGATAGCTGCCGTGCTCGTCCTCGAAGACACCGTCGAGGACGAAGATGAACCGTCCATCTGTTCCAAAAGCTTGTGCAGCCGCTTGGCAGGGGATGTCCCGATCTTTGTTGAAATAGGCGCGGGAGGCCCTGCCGATGGTTGATGCTATGCGGCGTTCCAGTCGGATTCAACCTGATTTTCGGCGGCGTGCTTTACCTGATGCGCGACCAATGCGGCCTTCAGCACGGGTAACTGCTTGTAGGCCTTGAGGCGGCGGAACCCCTTGCGGGCTTCGAGCATGCCGGCGGCGGTCCAGCGCCGCGCCATGGCCGGGTTGCGCCAGCGCTTGACGTTGCGGGTGACGCGGCGGACCGTGCCCATCATGTTCTCGATGATGTTGGTGCAGGCGAGCGATCGTCTGAGTTCGACGGGCAACCCCAGGCGGGTGACGGTGAGCATCTCGTCGATGCCCTCAAGGATACTGTTCGCCACGCCATGCCCCTCTTGATCGAGACGCCGGGCCAGATTGCGCAGCAGGCGCTCGGCCTTGTCGGCGTCACCGAGTTCCCAGGTCTGGCGCAACGCCCGACGGGTCGCCGGTCGGAGCGTCTCGGGCAGGCGTTCCAGGATGTTGCGCGCTTTGTGGATCTGACAGCGCTGGATCGGCGTATGTTTGCCGAAGGTGTTGCGGATGGCGCGGGTGAGCGCCTTGGCGCCGTCGACGATGAACAGACGCCATATCGTCGGATCGAGGCCGCGCTCGATCAAATCGTCGAGCAGGGCCTGAACGGTGACGGTGTTCTCGGTGGCGCCGTCGACCAGCGCCAGCGGATGCTTGTTGCCGCCGGCGTCGATGCCAAGCGCGGCCACCATCACGTGATCGGTGCCGATATGCAGGCCATCGATCTGGATTGCCAGCAAATCGAGGGCCGAGAGATCGGCGCCCATCCACTCGGCCATCTTGGCCGCGCTCAATGCCACGAAACGGCGCGAGGCGGCTGACTTCGACGTGCCGTCCCCCTTGCGCGCCGGCAGGTCCCCTCCGGGCAGGCGCACGGCGCGGGCGAACTTGCGCGTCGATACATTGATCAGCATGAGATTGAGCGCCCACTGGCCAAGCCAATCCTCGCGCACCGCCGCCGTCCAGCTGGGCAGGGGCATCTCCTCGCCTTCGCGCGTGCGGACACGCGGGCGCCGAACGGCCACCTTGCCGCCGTGGAAACCGAGCCGCCCCGAGGTCTCACCCCAGCGGTAACCGGTCCGATGTCCCGCGCGCGCGTGCCTTGGCCCACACAGGCCAGTGGCGTCCTCCTCGAACATCCCTTCCAGGGCCGCCAGCCCGGCCGTCAGGCAGAACCGCTCAAGGCTCTCCCCGACATCCTGCCAAGCCTCATCGACGCTTGCCGTGGGAAATTCACTGGGATTGATGCTATCGTTCTTCATGGCGTTGCTCTCCTTCGTGGATTCAGCACCCCGAGCCTAAACGCTCAAGGCTGGCAACGCCTCCAATCCTATTTCAACATCCTTCGGGACATCCCCATTTGCAGGCTCAGGCCTTTGTAGCGCACGGTGTTGTCGTTGCCGACGACGCGCT
>CAZSDY010000431.1:0-2024 GCA_964605765.1 uncultured Ectothiorhodospiraceae bacterium | reverse complement strand
GAACGCGGGTCAGGTCGAGGACGGTGAAGCGTGACAGCGCGCCGCTGTTCATCGGGAATCGAGCTTCGTTCGAGGCGGATGCATGCCAGAATTTTAACAGGATGGCGAGAAAAGCCGAGGTAGTTTGGTGGGCCCCGCTGTAGACATCATGCATTGACCTACCCGACCTCGAAAGCTGCTCGTGCCCTGAACCGAATGCTTGGCCGTTGAAAGGACGGGTTACTGGGTGGGTAGATTCTGGAGTGGCCAGGGACGCACCCGGTGGTTCTCGACCTCGACGGGCGGTTTCCCGCAGGGTCCACAGGCCCTTCGAATAGAGCAGGGTTCTGCGGGCATGTGGACTTGTGGAAAACCGCGGGGGTTCAGAACGGAATATGCCGAGGAGGTCGAACTAGTTTTTACGGATACTTGACAGGTCAATGCATATCAGGAGCGGAATTCATCCCGAGAAACTCGCAGAGCATCAGACGCCGTGCCATCGGTACTCGCGGACTGATCCCGTTCCCACAGCGGGGGTCGACAAACGGCCCACGGTTCGGCGCTTGCGTCGCGGCGCGCATTGCCGTTGAATGCTCTCGCCCGTTCAAGGATGCGTGAAGGAGCCGGCCGATGACCGAAGCACTGTGGGGCAAGAGCGCTGTGGAACTCGCGCGGGGCATTCGCGGCAAGCACTTCTCCTGTGTCGAGGTCATGGAGTCGATCGTCGAGCGCATCCAGGATCGCAACGCCGCGCTCAACGCGATCGTCTATGACTACAGCGAGCAGGCGCTCGACGCGGCGCTCGACGCGGATGCCGCGCTGCAGGCCGGCCAGGCATCGGGCGCGTTGCACGGCATACCGGTCACAATCAAGGAAAACGTCGACGTGCGGGCAACGCCGACCCCCAACGGGGTGCCCGCCCTGCAAGGTGTCGTTGCTCCCGACGATGCTCCCATCGTCCGGAACCTGCGCAACGCGGGCGCCATCATCGTGGGACGCACCAATACGCCCGAACTGTCCATGCGCGCGACCACGGACAACCCCCTGCACGGGCGCACGGTCAACCCATGGGACGCGCAAGCCTCGCCGGGCGGGTCCTCGGGCGGCGCCGGTGCGGCCGCGGCCGCCGGGATGGGACCCATTCATCACGGCAACGACATCGGCGGATCGCTGCGCTTCCCCTCCTTCGCCTGCGGGGTGGCGACGCTGAAACCGACGCTCGGCAGGGTTCCGGCCTACAATCCGTCGGCAAGCGCGGAGCGCGGCATACTGGCACAGCTCATGTCGGTGCAGGGGCCCATCTGCCGGGAGGTGTGCGATGTACGCCTGGCCCTGCGCGTGATGGCCGAGGGCGATGCGCGCGATCCATGGTGGGTACCGGTACCCTTCGAGGGCCCGGCCCCGGCGGTGCCCATCAAGGTGGCATTCACGCGGGAGACCCACGGTTACCCCATCGACAATGAAATCGTGGCCGCGCTGGAACAGGCCGCGGCGACTCTGATCGAGGCGGGCTATGCGGTCGAGGAGGTGTGCACGCCCTCCATGATGGCGCCGGCACAAGGCTGGTTCGACGTTGCCGTGAGCGAGATCGACTTCACGCTCGGGCCACTCGCCCGCGAGCACGGCAGCGAGACCATTCAGCGGCTGTTCGGATATTACCGCGAGATCGGCAACATGGTGGATGCCGCCGGCTACCGCACCGGTATTGCCGAGCGCACGGCCCATACGCGGGCGTGGAACCTGTTCCTCGCCGAGTATCCGCTGGTGCTGACCCCCTTCCTCATGCGCGCTACCTACCCCTGGGATTACGACGCACGCGGGTTCGAGGAGACACGTGACCTGTTCATGGCTGCCATCTACAGCGTCGGCGTCAATTACCTCAGCCTGCCTGCGGGCGTCGTCCCCATTGGTTTTGCCGGCGGCCTTCCGGCCGGCGTGCAGATCGTCGGGCAGCGCTTCCGCGAGGACCTCATTCTCGACGCCATGCAGGCCATCGAGTCGCGCGTCGGCGTACTCGCACACTGCCTCTGGCAGCGCGAGGCCGG
>CAZSDY010000430.1:0-2031 GCA_964605765.1 uncultured Ectothiorhodospiraceae bacterium | reverse complement strand
GCCCGAGAGCACGATCACGACGATCACCATCGCCGCGTGCGTCGCCGGCACGAGCGCCGACGCCGCCAGCACGACGATCTTGACCGCCATCGCGAGCCCTCTGAGCTGGATCAAGTATACGCCGCTCGTCCAGATCTCCAGCGCGAGCATGGCGAGGCCCGAGACGGCGATCAGAGCGAGCGACGGCGTCCACGTGGCGGCGGAGGGGCCGCAGAAGACCGACCCACCAAGGCCGGCCACCCCCAGCAGATGCAGCGTGCGTAGCCCGATGCTGACCCAGCGTTTGCCCGCGAAGCTTCGATAGTGTCGAGGAAAGAGGAGAGGGTAGATGCGCATGGCGATGATCCGGTGCGCGCCCGGCACGGGCCGAACGCCAAACGGAGAAGTAATCTATCGTCCGGGTCGGACGCGTGCAACAGTAACTCCCCCCTTGTCGATGCGCCGATGCGCCTCGCCCGACCGCGTTGGCCGGCACTCGACCAGCTTGCTATTCTCGATCCTCGGAGAGTGGGCGGGTCTGCTTTACACAATGCCCTGCGACAGGGAGACCACCGCACTGCGATGGTTGGACGGGGCCTTCACCATGCGCCCGGCGTGCACTGCGATTCGTGCCGGCATTGACTTGGTGGGTTTCCTGCGTCGAAATGCAACCCGGGAGGACAAAGCATATGTCGGATCTGACGAAGTTCAGCGTGGTCGCTTTTCCCTGGGGAAGGGAGGTAGTGTCGGTGGCAGAGCTGGTCGCATTCGCGGTACGGGCCGAAGAACTGGGATTCCATTCGGTGAACGTCCCTCTGGTAAGCGTGTCCTTCAGCGACGACGATCTGTTCGCCACATTTCCCAACCATCATATCCTCGACACCATCGTGCTCATGACCGCGATGCTGCAGGCCACCCGGTCGATCCGGATCTGCTCCGACGGGTTCCCGTTGTCGCTGCTGCCGCCGTACCACTGGGCCAAGACAATCGCGACCTGGGACCACATGTCGAACGGGCGGGTGATCGCGGGTTTCTGCGTCGGCTACGGCAAGCAGATGTTCGATGCCTACGGAGCCAACATGCGCGAGCGCGGACGCCGTTGCGACGAGCAACTCGAGATCATCACCCGGCTCTGGACCGAGCCCTCGGTAACCTACGCCGGGAAGCATTACCAGATTGCCGATCTCACCTGTGAGCCCAAGCCGGTGCAGAAACCCCATCCGCCGATTTGGTGGGCGGGCGGCGAGAAGTCGATACCGCGCGCCGCCCGTCATGCGCAGTGTCTGGATATGTTTCTGCCGACGTTGGAGGAGGTCCGGACCCTGGGACCCAAACTGCGCCAAGCGTGCGATCGGGCGGGCACGTCGACCGAGCTTGGCACGTGGATCTATGCCCACGTCACCGCGGGCGAGACCTGGTCGGCCGACGACATCGACCGGCACTTCGCGGGCTATTACTTCAGTAACAGGCCCGCGCTACCCCGGGAGGTGGCGGTCGCGGGCGACCCGGGCCAGTGCGTCACGAAGCTGCGCGAGTACCAGGCGCTCGGGGTGACCCGGTTCGTGCTCGATTTTCAGAACCACGGGGTCGATTCCGTGTCCAGCTCACGCGCACAGATGGAACGATTTGCCCGAGACGTCGCGCCGCTCTTGTGACACCCCGTCCTTGTCCCGTCGTCAGTGACCGGGCGGCTTATAAGCAACCGCCTTGTTCGAAGCCTCGTCCACCTCCGTCGGCGTCAGCAAGACCGTGGTCGTAAGCCCGAGCGCTCCCGTTCCGGCAACGGTCAACGAGAACGCAGTCACGCTGGCATTGTCTGGCGCATCCACAATGGCGAATACATCCGTGCCCCCGAAGGCAAAATACATCGCATCCACCTTCCCACCGACCGCTTTCATCGCGGCCTTCGCGGCCCGAACGCGCTTGGATCCACCGTCTTTCAACAATCCCTTGGCGCCCTCGGCGGTGTAGTTCCCTTGAATCAGATACTTCGGCATGACGAATTTCCTCCCCCAGCTTGTTGTGTGGTGGAGGTCCATTATACGCCGACGC
>CAZSDY010000429.1:0-2039 GCA_964605765.1 uncultured Ectothiorhodospiraceae bacterium | reverse complement strand
GCTTTACTTGTATCGCAGGAGAGCACGATCATAGTCACAATCTTGGACCCTGTCCCCTCAGGTCGTGCAAAACGACAAGAAATCCAGGCTCTTCAGCGAACGGCGGGTACCGAACCGTGATGATGACTCTCGCAAAGGCGCAAAGCACGCCAAGGACAGCAATCGGCCGCAATTCGGCCGTGGACACGACCGGTGATGCCACGCTCATCAGATTCTCCCGCGACATCTTTGCGTGCTTTGCGTCCTGGCGAGAGCAATTTCCGGCGTGTGATGGCCAATCGGGTGAAGCCGCACGGCCTCGAGTGCTCGAAGCCCTATCTGGTTCCGGATCGATCGGGTCAGGAGCCTCAGCCGCAATCGGGCGAAGCGGGAATCACCGGTGCCGGCGGCGTGACGTCAAGGTTCTGCGCGCGGTGGCGCAGCACGTGGTCGACGAGGACGAGCGCCAGCATGGCCTCCGCGATTGGCGTGGCGCGAATGCCGACGCACGGATCGTGACGTCCGTGCGTGACGACCTCGACCGGCTTACCCTCGACGTCGACGCTGCGCCCCGGCAGGCGCAGGCTGGAAGTGGGTTTCAGCGCAATGCTGGCGACGATGTCCTGCCCCGAGGAGACGCCGCCCAGCGTCCCCCCGGCATGGTTGCTCAGGAATCCCGCCGGCGTGATCTCATCGCGATGCTCCGTCCCCTTCTGCTCCACCACCGAGAATCCAGCGCCGATCTCCACACCCTTGACGGCGTTGATACCCATCAGCGCATGAGCGATGTCCGCATCGAGCTTGTCGAAAACCGGCTCTCCGAGACCGGGAAACATGCCTGTGGCGGTCACGGTGATGCGCGCGCCAATCGAGTTGCCCTCCTTGCGCAAGGCATCCATGAAGGCCTCCAGCTTTCCGACCAACTTTGGGTCGGGGCAGAAAAAGGGATTGCGCTCGACCTCCTCCCAGTCCAATGTCGCGGGTCGCAACGGCCCGAGCTGGGCAAGATAAGCTCGGACCAGGATACCGTGGCGCTCGCGCAGGTACTTCTTGGCGATGGCGCCCGCGGCGACCCTGGCGACGGTCTCGCGTGCCGATGCCCGCCCACCGCCCCTGTGATCGCGGACACCATACTTCTGCAGATAGGTGTAATCGGCGTGCGCCGGACGAAACACGTCGCGGATGTCACGATAATCCTTGCCGCGCGGGTCCGTGTTGGCGATGAGCAGCGCGATGGGTGTGCCGGTGGTGCGGCCTTCGAACACGCCCGAGAGGATTCGGACCTCGTCCGCCTCTCTGCGCTGTGTCGTGTGCCGGGACCTGCCGGGGCGCCGGCGCTCGAGGTCCGGCTGTATGTCCTCTTCGCAAAGAGCCAGCCCCGGCGGGCAGCCGTCGACCACACAGCCCATGGCTGGCCCGTGGCTCTCCCCGAAGGAGGTCACCGCAAACAGCTTGCCTAAAGTGTTGCCCGACATGACTCTTCAGATTCTACCCCATACCCGCCAAGGTGCCCGCCCCGACCCCACGGCACACCCCCCGCAGGAGCGATCCACAAGCCGCGGCGGATCGGGTGGTCCGCTTGTAGGAGCGGGATTCATCCCGCGAACCTCCCAGGGCATCGAGTGCCGTGCGCACCGCGTTCGCGGACTGAAGTCCGCTCCTACGCGGGAGGATCCAGACCATGGCGAGGGGCGCAAGCGCGTTCATGTCACCAAGCGCTCGGTCGTGTGCACCAGACGCTCGATCAAAGTGCGAATGAACACGCGCTGGAACTCCGCCTGGCAGCGCATCGAGGCACCCCGGACCGATTCGGCATTCAGTTTCAGCACCGACACGTTGTCGATCGCCTGCACGCTGGCCGAGCGCGGCCGGCTCGCCAGATAGGCCATCTCACCGAAACACTCGCCGGCGCCGAGCCGCGCCACTTCCTGGCCTTCCTTGTGAACTCTCACCGAACCGCTGACGAGAATATAGAACGTATCGCCCGCCTCTCCCTCTCTGATGATGGACTCGTCCCGCGCATAGTCCGCCCAATCGGCCCAGCGCAGCAGCTCCCAGAT
>CAZSDY010000428.1:0-2042 GCA_964605765.1 uncultured Ectothiorhodospiraceae bacterium | reverse complement strand
GAGTTCCTCCTGGCCTTGGCAAGTCGGTCAAACTGCACCTCCTGTGCTCAAGGTGTCAGGCCTTGAGTGCGGCGAGTCGGGGCCGGGGTCTTCATACAGGTAACGCCCGACATCGTCAAGCCGGACGGCTCGTGCACCCAGTCGACCTTGTGCGCGGCGGATCTTGACGGTCGCGGTGCAGACCCCGAGCCGAGCCGCCATCTCGGCGAGCGTCAGCAGGCCTTGTTCGCGCAGCCGTGTACACCTGCTCTTCAGGTGGTACGCCCGCTGGATCTTCCCGACCCGTCGCGCGTCGAAGGACTTGCCGGTGCCCGAGACGAGTCCCTTGCCGTTTAGGATCGCGGCGATCTCGGCGTGGGTGTGGTGCACCAGCTCGCGGTCAATCAGGCTCACCACTTCGGGCGCCACACGCCGGTCCTCCCACGGCAAGCGTGACCGAGGTGCCTCGAGCCGCCTGGTGGCACCGCCGCGGAAGCGCACGTCCACCGACACCTCCTCGCCCTTGCGTATCGTCACGTCCTCGATCAGCAGCCGCACGATGCGCTTCCGGTCGCGGACCGACGTCGCCGGACTGCGCCAGATTCCGGGCAAGTCGGCGACGATGCTCCGGATCTTCGCCTCGGCCTCGGCGTCCACGATCCGTCGATCGTCCTCGCGCCGCCGCTCGTACTCCTCGCGGCATTGCCTCAGCTCCCGCAGTCGCGCGTTCCATTCGCCCTCGAGGCTGTCGGCCACCAGCCGGTGATCGGGATCGACCTGCATGAAGCGTCGCCGCGCCAGCTCCACCTCATGCTCGGCGCGCTCCACTCGCTGGCGGCGCAGCTGGTCCGCCTCCTCGATTCGGCTCTGCAGCTCGGCGTGCACGGCCAGGCTTACCGTCAACGCCAGCGGCGACATCACCTCGAGCAGCAGCTCGCCGATCGCTTCCTCAATCGCCGTCCCGATCACGTACTGGCAGCTGGCTCGCCGCGGTGTGCCCAGCGGCCCCTGACAGACGTAGACCGGTCTGGTCTCACCTCGGTACGTCGTGTAGCGTACCGTCATGCGCGCACCGCAGCGACCGCACAGCACGAGTCCTTGCAGCAGCGCCGGTCCTTCGCGAGGCGGATAGCGGCGCTCCCCGAGCGCATTGCCGGCGATACGCCGCAGGTTCGCCTCGTACTCGGCGAACGTGATGTAGCCGGCGTGAGCATCAGGGATCAGCACCGTCCACTCTTCGCGAGGCACGAGGCGTTGCACGATAGCGCCCCCTGCCGAGCGGCGGCTGGGCCGCTGTCCGTACGCGTACGCTCCGGCGTAGCGCGGGTTGTGCAGGACATGGGTGGCCCGATTGTGCGTCAGCGCCTTCCAGACGAGTTGCCCCTTCGCGGGCCCGGCATGCAATCGCGTTGGGAACAGGATGCCCTTGTCGGCAAACGCCCGGGCGGCGCCGTAGGCAGAGCCAGTTCGGCGGAACTCGGCAAACAGCTGCCGCACGCTGCTATGCACCTGCGTGTCCGGATCGAGCACCACGCGGCCCGCCGGGTCCTCGACGAAGCCGACCGGCAGCCGCAGCCGCAACTCGCCGCGCCGGGCCTTGGAGAGCATGCCGCCGCGCAACCGTGCCCGGATCTGGTGAAGCTCGGCCTCCGACATCGTTCCTTTGAGTCCGAGCACCAGCCGGTCATTGAAGTTGGATGGATCGTACAGCCCGTCCTCGTCAAGGATGAGCGTGCCGGCCAGCGCGCAGATCTCGACCAGTCGGTGCCAGTCGATGGAGTTGCGCGCTAGCCTGGAGACCTCGAGGCCCATCACCACGCCGGCGTGACCCAGGCCGACCTCGGCCACCATGCGCGAGAAGCCCTCCCGCTCGCCAGACGTGGCCGCCGACTGGCCAAGGTCGTGATCGATCACCACGATCTGGTCATCGGCCCAGCCGAGAGCCACGGCCTTCTGCCTCAGTCCGTACTGGCGATGGGTGCTCTCAGTGTGTTCGAGGACCTGCTTCACGGTCGATTGTCGAACGTACAGGAAGGCGCTGCGCGCCAAGTGATGCGCGCCGA
>CAZSDY010000427.1:0-2062 GCA_964605765.1 uncultured Ectothiorhodospiraceae bacterium | reverse complement strand
CCTCCGACCGGCAGTTCGCGGCTTACGACGTGCGCATCCATTGGGCGCGGTGATTACTGAAGGAAAGGCGGAAAAGGGGACAGATTTATTTTCCAGGGTCCAACGACTACACCTGAAACCAAGTGGCGCATTTTTCTTGTGTAGCAGAGAGTTGAGATGCCAAGGACGGGAAGGGTGATCGTGTCCTGCACAACCCGCTCTACGCCGGCGCCTACGTCTACGGGCGGCGCCCACTGGACGTGGTGTTCGAGGACGGCCAGGCACGCAAGAAACAGCGCAGCGCCCTGGCGCCCGAGGACGCCAAGGTCTTCATCCCAGACCACCGCGAGGGCTATATTAGCTGGGACCTCTACCAGCGTAACCAGGCTATCATGCGCATCAATCGCGGCAACTTCGTATCCGACGACGCGGCGCAAGCGGTGCGCGGTGGACAGGGCCTGCTCAGCGGCCTGCTGCGCTGCGCGCGCAAGCTCCACATCCGCTACTGGGGCAACAGCGGCACCGCGGCGCGCTACCTGTGTGCCGGCGACTTCGAGACCGGCGGTTCGTACTGTATCGGCTTCGGTGGCGCCGCGCTCGACAAGCGCTTCGGCGAGCTGATCCTCGGGATCATCTCGCCGCACGGGCTCGAGGCGAGTATCGCGGCGATCGCGCGCACGGGCGCCGAGGGCAATGACCGGCGCGCAGCGCTCGAACGCAAGCTGCAGCAGGTGCGCTATGAGGTCGAGCGGGCGTTCTTGCAGTACGACCAGGCCGACCCGAACAACCGCCTGGTGGTCGATGTCCTCGAGCAACGGTGGAACGCGAAGCTCGAAGACCAGCACCGCCTCGAGCGCGAGCTCGACGAGCTGCGCGAGGCGACGGCAGCGCTCAGTGATGACGATGCGCGCGCCATTCGCGCGCTCGGGGAGAACTTCGCCGCGGTGTGGAGCCATCCACAGTGTCCGATGACGCTGAAGAAGCGAATCGCACGAACCCTCATCAAGGAGATCATGGTCGACCTCGACGACAGCGCCCAGGAGCTGCACATGGTCGTGCACTGGCATGGTGGGTGGCACACCACGTTCACGATGCCCAAGCCCCAGTCCGGTGCCGTCGCACACAAGAGCGCACTGGAAGACGTCGAGCTCATCGCGAAGATGGCCAAGCGCTATCGCGACGACGAGATCGCGCGGGTGCTGAGCAAGCTCGGACGTCGAACTGGAAAGGGCAACCGCTGGACTCAGGCACGTGTCGCCACGGCGCGGCGCAAGTACACCATCGCGCCGCCCGAGGTTGCGCACCTGGACCCCGACATCCTCACGCTCGCCAAAGCCACCGAATACAGCGGCGTCAGCGACACCACGATCAAGCGCCTCATCGACGCGAACCTGCTGACTGCCAAGCAGGTCGCAGCGTACGCTCCCCTTGAGATTCGGTGCGCAGATCTGGACAGGGAACCCGTCGCGGGCATCCTCAGGCGCTTGAAGAGGACCGGAAAGCTCGTGCTCGACGGGGAGCGGCTCGGCGAGCAGGCGAGCCTGTTCGAACTCAATCAATGACTTGCACAAAGGGGGTACTGTGACTGCTTGTCTAAGTTGAGTGCCGAGCCGAAGCGCTGGATGAACGTCACCACGCCGGTCTCGGCATCGGCTGCGGCGGGGATCCCGGCACGACGCTTCGCCGCCGTGGACAGCGCCCGCGTTATCACCCCGAGCACGCGCGTCAACAAATCCGGGCGCGCTGCAAAGAGCAGGCGCAGCGGCCACGGGAATGACAATACCCACTGGCGCACGGGCACGCGGGGGAACACGTGCTCAACCAACCCGGCCGCGGTCTCCACCATGCGCCGCGCGCCGCACGACGGGCAGAATCCACGGCACTTGGCGAGCTGAACGCCACCAGGTGCTCGTCGCGACAGCCAGTGCACTTCACGCGTACGAATCCGTGCTCGAGCCGGCCGCAACGCAGGTAGCGCTCGAACTCCGCGTGCACGAAAGCCGGTAGCGAGGTGCCCTGCTCACCCAGGCCTCGCCCCGTGCGAGCAACTCCTTGACCTCGGCTCGCAACTGCGCCTCGAGCC
>CAZSDY010000426.1:0-2076 GCA_964605765.1 uncultured Ectothiorhodospiraceae bacterium | reverse complement strand
CACGCCGGCAGCGCGACTGAGAAAAACGGGGGAGATTTTGTGACGCCTCCCCGAGTTCCAGGATCCTGCCGGGTGGAAGCCGCGGAAGCAGCCTGATATCTGCACGGCGTATCGCGAGCCCCTGTTGTCTCTCTCAGCGCCCTGCTTACACGGCACGCAGGTGGCGGTCGAACGCCGCGCTACCCATCAACGACTGGCAGCGCTCGAAGCGATTGACGGCGTAGGCCCAGAAATCGTCCACCGGATTGTCGTTGGCGTGCTGAATGAGGCCCCACAGGGTCCACAGCAGATCGCACATGGCCTTGTAGATCACCATGCGTCCCATCACGCCGGGGCGCGGCTCGCACTCGCAGTAGGCGGCCATCATCTCCTCGTCCTGCGCGTCGCCGAAGCCCGCTTCCACCGACAGATCGCCGAGATCCCACAGCGGGTCGTTCATACCCGAATACTCCCAGTCGACGACCCACATGCGCTCGCCGTCATCGAGGAAGTTCTCGCACAGTGGATCGCAATGGCACGGGGCGAGCGTGCCGGGATGGGCGTCGAGCGCACGGCGCACGGCGCCGGCCTCATCGACCACGTCGTGGTAACCCTCGGGCAAGGTGGCGCCCAGCTTGTCGAGCACGCCGAGGTACTCGTCGATCATGGCGAAGAGCTCGAAGCGGAAGTGAAAGGGCTCCGCGCGGGTGTGCAGATCTTTCAGCACCCGGCCCGCGCGCGCCGGGGCGCCCGGCGTTGAGTTGAAGGTCGCAGGCGTCATGGTCGTGCACCCGTCCAGGAAGCGCGCCAGCATCACGCCGCCGGCGTCGAAGAACAGCACCTCGGGCGAAACCCCGGCGCTCGCGGCCACCCGCGCGTTGTGTCCTTCCACCGCCCGGTCGATGTACTCCGCGGTGCCCTGGCCGGGAATGCGCAGGCAGTAGTTGGCCCCCGGCGCGCTCACCTTGTAGACGAGGTTGGTCAGCCCGCCCAGGCGTTCGGCGCCCAAATCCCCTAGCGCCATGTTTTCGAACATCGGAATACGCGACAGTGCGTCGGCGACATCATCTTCCACTGAACTTGTTCTCATGTTTGGAGTGCATAGGATAAATACCATGTAATGGATCGTTATGCATGTAGGCTTGTCCTTGGCCGATTAGAAATCGCGGATCATGAAGATGCTCGCGCCGATCCGAGCCCGGCATCTCATGACTCGGCGATATCCGCTGGCCAATGCCCGCTGTCGTTGCATTGCTCCAGAGGTCATCGGGATCGTTCTCGACCAGCACTTCGGCTTGCGACTCGAAGCGGAAGTCGCCGGTCTCACGTGAGAATCTGATTTCCTGGGGTACAGCAGACCTTGAGGTCAAATTTGACGTGGGTGGTGACGCTGGGGCGGAAAAACTGCGCCCATGTCCTATGCTAGCCAGAAGCGGACATTGGGGTAGCGCCGCTAGACTTGGACGACCGTGTTCCCTAATCTGCCACCGCCAACCAGTATAATCCAGCCGAGGCCGTGATGACGCGTGACCCTAGATTCGAAGTGCTTTTCGAACCGGTTCGGATCGGCCCGGTAACGGCTAAGAACCGCTTCTACCAGGTGCCCCATTGCTGCGGCATGGGCTTCAACTGGCCGCAGACCCACGCAAAAATGCGCGAGGTCAAGGCGGAAGGCGGCTGGGCCGTGGTCTGCACCGAAGAATGCATGATCCATCCAACATCGGATTACTCGCCGGACCCGCAGGCGCGACTATGGGACGGTTACGATGTCAAATGCCTGGCACTAATGACCGACGCCATCCACCGCCACGGTGCGTTAGCCGGCGTCGAACTAGCTCACAATGGGGTCGGCAGTCAGAACATCTACACGCGGCTCAAGTCGCTGGGCCCGTCGCCTCAGGCGGGCGTCATCAGCGTTCCGACCCAGACCCGGGGCATGGACAAAGCCGACATCAGGGAATTCCGCTGCTGGCACCGCGATGCGGCGCTGCGGGCCAAGGAAGCCGAGACCGACATTGTCTATGTTTACGCAGGTCACGATTCGACCCTGCTGATGCACTTCCTGCAGAAACGCCGCAACCACCGGACCGATGAATA
>CAZSDY010000425.1:0-2086 GCA_964605765.1 uncultured Ectothiorhodospiraceae bacterium | reverse complement strand
CGGGACGAGACGCGCGCCGCACGCACTGTTGACCCCGCGCGCGGGTGCGTCACGCGTGTCGGAGCGGGCGGTGTGTCACGCCATCCGTGTCTTTTGCCGGCGCCGAAGGCTCGCGCCGAGGCCGAGCAACCCGATGCCGAGCAGCGCCAGGCTGCCTGGCTCGGGGCTTTGGGTGCCACCGGTAGACTCGAGGTTGAATATCAAAGTGTACTGGAATACGGCCAACGGCCGGTCTATTGCCGTATCTGTGGCGATCAATCTCCAATCACCCAGTGCGCTCAAGCTGTCGAAGGAGGCTAAGGAGAAAGCAGATAGCTCGGGCTTGAACGTATTGCCATCAACTTGTGCCAGTGTGTTGAAGGCCGGTGAAGAGGGAAATCCGCTGCTCGCCTCGTCGTCATAGGTGACAATAGCTTGATGATTCGCATCGTACGCATCCGATTCTTGGAAAATCGTTTCGACAGTGATGTCTTCGCCAAGCACCGTGTCGTTTCCCCACAAGGGTACGGTCGTTCCCGTTGGACCCTTGAGGGCGAACTGTATCTCCCGATTTTCGGTGTTCACAGGATCCCCCAGAAAGAACGGCAGGAATTTAGGTGCAGGCGCACATTGCCCGGCCGTCGAAAAATCGATTGAACACTTCCCGAGTCGAATCTCGATGTTCACATCCAGAATCGGTCCACCACCTAACAAGTCACCAGACAGGATGGGAAGGACCAACTCCGTGGTCGCAGTGGTGCGGTTGTCGACGATGAAGAAGTCCGTACCGGCAGTCGTGTCCGCTCCCGGCGAGAACGTCTTCGTGACTATGACCGCCTGAGCGGCCGACGTGGCAAGCACCAGCGCACAAGCGCTGGCCGCGCATGTCAGCAACCGCCGGGTTTTCGAGGAGCAGGGAATCCGCATCTACGTCTCCAGTTCGAGGGCTTTGCCATTAGGCAAGCAAAATCCAGGCCAGGATTCATCATTACTCTATAAAACAACAACTTAGACGAACTACCGGGTTTGGACAGCAGATTGAGTGTAAAAAAATCCGACACTATTCGGGGCGATTTCGGGAGGGAAATTCCCCAAATCGGACCTCCGCATCGACGATTTGCCGGTGTTCTCTTTGTTAATCAATGGCTTACGTCTGACACGGCGCTTTCCGGGGAGTGTAAAATTTTCCGACACTGCGCCGGACGGCCTGCTTTGCACTCAGTTCGGGAAGACGCACGCAGGCATGAGGCGCCGGGCACCAAGCCACCTAGACTTTGTCTAAATGGGCACCCTATACTGCCTGATATGAACCGTTCAACGGCCGATCCGGGCAGTGACACGCGCCGGCGCCTCGGCGCGCTTCTGCTCGCGCACGGCATCACGCCGACGCGGCAACGCATTGAGATTGCAGGCGTTTTGCTGCTCGAACCGCGCCACCTTTGCGCCGAGCAGGTCCTTGCGGAGGCAAACCGTGCCGGCGCCGCGGTCTCCAAGGCGACGGTCTACAACACGTTAGCCCTGCTCGCGCGCCACGGCCTGGTGCGCGAGGTCGTCGCCGACCAGACCAAGGTGTTCTACGACTCCAACACCGCCGCGCACCACCACTTCTACGACACCGAGACGGGCCGCCTCATCGACATCCCGGAAGAGGACATCGATCTCGGCCGCCTGCCCGCGCCGCCCGCCGGCAAGCAGATCGAGGGCATCGGCGTCATCGTGCGCATCGCCGGCAAATCGTCACGCCTGCGGGACGGCTGAGAGCTTAGTCCCTCGTGGCGAGGGTGGCTATGACTCTGCGTCCGCCGTTTGTGAACCGCGTGGGCTCGATCTGAGCGCCATTTGCCTGTGTCTAACCAGTGATGGTCGTTGCCAGTTGGGTAGCGCCAATGTGAAGTCCGGGGCTGAAATTGCAAAATAGAAATTGAATTCTAAACTGCATAGATGCTGCCCCGCTTGATCACTCGGTTGATCGCCGACCGGCTCGCGACCAATCCCGCCGTCGCACTCATCGGCCCGCGCCGAGGGCATCGGGGTCTTCCCGCACGAGGCTGCGATGACTCGCCCCCTTGGCGGATTGGTCGCAAAACAAAACCAAGAGGGGGGGGGG
>CAZSDY010000424.1:0-2091 GCA_964605765.1 uncultured Ectothiorhodospiraceae bacterium | reverse complement strand
TCGATGCCGGGGTAGCCCGTTCCCCTGCTCAACGCATAGCGGCTGGTCGCACCGCGCCACTTCTGCTGCGCTGCCCATAGCTCGATGAACCTCTGCGAATCGACCACCCGGCTGCCGCCGAGCAGGGTGACACCGCGGTCGAACAAAGGGTCCGGCAGACAACCCATGGTGGGACCGACGATCAGTATCTGCGCGGCGCCCCGGCAGTGCTGCAACACCGAGTCGACGGTTTGATTGACCAGTACCGTTCCCGTGCACACGACTTTGTTACACCCGCGGAGACGCTCCGGGTCGAGAGTGACGAGGAATTCATCCGCGTCCTGAAGCCACTGATCGTCGAGTTCCAGCACCGTGAGGCGTGTGCCGGCAGCCCGCACCTGCTCTACCAGCGGTGGAAAGTAGCCGACCATGCCGACGTGGTCGCCTTTCTTCAACGCCAGTTGGCATAGCGTCTTGCTCATGGATGGCAGGTCATACCCGCTTTGCTTGAACACGAACTGACTGACAGCGTTGACCGCCGCCAGCCCCAGCGATCGCTGCCAGCCGGATTCGCCGCTATAGTGGCGGGCAATCTGAACTGGAGACTTCCCCGGCAGGTCTCTTATCCTGCTGTGATCCTGCAGGTCCGCTAAGGCACCGTCCAGGCCCGTATAGGTGATACCGGTTGTGCCGTCGCCGAGGACCATGGCGCCGAAATTGCTGCTCTTTCGCGGGTCCGCCTGCAAAGGAGCGACGTGCATAGCCTTGATCCGGGGAATGTCCAGGCGTTGCCCGATGATGTCCATCAGGTGCAGGTAATCGCTGGCGATGCTGGTCGTCATGACTCCTGGGTCTCCTGCACAGTGGTTTTCACCACATGAACCAGCCGAGAAGCGCTCGGATGCGAGGCGCGACCCGTTGCTATTGCGACGGTCTGCAACGCCGCAGATAGGCGCTTCTTGGCACCTCGAGCGCGCCAACGTCTCTGTAACGGGCACCAGATGTTACACGTTGCCTCCGATCGATGCGGTCGCGGTCGGCGTGACACGCCTCGATAAGCAACGCTTGCGCTCAACGGATATCAGAACGTGCCGTCGTACTGTCGCCGGGCGATGCGGCAGGCGAGCAGGGTTGATCGATCGCTCGAGAGTGCGCCCGCCAGCGCGTCCGCCAGCGACTCGCGATCGTCGACCCAGGTCCCGCGCATTCTCAGGGCGCGCATGATCGCGGGGAAATCGGTGCCCGGAAAATCCACGCCCGCGTTCGCATGGCCCAGGCGGCGCTGCTTGAGCTCGATCAGCGCAAGTGACTCGTCGACGAACACGACGACGATGATCGGCAGGGCCAGGTCGCGAAGTGTCGCGAGCTCTCCAAGCACCATTTCGAGCCCGGCGTCGCCGACGAAGGCTACCACGGGGCATTGCGGCGCCGCGAGCTTGTAGCCGATGGCGAGCGGCAGAGCGCAGCCCATGGTGCAAAGCCCGCTCGATTGCAAGAGCGTCCGCGGCGCGTAGCACTCCCACATCTGGCTGAGCAGGATGCGGTGGGCGCCGGAGTCTACCGTGGCGACGGTATCGCGCGGCAGAGTGCGCCGCGCGACATCGACGATGGCGCCGGGTCCCCAAGTCTCGGGTGCCCGGAACGCGTCGCGCAACGCCGTGCGGGTCGCAGCCGCCTCGGTGTGTGCCCAGGTCTCGCGCGGCGCAATGCCGTCGTGCAGTGCATCCAGACCGGCGCCCACGTGGCCGGTGAAGCTAAGCGCGGCGACATGCACGTAGTGCGTGTTCGGTAGGGCCGATAGCTCGATCACTCGAGCTTCCGGTGACCACGGCGAGCACCAGCCCGATCGCATCTCGATTGGGTCGTAACCCGCGAGCACGATACAGTCGCTGCGTGCGACCAGTGGCAGCAGCCGCTCGTCGGCCTTGGGCGAGAGGCCTGCGCCGCCGAGGCTCAGTGGATGGTCCTCGGGCAGTACCCCTTTCGCCTTGTAGGTGGTGAGCAGCGGTACCCGAAGCGCCTCGGCGAAACGGCACAAACTCTCCTCGGCATGCTGGTTAAGCACCTCGACACCGGCAATCAACAGTGGGCGCCGTGCCGCGGCGAGCCACT
>CAZSDY010000423.1:0-2093 GCA_964605765.1 uncultured Ectothiorhodospiraceae bacterium | reverse complement strand
AAGCATCGAGAAGAGGTACCGGTGTGTCAACGCGGGTGCAGTCACCGGCCTGATGTGTTTTGATATTGTCCGGTGCGCACCCAGCCCGAGCCCGCAGCGCGATGACACACGACCCTCGTCCCGGTCCCGCCCAACGCATGCAGTGGCGACAGGTCGCGCAGGCCCGCCTGCTGGTCGCGCGCCGCCCCGCCGGTCTCGTCTTCTCGTTGGTGGCGGCCGTCTTCGCCGCGGTGCTTGCCGGCAGCGCACTCGGGGCGACGCTGCTCGCGACGTGGCTCGCGCTGCTTGCCATTGCCGCGGCCGTCCAGGCGGGCATCCATCGCCGGGGAGCACGCGCCGACCTCGACGCGCGCGCCTGGTGCGGTACCTCGCAGTGCCTGGTCGCGTGTCACAACGCGGCGGCGCTCGCCTGGGGCCTGACGGGCTGGACGGTGTGCTTGCAGGCGGCCCTGCCGCTCAAGGCGTGGATGGTGCTGCTGGTGACGGCATTCGTACTCGGAGAACTGGCGGACCTCAGCGCCGATCTGCGTGCCTTCACGACATCGCTGCTCGCTGCCCTCGGCCCGGTCGCCGGCGGGCTCGCATTCTCCACCGGTGCACCGGAGCGCACGCTGGGCGTGCTGGTAATCATCATCGCGACGGGTACCTTGCTGTGCGCGTGGCAGTGCAATCGAACGGCGCGGCGCGGCGTCGCCCTGGCGCTCGATAACCAAGAGCTGGTCGGGGTCGTCGAGGCACTGCAGGCAAGGCTTGACGACAGCGAAGAATCGCACTCACGGTGAGCGCTGGCGCACGCGCCCGGGCGCTCGCTGCAGTGCTACCCCGATGCCTTTCTCCCGGCCTCGCGCGGTGAAGACGCACGAGCGCATCCGCAGACCGGCGGGCGGCGCGGATCCACTCGCGCTCGGCGTATATCATGTGATGGTGCGGGTAGCCCCGTACCTGCACGCCGCGGAGAGGCAGAGCCTCAATGCGCCGGCAGCCACGTATCTGCGTTAAGGGCCCGACTCACGCACCGCCCATCAGGGTCCACAGCACGAGTTTCTCGAACTCCGGGGCAAAACGCGTGATGATCCCGTGCGCGTCCGGCACCAGATTTCTGTCGGTGATCACGCCGAAGTGCACCCGTCCGTCATAGCTCAGGATGCTGACCCCGACACCCACGTTAGCGGTCTGCGGAACCCAGAACATTTGATCCAGGATGCGGCACCCCGCGATATGCAGCGGGTGCTGCGGGCCGGGCACGTTCGTAATCACCGCGCTCGCCTTGCGGCTGAGCAGATCGAGCCCGCGGCGCTGCAGGGCAACGGGCGCGCGGCCCATCAGACCGAGCAGCCCCAGGGTGACCAGCGCCTGCTGTGACCCCTTGAGCGCGGTCATGTCGCGCTGTACGGCAGCCAGGCGCCGCACCGGATCCTCGACCCCTACCGGAAGGCGCAGCAACACCAGACCGAAGGCATTGCCCAGTCGATCACCATTCTCCGGAGCCCTGAGGTTGACGGGCACGGCTGCCTTGATCTGCAGGCCTTCGACGCTGTCGCCACAGTCTCTCAGATACGCGCCAAGGGCACCCGCCACAGACGACAGCAGCACGTCATTGACGGTGCAAGCGAGCGCCTTGCTCACCGCCTTGATCTCGTCCAGGGAAACCGGGTCGGCCCACGCGACGCACTTGCGGCGCCCCAGCGGCCCCTTGAGCCGAGTGCTCGGCTCATCGGCGATGAGCGCGAGTTTCGCGAGCTCCGCGGCGAAAGAGCGGCCCTGTTGCAGGTAGCCCGCCGCACGGCCGGGATGGCGCAGCACCGCCCTGCCCTCCTCCAGTGCCAGTCGGCCACGCTTCAACGACCGGGCGAGCGTGGAGGCCGCCCGGCCCGCTGCCGCAAGCGGATCGAACAGCGCGCAGTGCCCGCCGCGGGCGGAGACCCGGCCCGCGTCTTCCACGCTCGTGGCGCCATCGGTTGCCGCTGGCGTCTCGTCCGTGATGGACAGCAGCACCCGGATCAGCGCGGTGCCGTCCGCGTAACAGTGATGGATGCGGAATACGAGCGCGCTGCCGCCGGTGGAACTCTCGAACACGTGGAGCCGCGCCAGCA
>CAZSDY010000422.1:0-2094 GCA_964605765.1 uncultured Ectothiorhodospiraceae bacterium | reverse complement strand
CCGGCGCGGGCGACCGCGTAAGCTGGATAAAAAGTAGCATGTCCCCTTTTCCTCCCTTCATGCGCCCGCCGCGCGCTCGTTGCGGCGCGCCTTCGCAATCCGCTATGCTCGTGACGCTTGTAATTCGGATCCCCAGATGTTGCATCCCCGGACCTTCGAAGTCATCGTGGTCGGCGGCGGTCACGCCGGCACCGAGGCGGCGCTCGCTGCTTCGCGCATGGGGCGCTCGACCCTGCTGCTCACGCAGAACATCGACACGCTCGGTCAGATGAGCTGCAACCCCGCCATCGGCGGGATCGGCAAGGGGCACCTGGTCAGGGAAATCGATGCGTTGGGTGGGCTCATGGGGCGCGCCGCCGACGCGGCCGGCATCCAGTTCAGGGTGTTGAACGCGAGCAAGGGTCCCGCGGTTCGCGCGACCCGCGCCCAGGTCGACCGCGCTCTCTACAGGGCTTTCGTGCGCCGCACGCTCGAGCGCCAGGACAACCTCGTCGTCTTCCAGCAGTCGGTGGAAGACCTGTTGATACGAAACGCTCGCGTGCGCGGTGTGATGACGCAGATGGGACTCGCGTTTCACGCGCGCTGCGTGGTGCTCACGGTGGGCACGTTCCTGGGCGGGCGCTTGCACATCGGGGAGGCCAACTTTCAGGGCGGGCGCGCCGCAGACGCGCCGTCGAACCCGTTGTCGGCCAGGCTGCGTGAGTTGGCCTTCGATGTCGGCCGGCTGAAGACGGGCACACCGCCGCGCCTCGACGGGCGCAGCATCGATTTCGATGCCCTGACGTGCCAGCCGGGCGACGAGCCCGCGCCGGTGTTCTCCTATATGGGGGCGCCGCGCGACCACCCCGCGCAAGTGGTGTGCCACATCACGCACACCAACGAGACCACGCACGAGATTATTCGCGGGGCGCTCGACCGTTCGCCCATGTACGGCGGCGCGATTGACGGCACGGGCCCCAGATACTGCCCGTCGGTGGAGGACAAGATCGTGCGCTTCGCCGATAAGGCCTCACACCAGATTTTCGTGGAACCGGAGGGCCTCGACACACCGGAGGTCTATCCCAACGGCATCTCCACCAGCATGCCGTTCGACGTCCAGTACCGAATGGTGAGGTCCATTCGCGGCTTCGAAAACGCCCACATCACGCGCCCGGGCTACGCTATCGAATACGATTATCTCGACCCGCGGGGATTGCATCCCACACTGCAGACCCGCGCGATCGGCGGATTGTTCTTTGCCGGGCAGATCAACGGCACGACCGGCTACGAGGAAGCCGCGGCGCAAGGGCTCGCGGCCGGCGTCAATGCGGCACTCGAGGCGCGCGGCAAGCCGGGCTGGTGGCTGCGCCGTGACGAGGCCTACCTGGGGGTGCTCATCGACGACCTGATCACGCGCGGCACCACCGAGCCCTATCGCATGTTCACCAGCCGTGCGGAGTACCGGCTGGCATTGCGTGAAGACAATGCGGATCTGCGTCTCACCGAGCAGGGGCGCATGCTCGGTCTCGTGGGCGAGGCGCGCTGGTGCACCTTCGTCGAGAAGCGAGAGGCCGTGGCGCGCGAGCAGCAGCGGCTTGGTGAGACATGGGTACAACCTGCGCAGGTGGACGCCGCGGCATGGCGGCGGGTGCTGGGTGGGTCCCCGTCACGCGAGTACAGCTTGCTGGAGTTGCTGCGCCGCCCGCATGTACGCTATCGGGAACTGATGACGCTCGACGGCGCCGGGCCGGGGGTAAGCGACTCTCGCGTGAGCGACCAGGTGGAGATCCAGGCCAAGTACCATGGCTATATCGAGCGCCAGGCCGCGGAGATCGCGCGGCGACTGGAGCATGAGGAGACGCCCCTGCCCCAGAGGCTCGATTACGCGCTCGTCAGAGGTCTCTCGGCCGAGGTCCGCGAGAAACTGAGTGCCGCTCGCCCCGCCACGCTCGGGCAGGCGGCGCGCATTTCCGGCATCACGCCGGTTGCCATTTCGCTGCTGCTCGTGCACCTGAAGAAAATCGGGTCCCAAGGCGCCAAGCGACGTGCTGCCGGTGCGTGAAAAAGGGGACATGCTTAATTTTTTCGCACTTGCATTTCAATTGACCGTTGTCT
>CAZSDY010000421.1:0-2115 GCA_964605765.1 uncultured Ectothiorhodospiraceae bacterium | reverse complement strand
AGTCGGACTCAGCCCCGGCAATCAGGCCGGCGCTGCGACCACGGTCTGGCACGCTCCACGGCCCCCGCGATACGCATCACCGCTAGATCGTCGAAACGCGGGCCGACGATTTGCATGCCAATCGGCAAGCCTTCGGGACTGAAGCCGGCGGGCACGGAGAGCACCGGGCATTGGCCCACGAAATTGAACGGGCAGGTCATGTCCAGCCCGTGATACAGACTGTCATCGCCGGTCTCCTGGAAGTCCGCATCCGACATCTCCGCGGGCGGGGCCGGACGTGACATCGTCGGACAAAGCAGCGCGTCATGCCGATCGAAGACCTTGCACAGCGCGTGCCACTGCTCGGTGCGAAGTACCTCGATGCGCTTGAACGTCACCGCATCCATGCGCCGTCCTCGTTCAATCAAGCTCACGACGTTGGGATCCATCTGCTCGCGCCATGTATCCAGATCGTGCGTGAAGCACACGTCCAGATAAACGCCCCAGTAGTCGAACCACGCATCGTTGATGGCGCGCGACCAGCCCAGATCCACCACCTCGACCTGCGCCCCCGAGGCACGCAGCGCATCGGCTGTCTCCAGCACGCAGCGCTCGACATCGGCGTCGATGGCGTAGTAGCCCAAATCGAGGCTGAGCGCGATGCGCATGCCACGCACATCGTGCTCGGGCGGGATCGGAAACTCGAGCTTCCCGGGCAGCGACGAGATGTCGCGCTCGTCGGGTCCGCCGGCGACGTTCATGAACAGCGCCGCATCAGCCACGCAGCGCGCCAGCGGTCCGAAATGCGAGATGTTGTCGAACACCGTTGGCAGTATGTCCATCGGGATCCGCCCGAGGCTGGGCTTGAGACCGACCAGACCGCAAAAGGAAGCCGGGATGCGCACCGATCCACCCATGTCAGTGCCTTCGGCGAGCGGTACGCAGGCCGACGCAACGGCAGCGGCCGAGCCGCCCGACGACCCGCCGGGTGTGCGCTCGGTATCCCACGGGTTGCGCGTGACGCCCCAAAGCGGGCTCCGGGTGAAACTGTCGTAGGCGAACTCGGGCGTGGTGGTCTTGCCCACCATGATGGCGCCGGCCGCGCGGAACCGCTTGACGATGAGCGCGTCGTGGTCGGGCACCCAGTGCTCGTACATGCGCGATCCGCGTGTCGTGGTCTTGCCCTTCGTGGGCGTCACATCCTTGATGGCGACAGGCAGGCCGTGCATCGGTCCCAGCTCATCGTCGCGCATCAGCGCCTTCTCGGCGCTCCTGGCGAGCGCCATCGCCTCGTCGGCGAACACGAAGCAGAAACAGTTGAGCGTGGGATTGAGCGCCGCTATACGATCGAGTGACGCGCGCATCAGCTCGACGGGGGACAGGCGCCGCTCGCGGATATATGCGGCCAGGTCGAAAGCCGATCGAAACAGCAGATCCTCATCACGCATCAGTGCTCTCCAAGGGTTGCAGGCGATCTACCATCGATTCAGGGAAACATTGTTATTGTAGTCGCGTGGACCGCGCGGGTAACTGCACGACAGTTGTGCACCCGCCCACGACGAAAACTGATCACACACTATGTTGTGCGGTTGACACTACTGGTAGAGACTCCGTCATCAGGGCTTACCGGAACGCGCTATTGCCTTTGCGTGCTTTGCGTCTTGGCGAGAGCATCTTGCTGGTGAATTGCGGTCCTCTGCCGTAGCATTGCGACGATCAGGTTGAGCCCTGCCTGTCACGATATGAGTGCCCACGCAGAACAACTTTCCCAGCTGCAGGGCCTGGAGCGCAAGCTTCGCGAGTTGCGTGAACGTGAGTGCGATCTGGAGGTCGATTGCATTGCCGCGCTGGCCGCGTTGAAAGCGAACCCCGGGCCGCTGCCCGATATGGAACCCGCCCTGGCGGCGAGAATCTGTGATGCGCTGGCCGAGCACCGCCGTTTGCAGGACGCGCTCGAGCGCCAGGGCCCTGGTCGCGGTGTGGCGCACGACGCTGCCGGGGACGCGGCGGCGCGCTTGCGACAGGGGCGCGAGGCGCTGCTCGACTGGCTCGCGGCGGCGCAGGGCACGCGCCCGCCGCCCCGAGGCGCGCATTACGTGCCCCCCCCGCTCGGCGCCGCCCCGGGGGGGGGCGCGG
>CAZSDY010000420.1:0-2122 GCA_964605765.1 uncultured Ectothiorhodospiraceae bacterium | reverse complement strand
CTCGGGGAGGCGTCACAAAATCTCCCCCGTTTTTCTCAGTCGCGCTGCCGGCGTGACTCGGCCGCAGCGGCCATTGCCTCGCGCTCGATCTCGTCGTAACGCGACTCGAGCTCGGTGGCTACCGTCGCGGCAAGCGAGCGCGGTGCACCGTCGCGAACCGACGGCTCGCCGCGGCGCCATTGCTCCAGGTAGGCATCGGTGCCGAACAATCCCTTGCGCATCGCCACCTTGTCGATGAGTTCCTGGAAACGCGCGCTCAACTGCAGCTTGTGACGCTTTCGTCCCTGGACAACCTCCACGACGGCCGGGATATCCTGCCAGTACAAGACCGTGACCTTCGCCATCCGGACGTTCCCCCCCTTGCGCGCAGGCGCGCATTATAAACGGTGAGAGTTTAGACTCGCATCCACCTTAGCACCTCCCCCGTTTCCATGCCCCTTGATGATTGGCTATTGCTGGCCGCGGTAACCCTGTTGGCCTCCATCGCGCAGGCGGCGACCGGATTCGGCTTTGGACTCATCCTCACGCCGTTTCTGGTCATCATCCTGAACTCGACCTCCGCGGTCCAGGTCACCATCGCCGTCACCACGGTCATCTCGCTGGTCGTGATTCCGCGCATCTGGCGCGCCATCCGCCCCGCTCTGCTGTTGCGTTTCGTCATCGGCAGCACACTCGGGTTTCCCGTCGGTATCTACGCGTATCTACATGCGGATTTGGTTGCCATCAAGCTCGGCGTGGGCGCCCTGATCCTCGTGTTCACCGCCTTTGTCTTCGTGTGGAACCGCAAGCCCCTGGCGAGCGCGCGCACCGAGGCGCGCACGGCCTTCCTGAAAGACGTGGCGGTGGGCGTGGTCTCGGGCGCGCTGACCGCGACGCTGGGCATGCCGGGCCCGCCCATTCTCATCTACCTGCTGTACCTGCGCCTGCACCAGGACAATCTCAGGGGCACGACGCTCAGCCTGTTCGCGTTCTCCTACCTTGCGAGCCTCGCCATCCATGCGATGCTGGTCGGCATCGCCCCGGCGACCTGGCAGATTGCCGGCGCCATCGCCCCCATCGCGATTATCGGCGCGCTGCTCGGTCACTTCGTCGCCGGGAGGCTCAGCACGCGGGTATTCCGCAACGCCGTGCTGCTCATTCTGGGCGGCGCGGGCCTCTATACTGTCTATTCCGCGCTCGCGATGTGATAGATTTTCGCTCCATGCCATACTGCATCAGGACAGCGACCAGCACGCCATGACCCTCGATCTGCATCCCGCGCCCGGCACTTCCCCCACCGAGTTGTTCGCCACCATCGCCGCAAACATCGAGGCCGTCATCAGCGACCAGGGTGGGGCGCTGCGCAAGCTGCTCGCCGCCTTCGCAGCCGCGGGCCACGTGCTGCTGGAAGATTACCCCGGCACCGGAAAGACCACGCTGGCCAAGGCCCTGGCGCGCTCGGTCGGCGTGCGTTTCACGCGCGTGCAGTTCACACCGGACCTGCTGCCGTCGGATATCGTGGGCGTTTCCGTTTTCGACCAGCGCACGCAAAGCTTCGAATTTCACGAAGGCCCAGTGTTCACGAACATCCTGCTTGCCGACGAGATCAACCGCGCCTCGCCCCGCACCCAGTCGGCGCTGCTCGAGGCGATGGGCGAGCAGCAGGTGAGCGTGGAGGGACGCTCGTACCAACTCGCCGATCCGTTTTTCGTCATCGCCACCCAGAACCCGGTGGAATTTCGCGGCACCTACCCGCTGCCAGAAGCGCAGATGGACCGCTTCGCCATGCGCTTGAGCCTCGGTTACGTGGATGCCGAAACGGAGGTCGCCATCGTCGCGGCACAGGGGCACAAACACCCGCTGGAGAGCGTCTCCGCGTGCGTCGGCGTGGATGATGTGCTGGCGCTCAGGGAGCATGTCAAGGAGGTGCGTATCAGCCGCGAATTGATGCGCTATGCGGTGGACATCGCGCGCGCCACCCGGGAAGCAAGCTCGGTGCAGCTCGGCGCGAGTCCGCGTGCGTCCATTGCGCTCATCAAGATGGCACAGGCGCTGGCATTGATCGAGGGATCGCCGTACGTGCTGCCCGAGCACGTGCGCGAGCTTGCAGTGCCGGTGGTCGCTCACCGGCTCGTCATCGATT
>CAZSDY010000419.1:0-2134 GCA_964605765.1 uncultured Ectothiorhodospiraceae bacterium | reverse complement strand
CCGGTGCCGCGTTTGGGTGCTTTGGGTTTCACTGCCGAGAGGGGCTTGATGGTGAACGGGTGCAGCTCGAGCTCACGGCCGTCGCGGGTGAGCAGGACCGCGCGGGCGGTGTGGAAGGGGTGGTAGCGGAAGCGACTGTGCTGTCCGGCGAGCGGTGCGGGGACGCGGAAGCGACCGCTGGGCAATCGTACCTCGCCGGTCTTGGGGTGGGACTTGGCGGTGGTCTCGATGAAGAAGGCGCGTTCGATGTCGTGCGCACGAACGCGGCGCTCGGATATCCGCCCGGCGAGTCGCTTCTCGGGCGTGGTGGCGATCTGGCGGTGCGCATGGCGGTTGTACAGGAGCGCAATCATGGCCTCGAGGAGTTGCTCGAGGTGGGTGAGGTCGACGACCTCCTGGGAGGCGAGCTCGTTGACGAACCAGCGCACCAGGCAGCGGTGGTAAGCTTCAATCTTGCCCTGCCACTCGGGCGTGCGCGCCTTGACGGCGTTGCGGTGCACACCGAGCTGGGCGAGGCCCTGGCGGAAGACCTTGGACTCGAAGGCGGAGCCGAGGTCGAACTGGAAGCGGTCGGCGAGCCCCCACTTCGCCACTGCCTTCTCGAGCACCCGGATGGCCGCTTCGGTGCTCTCCGAGGGGGCCACCACGGTGGCGAGCACGTTGCGGCTGTAATCATCCAAGATCGACAGCACGTGCACGGTGACGCGCGTGCCGTCCTCGAGGCGCACGGTGAAGGGGCCCTTGCCATCGAGCTGCCAGCCCTCGTGGGGGTACTGCGCCTCGTAGAGGCTGCGTAGCTTGCTCTTGGTTCCCAAGCGTAGCTTCTCGATGCCGCCAAAGGCGGGATGGGCGCGCAGGTGACGCGCCAGGCTCGAGCGGCTGAGTGGGTATTGGTCGAACTCCGCCTGGAGGTAGACATGGAGCTGGGTGAGCGAGCGTTCGGGCTGCTCGTAGAGCAACCCGAGCGCATAACCAACCCAGGCCGCGGTGCTCGTGCGCCGTGCCAAGCCGCGGTCCGCACGCGGCTTGGGTATCAGCCCCAGATAGCCGTCGCTGCGAAACGCCTTGAGCCAGCGATACAGCGTGCTTTTGGGGATCGGTTTCCTTATCGGGGGCTTGCCGCGACGTTGGCGCTCATCGGCACCCGGCCACAGCACGGGCTTGCGGGTGCGCTCGCGCAGCGCCGCGCGCCGGCGCGTCTCGTCGAGGCTCGGATCTACAAGGGGTGCGATCTGCTCGAAGCGCCAGGCGGCGATCGCGTACGGGTCGGACATCGTTCTCGGCTCGCTCGGTGGCAATCCCGGGATGCTCGCCGATCCGGACTATTATTGTGTTCGATCGCCGTGCATGAAAATCGGCTCGGGAACACGAGCACGCACGAGCTCGACCACGCCACAGCGAGACGGCGACACCCGACCAGGCAGGCCGGCGCCGGCAAACCTGTGACCGTCTTCGCCACCGCGATAACCCGTGCCACCGCCGACAAGCGCTCGCGGCGCGCCTCACACCGGTAGCGGCGCTCGTCTACACAAAACGGCGCTTCCAACACCGCCCCGAGCTCCGCCACCCGCGCCTCGGCCTCGGCCACGAAGCGGCTCAACGGCCAACCCCCCGCCTCACCGCCCGGTAGACCCAGCGCATGCGCGCCCAACCCCTCCGTCCAGCCGTGCAGCGTCGTGTGCGAGGGCGTGCGCTCCCCGAGCATGCCCCACGCCACGCCGCGCAGACTCGACCTCCACGCGGTGTACCTCGCTATCTCCTCGGTCATCACCTCCAGCGAGTAGCGCTTGCGCGCCAACACGTCACACGGCAGCACCCGAGCCCTGGTACCACAGCGCGGGCAGCGCGCCAGCGCGATGTCGGCATCGACCTCCACGGTATGCAGCTCCCCGAACGCGTCACGCTCGAGCAACACCACCGCGCGCGACACCCTCGATGTGCTCAGCACCAGCGCCGCGGCGCCGCTCACCGCACGACACGCCGCATCGGGGACACGCAGTGCCCTCCAGGCAAAGTCGCCCTTGGCGAAGCAGCCGCTCGTAGCTACGATAGGAAACTTCGATGGTGATCGGCACGGATCTTCGCTCCCTGTCGACGCCGTGGAGAGGCGGTGGCTGCCGCCTCTCCACACCTT
>CAZSDY010000418.1:0-2148 GCA_964605765.1 uncultured Ectothiorhodospiraceae bacterium | reverse complement strand
GATCCATCTCCATTCGGGGAGCGAACCGCGCATATCGAACCATATCTTGGAATCTAATGTGGACCCCGATTTTGAGACAGCGGTTTAAGATGGACCGACAGAGGTGGACCCCGGGGGCTGGACAGGGATCAGGGCCTGATAAGTGGAGTCTTCTAGCTCAAGATTCTCGAGAGAGAAGGAGCAGAAGATGACCCGAAGGAAAAGACGCAGCCATTCCTCGGTGTTCAAGGCGAAGGTGGCGCTGGCGGCATTGAAGGGCGAGCGCACCTTGGCTGAATTGACCGAGCAGTTCGATGTTCACCCGAACCAGTACCAGGACTGGAAGAAGCGTTTGGTCGAGGGCGCCGAGGATGTCTTCGGCGGTCACGCAGTCGCGGCCCAGCACAACGAAAAGGAGGTAGAGAAGCTCCACGCCAAAATCGGGCAGTTGGCGATGGAGAACGGTTTTGTCCAAGTGTGCCTTACCAGGTCGAGCTCGGTGACTACTTGCAGATCCTCGACCTCGCCGGGCGCCAGTGCTCGGACTTCATCGCCCTCGACCGGGTACGCCCGCTCAGCCTCCGGGTTGCAGCGAGAAGTCGCTGCCGACCGCGCCGAGTCGCTTGCCCGAACGATCGTAGTAACCCATGCATTTCCGCTCGTCGCCGGCGTCCTTGGAGTACACCAGCAGGCGCGCTGGCGCGTCGGGCACCGCGCCGGCGTAGGCCGCCGCGATCTCGCCGCAGTCCATCACGGTGACGCCCGGGCTATTGCAGGACACCACGACCTGTCCTGCTTGCTCGACCTTCTCGGGCACCTCTGTCAGGAGGGAAGTCACCTTCAGCATCTGCGCCACTGTCATCACCATGGCACCCGTGCAACCTTGCGCCCGCAGGGCCTCGGTGCCCGGGGCCGACGTGGCCTTCTCGACGATGGCCTTCACTTCGCCCGCGGAGTCCATGAATTCCTTGCCCGTGTCGCTACGCAGGAACCACCAACCTCCGACCACGGCTGCGGCGATTAGCACGGCGAGGATCACCGCGATGACGATCAGCGCCTTGAGACAGCCCGAACGCCGCTTGACCGAGGCACCATCCCCTGCCGCGCCGGCGTCCGCCCCATCGGCCTTGGCGGCGACGCGCGTCCTCCGGACGAACAACCGGCCCGCCAGGACCGCGAGCACCAGCGATAGCAGGGTCCCTCGTCCGAACGACGTCGACATCCACTGCCCGAACCACGTGTCACTTGCCCAGTACTCACTGCTGAACGCCGCGAGCAGCGCGCCTGCGAGGGTCAGGCTCGCCAGCACCTCGAGCCCGGACAGCTTCCTCCGCAGGCCGGCATCGTCCCTCGCCGGGGAGGCCTGCCCTCGCGGGGTCTGCCTCCCGGGAGCAGCCGTGTCGGATCGCCGCGACGCGCGCCGGTCCAGCCATCGGTACGTCAGCTTGTAGGAAACCACCAGAGCCACGCACACCACGGCGACGACTCCCCCCGTGATCAACACGTTGCGGACACTCATTCACACGCCCTCCCCCGACAACCATACCAGGACAGAGATGGACCCCGAAACCTGGACAGACCCGTAAGTGAAATCTGTCACTGGCTTCAGGTCGCCAATTCGTGGCTGGCGTGCTCGAAGTACACCGCATCCGGGTTGCGGTCCAGTGCGCTGTGACGGCGCCTGGCCTGGTAGAACTCGACGTGAGTATAGGCCGAATAAACGCCCTTTTCCGGAAGTCCGGCGAGTATCGCCAGGTCATCCAACAGTCGTCAACCTGCGCTTTGACGCGTTGTTGGCTGGAGTTGCGCCTCGGAGTCGGCAGAAATCCCGCATTTCAGCGCGATTTTCAAGGTGTTCCGACCGTTGGCACGATAGCGACCCTGCCGCCTCGTCGATATTGCAGCTACCTCTGTTGCCCGCGTGGTTGCCCGTGTATCAGGCGAATGAGCCGACCTGGGGCGACGCCCGAGACGGTGGCAAGCTGGCGCGTGCGTTCGCCGCGGCGCCGTAAGCGTCTTTGCGCTCGAGGTGGGTGAGGATCTTCTCGATCACCAGCGGGTCTTCGGCACATGTCCTGGCCATGCGAGAGAACATCGCGGCCGATACCGGTCTCGGACTGGGCGCCGTCAAGGTGAAGGGTACGACCACCGAGAAGATGGGTTTCACCG
>CAZSDY010000417.1:0-2155 GCA_964605765.1 uncultured Ectothiorhodospiraceae bacterium | reverse complement strand
CCCTGGTCCAGCGCCAGGGCGATCAGTATGGTCTGATACATATGCTGTCCTGTGATGTCGGTTTCACACGGGTTGCGGCGGCTGTTGGGCCGGCGCTCTCAGGCGCTCTCGTAAAGACGCGTGAGCACGAACTCGCGGTGTCCGAGCGCCTCGGCGGAGGTCAGGCGGCCGTTGGCCGTGCGCAGCATCATGTCCAGCAGGGCGTCGCCCGCTTCGTCGGGGCTCATTTCCTTGCGCAGCAAACCCGACACGTCCACGTCCACGTGCTCGCTCATGGTGCGCACCGTGCGCGGATTCGCGCACAGCTTGATGACCGGCAGTATGGGGTTGCCGATGATGTTGCCCTGGCCGGTCGGGAAGAGGTGCACGACGAACCCGGCGGCCGCGCACAGGGTCACCATTTCGGCCGCGGCCGATGAGGAGTCCATGAACCACAGTCCCGGACCGCCCGGGATCTCCGCCTTGTCGAGCACGCCATCGATGATGCACTGCCTGCCGATTTTCTGGATGTTGCCGAGGGCCTTCTCCTCGATGGTGCTCAGACCGCCCTCGATATTGCCTTTGGTCGGCTGGGAATCGGACAAATCGCTGGTCTTGAATCGATCGATGATGTCCTGGTAGCGGTCGAACATGTACATGAAGCGCTCGCGGACCTCCTGGTTGCGGCAGCGGTCCGCCACCAGGTGCTCACCGCCGGTCAGCTCCGTAGTTTCACCGAACAGCAGGGTGTTGCCCTGGGCGTAAAGTTTGTCGAAGGCGTTGCCCACCGTCGGATTGGAGCCGCAGCCCGAGGTCGTGTCCGACTCGCCGCACTTGGTCGAGACCCACAGCTCGTCGAGCGGGGCCTCCTCACGGCGGCACTCGCTCGCCCGCTGGAGAAACTCCTTGGCGGCGCGCGAAGCGCGCATGATGGTCTCGTGGTCGCCGTGCTGCTCGATGCCGAAGCCCGTGACCGGTTTGCCGGTGACGGCGATGCCGTCCACCACATTCTGGGTCCAGCCTTCCTCGATACCGATGACCACGACCGCGGCCACGTTGGGATTACAGCCGGTGCCGATCAGGGTGCGAAAGTGCAGATCGAGGTCTGCGCCGAACTGTAGCCGGCCATAGGGGTGTGCCAGCGCCAGTGTTCCCGGGATCGCCTTGGCGACTGCTTCGGCGGCGGCATTCGAGATGTCGTCCACGGGCAGGATGATGACATGGTTGCGGACACCGACCCGGCCGTTCTCGCGCCGGTATCCCTGGAAAGTTGCATTGTTGAGGTCCAGTGACATGGAAAGTTCTCCGATGAAATCGCCGCGAGATTACCAGCGTTTGGTCTTGATGTTGTGTACGTGGGTGTGTTCGCCCACCTGGATGTCGGCCACCACGCGGCCGATGTCGACGCCGTACTTGATCACGGTGTCGCCCTCGCTGAGGGGCTTGATCGCGAGCTTGTGGCCGATGGGAATGTCGCTGGCCGCCTTGAAGCTGATGTCCTGGTCCTGGTCCATGATCCAGCCGGTTAATTCATCACCTGCCTTGACCCCTTCGACCACGACCACGCCGACGGAATCGCCGTCGTCATGCACTACAAAATGAATCATCTGGTTCTCCTGCTATGGAAATAGGATTTGCGGCACCGGTTGGAGGCGCGATCGAGGTCGAAGAATGACCTTGGCCGCCCGGGTCCGGTGGGTATTGAGATCGTTGAAGGCTTCCCCGCCCTCGGACAGCGGCCGTTCATCGATCCAGTCGAGAGGTCCGAGCCGGCCATCGTGGAGCGCCGCCAGCGAGGCGCGCAGATCGGCATCGGTGTAGGTGTAGACCCCCACCAGGGTGACTTCCTGCAGCGTCAGGGTGCGGGCGTCGAACTCGCCGGCCCACTCCTGCAGGCCGATGTGGGCGATGACGCCGCCGGGGGTCACCGCGGCAACCGCGCTGGCCCGGGTCGCCACCGAACCGACCGCGTCGAGCACCAGCTCGAAGGACGCACCCGGCGCCGGTGAAGCCAGCGGGTCGAAGACCTCCAGGCCCGCCGCCGCCGCCGTTTCCCGGCGTAAGGGATTGGTTTCGGCAAGCTGTACGCCGCGCGCTCCCCAGGACTTGAGGATGAGCGCCGCGAGCAGGCCGACCGAGCCGCCGCCGATCACCAGCGCGCGGCTCTCGGCAAGCG
>CAZSDY010000416.1:0-2172 GCA_964605765.1 uncultured Ectothiorhodospiraceae bacterium | reverse complement strand
CGAGCTCGGGCAGGAGATCCCGGTCGATGTCGTTCTCGGCGAAGGCCCTTGCACAGTCGCCCAGACCGAGCTTCTGCAACCAGCTTGTCACGTCATCGGGCACGGGCAGGGAACCTCAATGAGCTACTGTCCAATCTACCCAAGCAGGTATCGGGCGACAACACGACTCGCACCTGCGAGATGTCGCTCAATCCCGGCTCAATCGATGACACATCACCGGTCCCAGATCGGGGATGCGCCTCGACAACCGCGCCCTGAAGCTGCGCACCGAGGGGAGTGTAGCGGAGAAAAACAGGTGGGCTGGACAATCACAATCAGAGGCGCCGAAGCCCTTGAGCGGCATGCTTGCCGGTCTGGCGGCGGCAACCGCCGCCGCCCATTGATGCTCACGACGCACATGATCGAGCGTGACCCAGATCTCGACCACCGCGACGGCCGCGCGCAGATAGTCGATGTGCCAGTGCAGCGGCTTCGCCACGGCGAGATGCCGGCGCAGCCTCGCCCCGAGCCCACCCGGCCCGAAGGCGCTACCGACGTAGGCGTAGTAGCCCTCCCGCAGCACCAGATGTCCCAGACGCCCGACCGCCACCCGGCGCGCGGCGCCGCAGCGCAGGATCAGCGCATAGGTGCCAGGCGAATGGCATTGGGTGAATGGATTCAGCCGCGCAGCTCTCGTATCTGCTCCACCACCTCCGGGTTCGCCAGCGTCGTGACATCACCCGTGTCCTCATGATTGGAGAGTGCGGCCAGGACGCGGCGCATGATCTTCCCCGAGCGCGTCTTCGGCATATCGGGAACAATGACGACCATGCGCGGCTTGGCGATGGGGCCGATCTCCGTCGCGACGGCCTGTGTGACCTCGCCCTTGATGTCGTCGCTTGGCTCCACGCCCGGTTGCAGGGACACGTAGAGATCCGGCACCTTCCCTTTGATGGCGTCTGAGACAGCAACAACAGCGGCCTCGGCGACCACCGGCACCGTCAGGGCAGCGGACTCGATCTCCTTGGTTCCCAGGCGGTGGCCGGCCACGTTGATGACGTCGTCGATGCGCCCGAGAATGCGATAATAGCCATCCGCCGCCAGCAAGGCACCGTCGCCGGCCATGTACGGCCAGTCGCGCCAATCCTTGCTGTCCTTGTCCTTGCAGTAGCGCGCGTAGTATTGCTTCACGAACAGGTCCGGGTGTTTCCAGATGGTCTGGAACGCCCCCGGCCACGGGTTGCGGATACAAATGTTGCCGGCCTTTCCCGCGCCGCGCTCGAGCTCGTTGCCCTCGTCATCGAAGATCACGGGATGAATGCCCGGCACACCCGGCCCCGCGCTGCCCGGCTTCATGGGGCCGAGCGCCGGCAGCGTGCTGCAGAGAAACCCGCCGTTTTCCGTCTGCCACCAGGTGTCGACGATTGCCGCCTCACCCTTGCCCACCGTGTTGTAATACCAGCGCCATACCTCTGGCTCGATGGGCTCACCGACGGTCGTCATGTGCTTGAAGTGATAGTGATACTTGGCGGGCTCGTCGGGCCCCGCGCGGCGCAGCGCCCGAATCGCGGTCGGTGAGGTATGAAAGATGTTGACGTCGAGCTCCTCGGCGATGCGCCATGGCCGCCCGGGGTCGGGGTGGGTCGGCACCCCTTCGTAGATCACCGACGAGGCGGCCAGGGCCAACGGCCCATAGACGATGTACGAATGTCCCGTGATCCAACCGATATCCGCCATGCACCAGTAGACGTCCTCCGGATGGATATCCTGGATGAACTTCGACGTCCCCGTGACATAGGCGAGATAGCCACCGGTGCTGTGCTGGCAGCCTTTGGGCTTTCCGGTCGTCCCACTCGTGTACATCAGGAACAGGGGCGCCTCCGCGGGCATGCTCACCGGGGCCACGCGGCGCCCGCGATAGTCCTCGAGCAGGTCGTTGACGATGAAGTCGCGGCCATCGGCCAACGGCTGCGGGCTCGAGCACTTGCCGGGATGGCGCTGCCAGACCAACACCTTTTCCACGGTCTGCCCTTCGCCGGCAGCTTCGGCCACTGCAATGTCCGCATTCTCCTTGTGGTCGAGCAGCTTGCCGCCCCGGTAATAGGCGTCCATCGTGATCAGCACGTGGCTTTCCGAATCCACGATACGGTCCGCGACGCTCCTGCCGCTGAAGCCGCTGAAGACCTGGGAATG
>CAZSDY010000415.1:0-2181 GCA_964605765.1 uncultured Ectothiorhodospiraceae bacterium | reverse complement strand
CCGAGGGCGACCAGACGGCGCTCGACGAATGCGCGAAGATGATCCGCGAGATGGGCCTCGAGGGCGCGGGCCGCTCCGAGGTGCTCAAGGCGTACAAGGCGGCGTCGAAGTGAGCGGGCCACTGATCACGGCATCGGCGCTCGCCCGTGCCCACGCCTGCCCGTCGTCGGTGGTGATGCCGCAGGAGCCGTGCAAAGCTGGAAGAGCAGCCGAGCGAGGGACCGAGCTGCACACGGTCGTTGAATGTCGGCTGAACGGCGAGGATGCGCCGCTACCGGACTGGGCGAGCAAGTGGCCGATCGAGGGAGTGCTCAAGGCGATCCGCGAGCTTCACGGCGTGATCGAAGCGGAGGTGGCATTTGGCTTCGACGGTGAGCGGTCGCGACGGCTCAAGGGTGGGCAACGCGAATACCTCGGGGGCGACGGGATGATCTGCGGCACGGCGGATCAGGTCAGCTACGACGGCGCGCGCGTCATTGTCTCCGACCTCAAGACGGGTGAATGGCCCGTGTCGGCGCACGACAACGCGCAACTCCAGGCGCTCGCCGTGATGGCTGCTGGCTGCGACAAGCGGCGCAGGATCGACCGCGCGACTGTGGCGATCGTGCAATGCTCGGCAAGTTCGGATCACGATTACGAGATCGATGTAGGCGTCGAGGACTACGACGCGATCGACCTCGCCTGCTACCGCGCGGAGCTGCGCGAGCTGATGAGAAGTATCGAGGCGGCGCGCGTTGCGCCGTACCCGATGCCGGGCGAGCATTGCCGATTCTGCCCGGTCGACAACTGCAACAAACGAAAGGGATTCTAACCATGGCTATGGACACGAACACTTGTGTTTTCACCGGGCATCTCGGTGCCGACCCCGAGCAGCGGTACAACAAAAGCGGCGATGGCGTGTGCAACTTCCGCATCGCGATCAACGGCTACAAGGATTCGGTGATTTGGCTGCGCGTCAACGTGTGGGGCAGGGGATCCGAAGCGTGTACGCGATACTTGCACAAGGGCAGCATGGTGCTCGTGAAGGGCGAGCTTCAGATGCGCGAGTGGACCGACAAGGAGGGGCGCAAGCGCGAGAGCTGGGAGCTTCGCGCCGCGATGTTCGGCGGGGTGCAGTTTCTCGACCGCAAGGGCGAGAGCGCCGACGAGGTGAACACACACGCGGGCGAGCCGTTGCCGTTCTAGGAGGATCGATCATGCCTTGCATGTGTGGAGCCGATGACTGCCGAGCGTGCCGACCCGATCAGGTGTGGGAGTGCAAGTGTGGCAGGCAATACGAGCGCCCCGACGGGTGGGGCGTCGACTGCTGCGGCGGGTGCGAGTCGTGCTGCACCTGCTGCATCGAGTGCGGGAAGCGTGAGGATGACTGCACCTGCGAGGAGGATCGCAATGGGTGAACTGGAAGAGAAGGCCGCGCTTGAGTTGGTCGCGGAGCTGGAAGCGCAGCTATCCAAGGCGCGGGACGAGATCAGGCGGCTTCGGAAACTGTCCGACGTGGAGCGCCTCGACACCCTGTGGCAGCAAATGGTGGCCGAGCGTGACGGCGAGCGCCGGGCGAGGGAGTACCTGGAGGAACGCTGCGCGGAGCTGCTGCGGGGGCGTGACGAGCTGAATCAGCGAGTGCGAGGGCTGGAGGACCGCTGCCCTTCGCGTCGCAATGGTATCCGGTGCGCCCTCGACGTGGGGCACGACGACCAGCACGAGAGCGCGAGCGGGATCCACCGCTGGGGCAAGAAGCACGACGCCCAGCCCGAGGAGGGCACCGAGAGGGTGGGGACATGGGTAGAGGGGCTTGTTGGATCGTGGTGGTACTGTCCTGACGACTGTCCTGGTGACCCGCCGATCGCGCCGAGCACCCGCGCCGTCGACAACCCTCACGAGGTCTGGGTTGCGGAGTGTTCGTGCGGAGCCAAGCGACCACCGGAGCAGGGTGAGCACGAGGAGGGCACCGACGATGAGTGACTACTGCCACAGTTGCCGGTCGTTCCATAGACCTAGCAAGCATCTCCAGGTCTTCCTGGTTCAGCAAGTAGAAGATATTGGCAGTAAGTTCCCGACCATCGTAGAGGTTCACGCAGTAGACGCAGAGTTAGCTGCGGAGCGGTGGGCGGAGGATGACGATTGCGATTCTGCCGAGTACGGCATTCTCCGAGGGGACGATGCGGAGGTGGTAGTCACAGC
>CAZSDY010000414.1:0-2190 GCA_964605765.1 uncultured Ectothiorhodospiraceae bacterium | reverse complement strand
ACGACAAGACACCCTCGGCTACCTTGTCGCAGAACTCATCGGTCTGAATCTCGAGCTCCTTGGTCTTGCTGAACAACGTTACGTTTGCCACGTCAGTCCTCCAGGCTCACTACAGCCGCACGCAAAATGCTGCTTGCTGGGCTTGTATTTGACGCTTCTCGGGAGACGGGGTCAAATGCGCCCCAAGCGGGGCATTGCCGCTTGACCGGTATCAACGCGATGTTCCAACCCCCCCTTCGTCATGGAATCGGGCCCTGGTCGGGTCGCTATTTTCCGCCCGTGACATCGATGAACGTACCGGTCGAGTAGGACGCCTCGTCCGAAAGCAGCCACAAGATCGCGTTCGCCACCTCCTCGGGCTGCCCTCCGCGCGCGAGCGGAACGATGCCCTTTACGCGGTCCACGCGGTCCGGTTCGCCACCGCTCGCATGGATGTCGGTATAGATGAAGCCCGGACGCACGGCATTCACACGAATGCCCTCAGTGGCCACTTCCCTGGCCAAGCCGATGGTAAAAGTATCGATGGCACCCTTGGAAGCCGCGTAGTCCACGTACTCGCCGGGTGATCCCAGGCGCGACGCACCCGACGACACGTTGACGATGACGCCGCCCGCGCCGCCACGCTCCTCGGACATCCGCCGCACCGCCTCTCGGGCGCAAAGGAAACACCCCGTGACGTTTACCGCGAGCACCCGGTTGAGGCGCGCGGCATCCATGTCCGCGACTTTCATCTGCCGCTCGAGGATGCCCGCGTTGTTGACCAGGCCGTCGATGGTCCCGAGTTCCCGGTCCAGCGTCGCGAACAGGCGCACGACGTCCGCCTCGCTCGCCACATCGGCGCATACGGCGACCGCGGTGCCGCCCGAGCGCTCGATATCCGCCACCACCGCATCCGCGGCCTGCTCGTTACGACGGTAGCTGATGCACACCGCGTAGCCACGGCGCGCGGCAAGCCTTGCCGTGGCTGCCCCGATGCCCCGGCTACCGCCGGTTATCAAGATCACGCTGCTCACGTGCTCTCCGCAGGAGTGGTCGCCACCGATGAAGCATAAGCGCAATGTTTCGCGTAATCGAGCGTTCACCGCGAACACCATGTCCCGCCTTTCATGTGGGACAATGGACAGCAGTGAGGCCCGAGACGAGCTCGGACAAGGCTGGATTAGCAGGGTGTTTTCCTGTGCCGGCAGGCACTCGGGATGACGCGGCGCGGGAACTGTTCATCTACACGCTCTGCGATCACGCGGATTGTTACCGTGAGGTCAACTCGCAGGCCATCTCCTACACGACGGCCGTGCCGCTGGTGAGCGCGGCTTTGCTGATTGCGCGCGGCGAGTGGAATGTGCACCGCCTGGTCAACGTCGAGGAACTGGATCCGGACCCGTTCATGGCCCTGATGCCGGCGCTCGGTCTGAGCTGGGATATTCGCGAGTAATCCAACAGCGTGCCGGCGTCAGGGTACTCGAATCGCCCCCGCACCGATGCGCGCCAGAAGACCGGCCACCCGCTCGTGAATGCGCGTACGGGTATCGCGAAACGTCGCCATGATCGCCGCCTCGTCACCAGCGGCGCGTGCCGGGTCCTCGAGCGGCCAGTGCTCCTTGTGCTTGCCGGACGGCAGCATCGGGCAGCGCGCGTCGGCATGGCCGCATACGGTGACGACGATGTCGGCGCGCTCGAGCATGCGCGCATCTAGAGCGGTCGATTGCTGCCCCGAGATGTCTATGCCGGCTTCGTGCATCACCGCGACGGCCCGTGGATTGAGGCCATGCGCCTCGATTCCCGCCGACTCCACGTTGACCAGGGCGCCGCCGAGGTACCGGGCAAAGCCCTCGGCCATCTGGGAACGGCACGAGTTGCCAGTGCACAGGAACAGAATCCTCGGCATCGCGGACACTCCGTAAAACGTCATCAGGCGACGCATGGCGCGTGCCGCAGCTCGATCCCCCGGCCTTCGGCGTGCGTCCAGCTCTTCGGACGCACTTGAATTTACGCATGGTCGAATCTATTATATCGTACATCGACGATATACGTTAGAGTTAATCCCGATGCCACCATCTGCCGCAAGAATCAGCGCCGGACCCGACGCGCCGGCGGCGAGCGACAACGAGCCGCTGGCGGCGCTCGCGAAGGGGCTGGGGCACCCCGCCGGGCCCGCCACCCTCCCCCGCCGCGCGCGCCGGCGGGCCCGCA
>CAZSDY010000413.1:0-2192 GCA_964605765.1 uncultured Ectothiorhodospiraceae bacterium | reverse complement strand
TTTCATTCCTCACCGTTTGCTGACTAAGTCCCGAGCCATGGCGGCTCACGCACCCCGTCAGGGTCGGGCGTTTGCGGGGCGGTGCGATCCGGGGGCGGCGCTGCGCTTGTCCCCGGCTACTTTAGAGCAGGCCTTCAGCCTGCAATCACTGCCGCCGATTCTGTCACGGGCCCCTCTGCACTTGCGGCGGTTTCAACGCCGCTCGCTTCTTCAGCCTGCAAGCGCGTCCTTCGAAGGCGGCAGCTATAGCGGCCGATTCTGTCATGGAACCCACCGCGAAAGGCGATCGGTCGCCTGTCAAGCCTTGAGATCGGATGCGCCAGGGACTCAATCTCTATTCTTCAACGCTCAAGCCTTCAATCGCTCTACCGCATTCCGAACACCGACCGGTAACGTTTCCGGTAAGATCATAGCCGCAGCCGCTGCACAGGCCGGGATTGCACACGCGCTCCACGTCTTCTTTGTTGGCGCCCATGAACCCCACGCGCAGCCCGGCGCGACGCAGCGTGCGCGTGGCGCTCATGTTCACAAACACCAACAAGATCAAGCTGACGCAGGGAAACATCGCCAGAATTCCGCAGATGATGACGATGGGCACCCTGCTGCCGTGCGCATTGAGCAGCAGGACCGTGCCGATCACCATCAACACGTACACGCCCAAGTACAAGATGCCCCAAATGATCATGAAGCTGCGACCGGGGCCGACCGTACCGATCAACATCGGAGGCACTAATTGACCTACGAGGCCCAACAGCACGAGCAGGATCATCCAGCGCTGGGCCTTGGCGAGCTTGCGGATGTCGGGCTGCCGTTTTGGCTTCGTCCGTGGCTGTGGGGCGACATTAGGTGATCCGGCGGCCGGAAGCATGCCCGGCGTCAAATCGGTCGCGCTTTCTCCCTCTGCTTGGCGAATCGCCGCCGGAGTTGCTCGCCACGGCTCCACGTCCGCATCGCAGCCGGGACACGCCACGACGGCCCGGATGTGCTCGGGCGCCACCTTCATGACCGCGCCGCACTGATTGCAATGGACGGTCACCGGGCCCGAAGGAAAGGTCGAATCGGGAATATCACTCATTCAAGCTACTCGATCATCGTTTGGACGCTCCATCCAACTGCCGGTTCCGGCTGTGTGTTGCGTCGGTTAGTTACCTTCCTGAAAGAGCAGCCATCGCTGGCCGTCTTGCGAAACCTCGAGCGTGAAGCGGCAGGCGTCGCCGCCGATCAGCTCGTAGGTAATTCGGCTATGGCCCATTCGCGCCCGATCCCATGTTCGCGGTGAGCCAGGCCCGCAGCTCCGCGAAGAAGTCATCCCGCGCCTCTCGCTCCAACCAGGGATAGTGGCCACATGATTCCCACTCACGATACGAAAGTTGAGGGATATGGCCAACAAGGGAGGCGTGGATCATGCGGCCCGGATGGGAATCCATCGCTCCGTGCAACATGATAGCTGGAGCGCCGATGGCCAAGAATGCCGATGGATACACGCCTTCCGCCTGAAGCCGCATCATGTCCTGCCAGGTCTCGGCGTTCGCGCGGGCGTCGCAGTGTAGGATGGCATCCTCGACGGGGAGCAGATCGTGAGAATCGATTCGCTGGAACAAAGCGCCCATGGCGAGCATTCGTTTGTCCGGGTTGGCGGCGTTGCCTTCCAAGCGTCGCATGCGTCGCGTCAGGTGGTCATCCATACGCTTATGGCGCGTGGATTCTAGGCACTCTCGGGATTTCGTATCGAACGTGCCGCAGCCGATGAGCGCGAGGCAGGCGACGGTTTCGGGGTAGGCCGAGGCATATGCGAGCGCCAGCATCGCGCCCCAGGAATGCCCCACGAGTCCGGCCGACCGACCGCCGCAATGCGACTCAAGAATCTCTCGCAGATCCTCAATGTGCCGCGCGACGGTGAGCGGTTCCTCGCCGGCACCTCGCTGAAATGGTTCAACGACTCGGAACGAATCCGCCAGCCCACGCCCCACAGGGGCCACGTACCCAGCAGCGCCGGGGCCGCCATGTAGGAGCACCACATCCGGTCCCGATGCCCCGTACTTGCGGACGTCCAGCCCCACCTACGCCACCTGCTTGCACACCTTCTGCGCGGCGTCGGTCAGGTCGGCCGCGCCGATCAACTCGGGCAGGGCGGCCGTTTCGAGCAATTCGCTGGCTCGCGCGACGCTTGTGCCCTCGACGCGGAGCTTTGA
>CAZSDY010000412.1:0-2200 GCA_964605765.1 uncultured Ectothiorhodospiraceae bacterium | reverse complement strand
GCCCTGCCCGCAGGCCGCCCGCCCGAACCTTGGCCGCGGCCGACGGCTCCGCAGCGAACCCCTTACAACAAGACAGAGATCGAGGCCGAGGATGGCGATGCTCATTTTCTTCGCCCGTCACGGCTATGTGGCGGTTATCCAGGATTGCCGCGGCTACTTCACCTCCGGGGGTGAGGTCAACTCCGGCACCATCCCCTGTCAGGCCTGCCTCTTTTCCAGATAAGCCCCCGCCAGCTCGCGCAGGCGCGCGCGCCCGAAGCTCGGGTCGTGCCCGGCATGCACCACGCTCACCGGCAGTTTGCGAAGCCGCAGCATGGTCCTGACGTAGTCTTCGATGTCGGCCCCCGGCAGGGTATCGAGCAACGGACCGTCGTACACGGCATCGCCCGAGAACAGAATGCCGGTATCGCGCTCGAAGAGACCTATGCTGCCCGGCGAGTGCCCGGGCAAGTGCAGGACCTCGAAACGCCGGTCGCCCAGATCGACCTCGCTGCCCTCCTCCACCAGCCAGGTCGGCACCGCCGCGGGGGTATGAAACGTGCGCGGATCGAAAGCGGCATAGGGATACGCCGTCAGCAGCTCCTCGGACTCGAGCGCATAGCCGGCATCCACGAGGCCGCGGACGAATTCCGCCGGCCAATCCGCGATGTTGAGGCTGATCGCCGGCGGCGAGCTCGCGAGCTCCGCCTCGCAACGGTGCACCACGCGCACGTCGAACTCGTACAGACTGCCGACGTGGTCGAGGTGGGTGTGGGTGGTCAGCGCGATGACGGGTTTGCCCAGCAGGTCGAGGATCTCGTCCTTGAGACGGCAGATCCCCATGCCGGTGTCCACCAGCAGGTCGTGGTCACGGCCGCGCACGTGCCAGATATTGCAGCGCAACAGCGGGTCCACATGGGGCTCCCACAACAGGGTGATGTGCTCGTCGACGGCACGTCGTTCAAACCAGCGATCGGCAATTCTCACGGGCCTCAACCTGATTCAGCAGCTGGTGGTATAAATCCTCACGCTAGCGGAACCGAACCCGGCGTGGCTCGGCATCCGGCTCTACCGCCTGATTGTATCCCATGATGCACGCACCGCGGCGCGCGCTATTATTGATGTCAGGGCGAGCCCTGGTGGCGAGTCCGAGCAGCGTTGCCGGAGTGCACGAAGCATCCCCGCGGGCAGCCGGCAGGAAAAGCCACCGGCGCGTCGCAGCGGCGCCGTACTGCAGCGGCCGGGAGGCGGTGCCCGTCGTCTCTCGGACGGGAGGGCCATGAACCTCAAGAAAGAACTCGATCTGTGCATTCGCTCACGCTTTCCGCTCGTTTGCATCGTCTCCCGTGAGGAGGAGCGCATCCTCGAGCAGGTCCAGCAGCTTTGCGAGGCACGGGGCAACAGCCTCTACCGATGGGACCACGCGGACCACTTTCATCGTCTGGGCGGGCGTGGCGACGGCGTGCCGAGCGCGCGGGATCCGGTGAGTGCCCTGGAGACTATCGACAACAGCGAAGAGGCGGCGATATTCATCCTGCGCGACTTTCATCAGTGCTGGTCCGGACAGCCGACCATCATTCGAAAGCTGCGCAACGTGGTGCACAACCTCAAGTACACCAAGAAGACGATCCTCGTCACCATGCCGATATACGAAGTGCCGGAAGAGATCAAGGACGAGGTGGTAGTTCTGGATTTTCCGCCACCCGGCCCGGCCGAGCTTCTCGAGATCCTGAAGGGATTGCTCTCCGCCCCGGGCGTGCGCTCCAACATCGGCGGCGAGGTGACCCACAAGATCATTCGCGCCGCGCTCGGTCTGTCCTCGAATCAGGCGCAGCGCGTATTCGCCAAGGCCATCGTGTCGGACGGCGTGCTCGACGAACGCGACATTCAGCTCATCACGGCGGAGAAGAAACAGATCATCCGCGAGTCGGGCGCGCTCGAATACTACACGCCGCAGGAGACCCTGGCCGACGTGGGAGGACTCGAGGTCCTGAAGTCCTGGCTCAAGCTGAGAGAGCTTGCCTTCGGTGCAGAGGCGAAACGCTACGGCCTGCCGACTCCCAAGGGAATTGCGTTGATGGGCGTGCCGGGCACCGGCAAATCGTTGACGGCGCGCATGGTCGCGAGTCTCTGGCAGCTTCCTCTCATCAAGATGGATGTGGGGGCATTGTTCGGCGAGTTTGTCGGCACCTCGGAGCACAACCTGCGCCGGGCGCTGCGG
>CAZSDY010000411.1:0-2228 GCA_964605765.1 uncultured Ectothiorhodospiraceae bacterium | reverse complement strand
TCGAGGACGAGGCCGTGCTGCGCAAGCAGATTGCAGCGGGTCTTCGCGCGGACGGGCATGCGGTCGATACGGCCGCCAACGGGGCCGACGGGCAGTACCTGGGTGACGAGTACCCGATCGATGTCGCCATCGTGGACCTTGGCCTTCCGGATGTGCCGGGCATGACGGTGATTCGCCACTGGCGCACACGGGGGCGCGCTTTCCCGGTCCTGATCCTGACCGCCAGGGGACGCTGGCAGGACAAGGTCGACGGGCTGGACGCCGGCGCCGACGATTACCTGGTGAAACCCTTTCACATGTCGGAGCTGCTGGCGAGATTGCGTGCACTGGTGCGCCGCACGAGCGGATGGACGGAGTCGCTATTGCGCTGCGGTCCCGTGGTTCTCGATACCGCGCGCCAGCGGGTCGAGGTGCACGAGCAGACGGTCGCGCTCACCGCTTTCGAGTACAAGGTGCTCGAATACCTGATGCTGCACAGCGGCGAGGTGGTCTCCAAGTCGGTGCTTAGCGAGCATCTCTACGAGGACGATTTCGACCGCGACAGCAACGTCCTGGAAGTGCTGGTGGGGAGGCTCAGGCGCAAGCTCGACCCGGAAAAGCGCCTGCAACCCGTCGAGACCCTGCGCGGGCGCGGCTACCGGTTCACTCTTGCGCGAAGCACCGGGTAAGCTGCCATCGCCTGGCTGAGCGCATCGGTGACGGGCCGGCTGCTGGTTGCCGCCAGCATCGTGCTCGCTGCCTTCCTGGGACTGACCGGTGTGGCACTCGACAAGGCCTTCAGGCAGAGCGCGCTCGGCGCCGCGCGCGATCGGCTCCAGGCCGAGATCTACCTGTTGCTGAGCGCGGCCGAGATGGATGGAACGGGGCGCCTTGCGCTGCCCCGCGACCTTCCCGAGGCCCGGTTCTCGTCGCCTGCCGCCGATCTCTACGGCAAGGTGACGGGCGGCAGCGGCGAAACCGTATGGCGCTCGCCCTCCGCGCTGGGCCTCAGCATCGCCTACCCGCGGGTCAACGCGGCCGGCGAAGCGCGGTTTGCGCGGATCGCCGCCTCCGACGGAAGGCCGGTGTTCGCGCTCAGCTTCGCCGTCGATTGGGAGACCTCTGGCGCCCGGATTGCGCGATACACCTTCCAGGTGGCCGAATCGACCGCCGCATTCGCCGAGCAGGTGCGGCGTTTCCGGCGCAACCTGCTCGGCTGGTTCAGCGGCGCCGCGGTCATTCTGGTGCTGTTGCAGGCACTGATCCTGCGCTGGGGGCTCGCGCCGCTGCGCCAGGTGGCACGCGACGTGGGCGAGGTGGAGGCAGGGCGCATGAGCGCACTGGGCGAGCACTATCCCGCCGAGCTGCGGCGCCTGACCACGGATCTCAATGCCTTCATCGCCCACAATCATGCGCAGCTCGCACGCTACCGCAATGCGCTGGGCGATCTCGCGCACAGCCTGAAGACCCCGCTCGCGGTGCTGCGAGGGGTGTGCGACGCTCCCGCCGTCGATGCGCAGTTTCATGCCACTCTTACCGAGCAGATAGAGCGCATGGACCGGGCCGTCGAATTCCATCTGCAGCGTGCCGCAGCCTCCGGCCGCGCGCCGATGGCGGGAAGGATCGCCGTCGCGCCCGTCGCGGCGAAGGTGACCCGATCGCTGGAGAAGGTGTATGCGGGCCGCGATCTGGTATTCGAGCAGCGCATTGCCTCGGCGCTGATGTTCTACGGCGACGAAGGCGACCTCACCGAGATCCTCGGCAACCTGATGGATAACGCGTCGAAATGGGCGCTCCGCCGCGTGCTCGTGAGCGCCGGCCCGGTCGAGGTGGAGGGCAGCGCTCGCCCGGGGATCGCCCTGGTCGTCGAAGACGACGGACCCGGCATGCCCGTGGGCGAGGCCGAGCGCCTGCTCGAGCGCGGCGCGCGGGCCGACGACGGACCCGGCGGCCACGGTATCGGGTTGGCGCTGGTGCGTGACATCGTCGAGGATCTGTACCGCGGCACCTTGTCGGTCGGCACCAGCAAGCTCGGCGGCGCGCGCATCGAGCTGCGCATTTAACGGCGCGTCAGCCCCTCCCTGTAGGAGCGGGATTTATCCCGCGAACCTCGCAGGGCTTCAAATCTCTCGCCCACCGTGTTCGCGGACTGAAGTCCGCTCCTTGTATATTGGAATCTTCCCGCGGTGTCGGAATAACTGTCTCGAGGTCGGGGGGTGGACTTTTCCATGCCTTGTCCACGGCTGGCG
>CAZSDY010000410.1:0-2234 GCA_964605765.1 uncultured Ectothiorhodospiraceae bacterium | reverse complement strand
CCGGTGCGAATTGGCGGAGGTAGCTGTAGCGTCGACCGAGAAAGTCGTAGTAGGGATCGCTACGGGGTCGGACGATTTGGTTGCACTCCTCGATGACCGCATTGAGCCGCTCAGGTGGCAGGCACCGGTAGATCGCGTTGCGCAGGGCCTCGTCGCTGATGGCTTCGTTTGCGATCAGCTCCACGATCTCCCGCAGAAGAAGCACCTTCTCGTTCGTCGAGCGGTTGACCGATCGCCGGAACTGCTCCAGGTCGCGGCGTGCTTTCGCATACGCGGTATTCAGGCACCGGTCGTAGAGCTCGATGATTTCGTCGGTGACGTCGATCATGGTCTGCTGTAGGAACGCGACGAGGGCCGGATAACGGCGCTCGGCCGGCGCACGCTGGAGCATCTGAGGGGTGGATCTCCGCGCCATCTGGGCCAGTAACTTCAGGCGGTTAGGGTTGATCGTGCTCAGGTCCCAGGCTTCAACGCCGTAGGATCGAACGAAGTCGAGCTTGGCGATTGCGGCGAGAATCTCCTTCGCGGAGTTGGCGGTAGCGGTCTGCCGAAGCCAGGCCAGGGGTGTACGGTTGGTGGCCTCGTCAATCGCGAGGATCTGATCGAGGAGCCGGCGTTGCTCCTCGGTCAACAGCGGCCGTAGGCGATCATAGGTGGCTTGTTGAGCCTGGACGCGTGCAGTGCTGACCATTCGTTCGAGAACGGAGATACCTGGTCGAACAATGTGATCCTGCAGCAGTTTCTCGCAAGCCACTCGAAAGAGGAGTGTCGGCTTGTCATGCTCTAGCGCCCGCTCCAGTAACCAAGCACCAAGGCTCTCAAGGTCGGCCGGCTCCACCTTGCGGAAGCCGAGATGTGCCTGGGCCAGTTGGAGATGATCTCGGCGCGTGCGGTCACGTCGCCCATAGTGATCCAGCACAGTTCCGTTGACGCCGAGCTGGTGCGCCACATGGGTGATAAGCTCATCGGGCGCAGAGGCCAGTTCGCGCGGAGCGAATCCCAGGTACCGCAAGGCGCAGAGCTGGAGAGCAAAGCCGAGACGGTTGTGGTCGCCACGTAGGCCGTACACCTGGGCGAGATCCGCAGCCGAGAGCGTGAAATATGCGCTGATGTCCGCCGCTGGGATCTCTGATGGGAAGCGCCCCAAGCGTTCGTGGTCGCGCTCGCTCAGAAATGTGATGGGCACTGAATCGAACCGTGAGGGGACGGAGTAGGAATCGAAGGATGACCGTCAGAGTGACTCGAGTTTTCCGACCGCAGCTTCCAGGTCCTCCCGCCCGGGCTGCGTGTAGACCATCGTCGTTTTGAGGTTCTCGTGTCCGAGAAGAGCCGCCACCACGGTGATCTGCTCTCCTTCGTCGACAAGCAGCTTCCCGAAGGAATGGCGTAGGGTGTGCGGCGTGACGCCCTCGAGTCCGGCCATGTCGGCGTACTTGCGCAGGATGATCTGCACCGCGCGCTCGGTTAGTGGCCCTCGCTGACCGATGAAGACTTGCTCGTGCTTGGTAACGGGGCGGCCATCGTCCAGGTAGCGGTCGACCGCCTTGCGCGCATGGAGGTTGAGGGGCACCTCGCGGTACTTGTTGCCCTTTCCGGCGCGCACGACCAGTTTCCCGGCGCGTTCCTTGATATGGACGTCGTCCAGCGTCAGAGCGCAAAGCTCCCCGACGCGGATCCCGGTCTGCCGGAGAAGCTGGATGATGGCCACATCGCGCAGGCTTCCGTAGCGTTCCACCGCCCGCGTGAGCCGCCCCAAGGCCTTGCGATCGAGCCACCGCGGAGGTGATGGCGCGGCGGCAACACCGTCAATGCCGTCGGTGGGATCATGCGCGACCCGCCCGGTGGCCTCCGCCCAGTGGAAAAAGCGCCGAAGCGTGCTCAGCCGCCGGTTTACCGTCGCGGGCTTGAGCCCCCGATTGACCTGCTGGTAGGCGCGGAAGGTGCGGATGTCAGTGGGAGTGACGACCGCGGCGCGCATGGGCTCGCCGTTGGTCACGGCAAACCAGTCGGCAAACACGCGGAGATCTGCGCGGTACGCCTGGCGCGTGTGCGGCGATTTGCCTTCTCGGCCAGTAGCAACGAGGAAGGCGTCCACATCGGGAGCAGCTACATCCTGGGTCATGATCGATGGAAAACACCCGATCGGAAATTACCCGAACAGTTTTTGGTCGCTTGCGTCCCTCTTGGCAGCGGGCATAGCCTGTGGCGAATCCTCGAACCCATCGGGTACGGGT
>CAZSDY010000409.1:0-2241 GCA_964605765.1 uncultured Ectothiorhodospiraceae bacterium | reverse complement strand
CAGACCGCCCTCGACAAGTACAAGAACTTCTACCAGCCGCAGTACAACACGACGCTCGGCCAGACGAACGGCTTCGAGGTGACGCCGGGCGCCGGGGGACTCACCATCAGCGGGCAGTCCGCGGGTGAGGACTTCGGTTACCCGTGGGGCGTGTGGGCGAGCTACCAGCACACCGACTTCAGCGACGACTTTGCCGGCACCGCCTTCGACGCCGACACCGACATCGTGTTCGCGGGGCTCGACTTCAGCCCCTGGGAGAATATGGTGGCGGGCGTTGCGCTCGGCTACGAGAACACCGACACCGACACCACCTTCAACCGTGGCGGGCAGGATATCGACGGTTTCTCCATCGTGCCGTACTTCGGTGCGCTGATCAGCGACGACGTGGGCGTCGACTTCGACTTGAGCGTCGACTTCAGCCTCGGCTACACCAATATCGACATTGACCAGTTTCGCACCATCCCGGGGACCACGACGCGGGTGACGAGCTCGACGGACTCCGATCGACTGTTCTTCAGCGGCAACCTGAACGCGAACCAGAGCTTCGGCAACCTGTACGTGGGCGGCAACCTCGGCTTCCTGATCGCGCGCGACGAGCTGGACGGGTTCACGGAAAGCGACGGCACCGTGGTGCCCGATCGCAGCTCGCAGCTCGGGCGCTGGAGCATCGGTGCCAACGCCGCCTACGCGTGGGACGCCTTCGAGCCCTTCGTGAACGCCATCTATGAGGTCGACTACGAGAGCGAGAAGCTACGCACGGCGGTCGGCCCGCAACCTGCCAACGACGTCAACGACGTCGTGCTGGGCGCGGGTCTGCGCTGGTTCTCGCGCAACGGGGTGACGGCCTCGTTCGAGTGGAACTCGGTGCTCGACCGCACGGACTTCGACTCCGACACCTACACCTTCCAGATCCGCGCGGACTTCTGATCGCACCCGGCGTCGGTTCTTCAGGGGCCGATGGCGGGAGATACATGTCAGGGAATACCGGCGAGCGCCTTGTAGCGCACCAGATGGCGCAACGCGCCGACGCGGTTGCCGCGCTTCTCGTAGAGCCTCGATAGCTTAAGGTGTGCCTCGGCGAACTCGGCGCGTAGCTCGATCGCGCGCCGGTACGCGATGACCGCCTCCGTAGGCCGGCCCAGATCCTCCAGCGCCGTGCCCAGGTTGTATGCGGCGACGGCGTTCCCCGGCTTGAGCTCGACGGCCTTGCGGTAATGCGGCTCGGCGTCGGCGCTTTGCCCCATCTCCTGCAGCAAGCGCCCCAGGTTGAGGTGCGCGTCGGCGTTATCCGGATCGAACTCCACGGCAATGCGGTAGGCCGCACGCGCGTCCTCCACCGCCGAGATGAGCTCCAGGTCGAGGCCCAGCGCGTACCAGTCGTCGCTGGTCAGGTCCTTGTTGTCGTGTGCCGAGCGCGCCTCGCTACGCACCAGCGGCGCCACCTGATTGACCGCCTCGTCGACGGAGAAGGTCAGGCTGAGCTGTCCGGAATCGGGATGCCACGTGGTCGTCCTCTCCTTCACCAGCACCCGGTCGCCCTCGACGATCACGCGAACGCTGGTCAGCGGCCTGCCTTGCGGAAGCTGCTGCCTGAGGCTGCGCAAGGCGCTCCACACCTTCCGCGGATGGATGCCGGAGGCAGCCAGGTTCTCCGCGGTGCGGATGAGGACAATATCCTCGAACGAGTAGCGGTACTCGCGATTCTCGTCCCGGTTCCCGGCCAGCAGCCCCGAGCGCGCGAAGGTGCGCACCTTGTGCTGCGTCATGTTGAGTAGATCGGCGACCTCGCGTGTCGTGTATCCCCGCATGGCGCCGGCACGTCACTCGTGAAACAGCCGGTCGCCTTGCTCGTCGATGATCTGGCGCCCCTTGATGATCGCGTGCTCGCTGGCAAGCTCGCGACTGCTGTGCGTGTCGGCGCGGATGAAGTACTGCTCCTTCATGCCCTCGGGGAACGACTTCGCAATCACGCCGGCGGTGTAGAATTGCGCGCCCTGTGCCTTCGGTCTGGCGCGAATCAGGTAGCCCTTGTATTCGACCGGATCGCCCGCTTCGTCTTCATTGTCACGCGAGCCAGCCAGCCTGCCGAGAAAAGACTTTATGCCCATGGGTGGGTACCGGGTCTCAGTTTGTGATCAGGGCTCGCGGGAGCGTAACTCCATGTTTTGGAGCGTCGAGGCGCCTGCCTGGCAAGGCGCGAGGAGGGCGCATAGTCGTTGCAATGTAACCGAACGAGCAACG
>CAZSDY010000408.1:0-2244 GCA_964605765.1 uncultured Ectothiorhodospiraceae bacterium | reverse complement strand
GAGCCCTTGGGAACCGTTTGTGTTGCAGGGGGTCTATGGCCCCAGTACCATCACTGCCCGAATATCCGGGAGCAACCATGCGCGCCACACTGCCGTTACTCGAAGAATTCGATTTTCCCCCCGTGCAGCGTGACAAGCTGCATACCCTGCAAGTCAACATCGGTTACCGGTGCAACCAGTCCTGTACCCATTGTCACGTGAACGCAGGCCCCACGCGTAAGGAGCAGATGTCTGGAGAGACGGCCGATGCGGTCGTGCGCTACCTTGACAGCGGCCGCGTGCGCACGCTCGACATCACCGGCGGCGCGCCCGAGCTCAACCCGCATTTTCGCCGCCTGGTGGTGGCGGCGCGTGAGCGCGATCTGGACGTCATCGACCGGTGCAACCTGACGATCCTCAATGAGCCGGGCCACCAAGACTTGGCTGAGTTTCTTGCCCACCAGGGGGTGCGCATCGTGGCCTCGCTGCCCTGCTATCTGGAGGAAAATGTCGACAAGCAGCGTGGGTCCGGCGTGTATCAGAGCAGTCTGCGTGCGCTGCACAAGCTCAACGCGCTCGGTTACGGGGATCCCGATTCGGGTCTGGTCATCGACCTCGTCTACAACCCGCAGGGACCTTCCCTGCCACCGCCCCAGGCGAGCCTGGAGATCGGATACAAGCGCGTGCTGCGCGACCAGCACGGTGTCGTTTTCAATCGCCTGTTGACGCTCGCCAATCTGCCGGTGGGCCGCTTCGGGAGCGCCCTGCAGTCGAAAGGACAGTTCGGTCGCTACATGAATCTGCTGCGCGTCAGCTATCAGACCGCCAATCTTCCGAACGTGATGTGCAGGACGCTCATCAGCGTCGACTGGCGGGGATATGTCTACGACTGCGATTTCAACCAGATGCTGGGCCTGCCCATGCGGCGCAACGGCACCGGACTCACCCACTTGAGCGAACTGATGGATGTGGACCTGGAGGGATCGGCAATCATCGTGCGCGACCATTGCTTTGGATGTACGGCCGGTCAGGGCAGTAGCTGCGGCGGGGCGTTGGTCCCCGAGCCGTGAGCCTCGGCAAAACGACAAGAGTCGATCTATTCAGCATGCGGCGGTACCGCAGGATGATCATGGCTCTCGCAGGGCCGCCAAGCACGCAAAGAACAGCGACCCGGCTGAATAAGGCGATTGACGCTGTCGGGGGTGCCATCGCACATCAGGGCTTTGCGGCACCTCCCTTTGCGTGCTTTGCATCGTGGCGAGAGCATCATCCGGCGTCTCACTTCCACTCCGGTGAAGGCACAACGCCATGAGCACTCGAGGCCTTGTTTGGTCCCGGTTCGGCTGGGTCAAGCTGCGGCGCCGCACGGCGAGAAGGCGTATCGCGTGGCGCTGATACCTGCTCGCTTGACGGTCATCATTCCCACCTTGAACGAGGAGGCCGTCATCGGCGAGACGCTCTCTCGATTGCAGACACTGCGCAACCGGGGTCACGAGGTTATCGTGGTCGATGGCGGCAGCCGCGATCGAACCCTCGAGCTCGCGCACGGGCGGGCGGACAGGATCTGTCGCGCGCCGGCCGGACGTGCCCGCCAGATGAACGTGGGGGCGCGGCTCGCGCGCGGTGACGTGTTCGTGTTCTTGCACGCCGACACGTGGTTGCACGGCGAGGCCGAGCGCCTCGTGATAGCCGGCATCCGGGGCGGGCGATGCCGCTGGGGACGATTCGACGTGCGACTTTCCGGGGGCAGCCGGCTGCTCGACATGATCGCGTTTTGCATGAACCTGCGTTCCAGGTGGTCGGGAATCGCGACCGGCGATCAAGTCATGTTCGTCAAGCGCGATCTGTTCTTCGGGGTCGGAGGCTTCCCCGAGATCCCGATCATGGAGGACATCGAGCTGAGCCGTAGACTGCGCGCCGAAGGGCGTCCTTTGTGCTTGCGCGAGCGGGTGACCACGTCGAGCCGGCGCTGGCGCAGATACGGCATCGTACGCACCGTATTGATGATGTGGCGCCTCAGGCTGGCTTTTGCGCTCGGCGGCGATCCACATCGCCTGCATCGCCTCTACGAACGCGTGTGAACGGCATCCGTTTGCAGGACGCAGCGTGACGCGACTCTCGCCAAGACGCAAAGCACGCGAGTGCAGCGCGGGAAACCCTGATGACGAAGACTCTACCGGTCCCGTCAACCACCGTATCGAGGCACATCGCTGAACTTGGCGTGCTTGGCGGCTTTGCGAGAGCCATCATCATTGTGCGATACCC
>CAZSDY010000407.1:0-2247 GCA_964605765.1 uncultured Ectothiorhodospiraceae bacterium | reverse complement strand
AGCATACCTTCGGCGATGGCAAAATCAGCCGTGCGCGGGGCGAGACTGTCACCGATGACGTGGCATTCGATGCCGGCTGCTTCGATGGCCGAACGCAACTCATCGACAGCTTCGTTACCGTGCCAGGCAACCAGCAAATCGACCGGGCCAACGCGGCTTTCCTCGAGGGTATAGACATTGCGCACGACCACCTCGGCATGGTCAAGACGGCTTACGTCACAGTTAGGCATAAGACGTGCCCCGGCCGACAGCACACGTTCATAGAACGGAACACGCTGCACCAGGTCGATGTCTTCCGCGACGGCGAAAGCCGGTGTCACCACCGTTATCCGGCAACCCGTGGCAGTCAGATAGTCGATAATGCCCGCACCGATGATGCCGCCGCCGTGATCCCATACAACGGCGCTGCGCGCATCGGGGCGTGCGTTGCGAATCACATCGTGTGGACTTGCGACCTCGACCGGCGAGTCCTCTTCACCGGCAATCGACACCGGGCGCGGCTTCGCGCCGGTGGCAAGTACGATGGCTTGTGCATCGAGATCTGCAACATCGTCCTCGCCGATTTTACGGCCCAGCTCGATGCGTACCTGGAGTTTCTCCAGTTGGCGTCGGCGCCAGTCAATCACCGCCTGAAATTCCTGCCAGTCGGGAATCGAAGCACGTAAAGCGAACTGCCCGCCAAGCATGGTGTCCGACTCGTAGAGCGTCACCCGGTGTCCGCGTTGTGCCAGCACCCGAGCCGCTTCGAGACCGCCAGGTCCACCGCCTATAACTGCCACATTGCGTGCTGCCCGCGTTGGCAATAGCGGACCAAGTTCATGCTCGCGCGCGGCCTCCGGATTGTGTACGCAGGTAATTCGCGCACCGCTAAGCGCACGCGAAATACACACGTTGGCCCCGACGCAGGGCCGGATATCTTCAACACGCCCTTCCCGGGCCTTATTGACCAGCTGCGGATCCGCAATATGCGCGCGGGTCATGCCAACCATGTCGGCTTTGCCTTGCGCAATAATCTGCTCGGCGTGCACTGGATCAACGATGCGGCCGGCCGCGAACACCGGCAGCGACACCACTTCGCGTATACCTGCAGCCAACGCCACGAACAGACCATGCGGCGCCGGCGCTGGTGGCCAGTGCGTGGTGCGGTGAATGCGATCCAGATTGTTGCCGGCGATAACGTTCAGGTAATCGAGTTTTCCCGTCGCTTCCAGGCGCGGCGCGATCTCGCGCATTGCATTCTGATCCAGCCCGCCATCGACGAGCTCGTCGCCGGGGATACGCATACCGACAATACACTGTGAGCCGAGTGCATCACGCACCACATCGATAATCTCAAAGGCAAAGCGCAGGCGATTCTCTAATGAACCGCCGTAGGCATCAGTGCGTTTGTTGGCGTAGGGTGACATGAACGACGCGATCAGCAGTCCAAAGGCGCCCAGTATCTCGACGCCGTCCAGCCCACCCTCGCGCACCCGTCTTGCGGCTTCACCAAAAGCCGTGACCACCTCGGCAATTTCGGCCGCGGTCATGCAATGGGGAACGGTGCGCAACAATTCCGAGCCAACCCCGGACGGTGACCACACAGGCAGCCCGGGTTCAGTCGAAGTTATCGTTGCACCGTAATGCGCCAGTTGTGCAACCACCCGGCCACCTTCCGCATGCACTGCGTCGGATAGCATCCGATATCCGGGGATAATGCGATCGTCGATGCTCTCCAATGCATTGGCAGCGCTACGCCCGCTGCTAGGATGCACGGGTGTCGCTCCGGTTATCTGCAATGCAACACCGCCGCGGGCGCGCTCCCGGTGATAGGCGGCGTAGCGTTCTCCCGGAACATTGTTCTCGGCAAGCCGCGGCACATGGGCGGTGACCAGCACCCGATTGCGCAGCTTGATCGGGCCGACCTGTAGCGGTGACAACAGGTGAGGAAATTGTGGATTCGCCCGTGCTTCGTGCTCGTTCAATTCTCGCGCCATCGTCACCACCTGACTGTTAACATCACCAGGAAATTCCACGGGAAGCTGAAACCCGCTGTACGCCTGACAGTGTAGCGCCACTGCGTGAAAGGATGGGCTATCAGGCTCGCATCAGACTTTCGTTCGATTCGATTGAAGGACTGCGCGTATCGTACAGTTGCCGAGAAGCTCGGCATCACGCTCATCGGGCAATCATGAAGGTCTACACGTACTCTCAGGCGAGGCGTGACCTGGCCGAACTGCTCGTTCAATCCAAGGGCGAGGAAGTCCT
>CAZSDY010000406.1:0-2249 GCA_964605765.1 uncultured Ectothiorhodospiraceae bacterium | reverse complement strand
CTACGGGGTTGTTTTTACGGAGGGACCGTCAGACTTGATAGAACTCGCGCGCAGACGGCTTGTCTACGTGTGTAGATAGACTTCCCGTCATGGAGACCGAACAATGCGAATACTGGTGATCGAGGACGACACGCAGACACGTGACTACCTTTGCAAGGGACTGCGCGAGGCGGGGCATGGCATCGACCACGCGGGAGACGGCAAGGAAGGACTGTTTCTGGCGCTCGATGGCGACTACGTTGTCATGATCGTGGACCGCATGTTGCCACGGCTGGATGGTCTGTCCATCATTCAATCGCTGCGCGCCGCGGGCAATCAAACACCGGTGCTGATCCTGAGCGCGCTCGGCTCGGTCGACGATCGTGTACGGGGGCTGCGCGCCGGCGGCGACGACTATCTGGTGAAACCGTTCGCTTTCGCGGAGCTCCTGGCTCGACTCGATGCGCTGGTGCGAAGGCCCTCCATCGAGACGCAGCAGACCACACTACGCGTGCACGATCTGGAAATGGATCTGCTCACGCACACCGTCGAACGCGGCGGTTGCCGGCTCGATATCAAGCCAAGGGAATTCCGGCTACTGGAGTTTCTCATGCGCCATGCCGGACAGGTCGTCACCCGGACCATGCTGCTGGAAGGCGTGTGGGACTATCACTTCGATCCGCAGACCAACGTCATCGAGGTTCATGTGAGCCGCCTGCGCCGCAAGCTCGACAAAGCGTTCGACCGTCCCCTGCTGCACACGGTCCGTGGCGCGGGATACATGCTGCATGACAGAGACCCGCGCGGGCGCGAACCAGCATCCGATACGATCTCGCGGCACGCGTCGAGCGGGGCGTGAGACCGAGGCTGCCCGGCACGCTGCTTGCGAGCTCCAGCTTCAGGCTGGCTTTCGTCTACATGGGCCTTTTCGGGTTCTCGGTGCTGGTGCTTCTCGGTTTCATCTACTGGTCGACCGCCGGCTACATGGCCCGGCAAACCGATCAGACCATCGAGGCGGAGATCCAGGGCCTCGCCGAGCAGTATCGACGCCGTGGACTCGCCGGGCTCACGAGCCTGATTGCGGAGCGGCTGCGCCGCGATCCTGAAGGGTCCTCGGTCTACCTCCTCGCCGACAGGCGATTCATCCCCCTGCTCGGCAACCTCCCCGCGTGGCCGCACGGCGACAGCGACGGCGAGTGGATCGAGTTCCGGTTGCCCACGCGGGCAGGCGACGCCGACAGCCGACTCGCCCGGGCACGCCAGTTCAGCCTGCGCGGCGGATTTCACTTGCTGGTGGGGCGCGATATCCAGGAGCTTGCAGCCGTGCACACGCTGATCATCAGGGCATTGGCGGGCGGGCTCGGTATCACGCTGGTGCTCGCGCTGATCGGCGGGTCGACCATGAGTCGCAGTATGCTGCGGCGCATCGAGAGCATCAATGAGACGAGCCGCGTCATCATGGGCGGCGAGCTCTCGAGGAGAATCCCCACCGATGGCAGCGGAGACGACTTCGACCAGCTCGCCACACACCTCAACGCGATGCTGGACCGCATCGAGGTACTGATGGATGACGTTCGGCGGGTCTCGGACAATATTGCGCACGATTTGCGCACGCCGCTCGCGAGATTGCGCAACCGCCTGGAAGGGCTGCAGAAGGATAGCGACGGACCCGCGGTGCGCCAGGCGATCACGGAGGCCGACCTGCTGCTCGAGACGTTCAGCGCGCTGCTCAAGATCGCCCGTATAGAGTCGGGCCAATCACTGGACCAGGACGACGACATCGACCTGGGAGCGCTCGTCACCGATGTCGTGGAATTCTACGAGCCCCTGGCCGAGGCACGCGCACAGCATCTTCAAACAGACCTGGCGCCCGCTCTGCTCGTCCGCGGCGAGCGTAACCTGCTGTTTCAGGCCGCTGCGAACCTGCTCGACAACGCGGTCAAGTACGCGCCCCGAGGAGGCCACGTACGGATATGCGTGCGCGCATCGGGCGATTCCGCGCGGATCGAAATCACCGATACGGGCCCCGGCATTCCCGTATCGCTCAGGGACAAGGTGCTGCAGCGCTTCTATCGTGGCGATGCCAGCCGCTCCACGCCCGGCAGTGGTTTGGGCCTGAGCCTCGTGGCGGCCGTCGCGCGGCGCCACGGCGCGAGCATCGAGATGCAAGACAACCGTCCCGGGCTTCGTATCATGCTCGGCCTGCCTTGCGTCACCCATGCACAGGCGCCCGATTCGAAACCAGGCCCGGCCGGTGACCTGGAACATAC
>CAZSDY010000405.1:0-2267 GCA_964605765.1 uncultured Ectothiorhodospiraceae bacterium | reverse complement strand
TCGAGACAGTTATCCCGACACCGCGGGAAGATTCCAATATACAAGGAGCGGACTTCAGTCCGCGAACACGGCGGGCACGGCGTTTCATGCCCTGCAAGGTTCGCGGGATGAATCCCGCTTCTACGGGTGCCCCGGTCCAACGCATGGGCGCTTAGGAAAAGCGATCAGAACCTATATAATCCGACAGGGGGCCAGGCCCGAAATCATTTTCGATGCAGCAGAAAGTTCTCATTGCCGACAGCGCCGTGGAGTTCCGCATGTCGCTGCGCGGCCTTCTCGAGCACCACGGGTATTTCGTGGAATGCGCCGCCGATGCGGGAGATGCGATACGCCTGGGGATTGCGATGCAGCCGGACCTGCTGATAACGGACGCCGTCTTCCACGACGGCACGCTCGGCGTGGATATCGTGAAGTCGCTCATGCGTGTGCGTGAGGTCGTGCAAGCCGTGTTCGTGACCGATGCCGAGCTGGATGCCTTGCAGCAGAAGTGCGCGGGCCTGCCGGTCGCGCACCTGCTGGCGAGGGACGTCGACGGTGCGCGCTTGATCGAGCTCATCGAGGAACTGTTCGAGGAGCAGCACACATGAGCGGTACCGCGGCGGGCATCAAGTCGATGAAGCTCTATGCGTCCTCGTAGCCCTCGAGGGCGGCAGCCAGATTGGCACCCAGATAATCCGAGACGTAACCGCCTTCCTGCACCAGCACGCCGGGCAGGTGCAGGGCGCCGAGCGCTGCGCCGATGCGCTTGAATCCATCGGTCGAGATGCCGAGGAAGGGGTGATGCCCGTCGTGCGCGGATGCATCCAGACCGAGCGCCACCACCAGCACATCGGGCGCGAAGACGCGCACCCGTTCGAGCACCGATTGCAAGGTGTCGAGGTAGGCATCGTCGCGCGTGCCTCGAGCCATCGGCAGGTTGATATTGAAACCCTGCCCGTCGCCCACGCCGGTCTCCTCGGCGTAACCACAGAAGAACGGGTAGTACCAGTGTGGATCGCCGTGCAGGGACACGGTCAGCACGTCGGATCGTGCGTAGAACAGGCTCTGCGTGCCGTTACCGTGATGCACGTCGACGTCGACGATGGCGACTTTGGCGGCGCCCTGCTCGCGGCAATGCTGGGCGGCGATGGCGGTATTGTTGAGGTAGCAGAAGCCGCCGGCCATGTCCGCGAATGCATGGTGGCCGGGCGGGCGGCACAGCGCGTAGACGCACGGCGCGCCGCGAGCGCTCATCACCGCATCGGCCGCTGAGAGCGCCGTGTCGGCCGAGGCGAGTGCTGCCTCCCAGGTGCCGGGACCGATGGGACACGCGGTATCGGCCTGATAGCAGCCCGCGAGCCCGATCACGTCGCGCGGCCGGGTGCGCATGTGCCGGTTCGGGTGCACGTTCGGAATCATCTCGTCGCCGGCACCGGGCAGACGCTTCCACGCGTGCCTGGCGTTCTCGAGGAAGTCCAGATAGGCGGCGTTGTGAATCGCCCGCACTGGCCCGGTACCGAAGGGGCGCGGTGTCGCCACCTCGTGGCCCGCTTCACGCGCGGCCGCGAGCAGGATGGCGGCACGCTCGGGTACCTCCGGGCACTGCGTGAGTCGGCCGCGGCTGATGAACGCACTGGGCGCGTGCCGGGCATGGTCTGGCGAAAAGAATATCTTCATGACTCTGCCGCAAGGCGCCGCAGATCCGAGACCAGCGCCGGCTGGCGGACAATGTCGGTTGCCAGGAGCCGGGCCCGCCCCCGGCGGTCGAAGACAAAAACGGCGTTGCTGTGGGTCACGGCGTACTCGCCATGCGCGTCCGGTTTTCCGAGATTATAGGTGACCCGGTACCTCTTGCTGAGCGCCCGCAACTCCTTGTCGCTGCCGGTCAGCCCGACGAACCAGGGGCCGAAAGCCTGCACGTAACGGCGCAGAAACTCGGGGCTGTCGCGTTGCGGGTCGACGGAGACGAACAGCACCCGGATGTCATCGGCCTCCGGCCCCAGCCGGCGCAGCGCCGCCGCCAGGTTGGCCAGCGTGGTCGGACAAACGTCCGGACAGTGCGTGTAACCGAAGTACACCAAGGTCAGCTTGCCGCGGAAGCGGGCCGCATCCACGGGACCACCGTCGTCGCCACGAAGCTCGAGGGCGAGGTCCGGCATCAGACCGGAGATATCGTGCAGCTGCCATGGCCGCGGGTCGCTGCACCCGGCCACCAGCGCCGCCAGCAGCAAGGCCTGACACAGGCGCGCCGCGTCGCGGTAAAGCCCGCCGCGCCGCGCGGTGAACCG
>CAZSDY010000404.1:0-2302 GCA_964605765.1 uncultured Ectothiorhodospiraceae bacterium | reverse complement strand
CCAATCGTCCCTACATTTACATGTGGCTTCGTTCGCTCAAACTTCACTTTGGACATGGCAAGATCTCCCCAACACTGACATCACATTCCTATTTGAACCATCGCGCGACACACGCCCGGTGACCTTCGTGCATCCCGCCATTCATCGATGGAGCCCACAACCGGATTTGAACCGGTGACCTCTTCCTTACCAAGGAAGTGCTCTACCGACTGAGCTATGTGGGCGAACAGAACACGGAAGAAAGCCGACGGCGGGTGACGCCCCATGCCCGTACGCTATCTTCCGTCCCCACCCCAGGCCTTCTTCACGCCATACCCTCTTGGAGCGGGTGATGGGAATCGAACCCACATCATCAGCTTGGAAGGCTGAGGTTCTACCATTGAACCACACCCGCGCTTGCGCTATCCGGTGCATGAGCTCGTCTCTCACAAGCAGGCGTGTCTCGATTAGTCAGTTACGCTTGTTAACGAAGCCGACTGCGCGGCTTCGCCGTCCGGCCCACCGTAGTCGCTGGTGGAGGGGGGAGGATTCGAACCTCCGAAGGCTGAGCCGTCAGATTTACAGTCTGATCCCTTTGACCGCTCGGGAACCCCTCCGTCAACCAAGCAGAGCATTTTCCTAATCCTGCGTTGTCCTGTCAAGGAGTTAGCCCAGCCAGAAGCCGTCGTGCCTCCGGCCCGTGCCACACGCGGATGACGACGATCACGCCCCTGACGATACGGTAGCGCAGCACGTAGCCGCTCGCACCGAAGGGCAAGATCAGCTCTCGGCGGCCGGTGTCGTCGTCCATGGGGCGCCCTATCTCGGGCTGCGCGAGCAGCATTCGCGCTCCGGCCTGAATGAGATGTACCACCTTCTCCGCCGCCCTCGGGTTGATGTCCACGAGGAACTCGAACAGCCGCTCTACGTCGTCGCGGGCATCGGGCAGCCAGATGAGGTCCATCAGCCGCCGGCTGTCTCCCGGGCCCGCTCGGCGAGCCCGTCCAGCCAACGGATCATGGTCTCGTGGTCGATGAAGACGCCGGTACGCTCGTAGCACTCCCAACGCGCCAGGTCCTCCGCACGCTCGCGCTCGTACGCCTCCTCGTGGTCGAGGTACTGACGCACCGCTTCCTTCATCAGCCAATGCGGCGATCGCGCCTTGGCGGCGCTAAGGCGCTTGAGGCGCTCGCGCGTCTCCTCATCGAGCTTCAGACCCATGGTGGTCGAGGCCATTGGGATCGCCTCATCGGTTGCAGTTGTTGCAACCCTAGCACGAATACAAGCGGGATAAACAGTCCTGGTCCAAGATTCCACGGGTCGTTCACACAACGCCGTGCCGGTTTCGGGATCCTGCCGGATGGCTTCGAGGGGGTCAGGTCATGCATAGCCGCCTTCATGCCAGCACCTCGATGTCATAGAGTTGGAAACGCCTGTCCGCGGTGACCACCGTCGCCCCCAGCGCACGCGCCGTGGCGATGATGAAACGGTCCGCCGGATCGCGATGGTGCCAGGGCAGCGAGTTGGCCGCCACGAGGACATCCACGCTCAGCGCCGCCAGGGACAGGCGGTGGTGATCCAGCGCCCTGCCGAACCATGTTTTCGGTGGCGCCGGCAACTCGAGTGTCACGCGCGCCACCTTCAGGCTGATCTCCCAGGCGCTGATGGCCGATACCCAGACCGTGTCCGCCCCATCGATCGCCTCGGTGGCCCGTGCGGACAGCTCGGAGGCCCCCGAGACCAACCAGATCAGCGCGCAGGTATCCAGGAGCAGGCTGCGCTCAGGCATCTTCCCACTCCGCCTCGCTCGGCGCGATCAGTTCCTCTTTGACCGTGATCCGGCCGAGCTCGGGGTCCACGCCGGTGCGGCTGCCGTGCTGGACGGGAATCAGCTCCGCGACGGGTCGTCCATACCGGCAGATGGTTATCTTGTCACCCAGTCGTTCGACCCGGGCTATCAGCGCCGACAACTTGGCCTTGGCCTCGTGGATGCTCACCTGATGCATCTGACGTCTCCCATGTTGACTATATAGGTCCATTATAACCAACTGAGTCAACAACGCCGCCGCGACCACCGCGCCACGTCCGGGATCTGCATCTGGATTCGCTCAGCGTCCGCGGCATCGACCGGATTATGCGCCTCGATGGCGGCTTCGATGGGTGCCTCCCCGACCTGCCGGTTGGCTTCGAGGGGGTCAGGTCATGCGTCCGTTCGGCGGGTACGCCGCCCGGCCGCACGAGCTAACCCCGGTGGTCGAAGGCCTGGGCCCGGGAAAGCCGGGGTCAGCGCGCACATTGAAGCGTCGTCTGCTTCGATGTGTGC
>CAZSDY010000403.1:0-2324 GCA_964605765.1 uncultured Ectothiorhodospiraceae bacterium | reverse complement strand
CGAAGGACAGCGCCGGGTCGGATTCCGATTCTGATCCGTGCGTCGTAGCGGCGGGGCGGCCTGGGTGGGGTGGGGGGGGGCGGGGCGGGGGGGGGTGCGGGCGGGCGCCGCCCCGTCCTGAACAAGCCGTTGAGGCCGTCCAGTCCGAGATTTCCCGGATCGTCCTCGCGGTCGCGTCTCTTGAGGCTCTTCCTGGGTCCGAAGTAGTAGCGAATGCCGCCAAAGATCTGGTGGAAGTCGTTGCTCCCGGCACCGCCGTCCACGAACACGGTGAGTCCCGGCATGGCGGAAAAGCCGGGCAGATACTCGACACCTGCGCGATGCAACGCCTGACCGGCGTTGCTCTCGGTGCTCAGGCGCAAGCGCAGATTCTCGGTGGGATAGACCAGCACTTTGAGCTGGCCGAAGGCGCCGTCGTGCACGTCGCCGTTCTGGGCGCCGCCGCGTGCTCCCAGCGTCCAGCGGCCCTGGTAGAGTTCCGCCTCCGCCCCGGCACGCGCCGCATCACTGCCGTCGAAGTCCTGATACGACGCAATCAGGCCGAGCAGCCCCACGCTCGGGTCGCGCCAGAACAGGTGCGCACCGCCAGCGAACAGATCGTCGCCGGAAATGTTGCCATAGGCGGCGTCGAGCTGCAGGCCGTAGGATTGACCCAGGCCGGTCGAGACACTGCCCGTGACAAGGCCCGTACCATCGCCGTCCACCGAGCCGCCCGCGGCGCTCAGCTTGGCGTTGGTCTCGGACACCGCGGGTCCTGCCGCCATGGCAGGCGCGGCAGCCGTGCTCGAGGCGAGCAACAGCGCCGCGCCGATCCATCGAACGTGCATCTTCCCGCCATTTCCGTTGCCCATGGCCTTCCCCGCTCTCTTCGCCCCGCTGCGCGCGAATTCTATCAGATCCCGTGTCCGCCTCGCGACCGCGTTCACGAACGCTCGGGCTTCGCTATGGGCAGAGGTCGGGTCTTGCCGCTTGCCAATCGCGATATCTCCCAAGTAACGTCGTCGCCTGGCAGAAACAAAGGGGCAAAACCGGGCCCCTTTACCGGGGACGGGCCTGCGGCAGTCCGACGTGCAGCCGGGCGCTCGCCGCAAACGCACGGTCATGCGTGGACTCCGGTCCCGCGCGCTGTGACAATGGCCGCATGCCAAATCCCATGCCCAAAGACGGCAAATGGCTGCTGCTCGTCTATCGCGTGCCGCCCGAACCCTCGCGCGTGCGTGTTGCCGTGTGGCGCGAGCTGAAGCGCCTTGGCGCGCTGTTTCTGCAAAGCTGCGTGTGTATCGTGCCGGATTGCAAGGCATGCCGTGACGGACTCACGGCCGCCATAGGGAAGATTGCCGCGGGTGACGGCACGCATTTCCTGTTCCCCATCAAGCGCCTCGATGCAAACCAGACCGAGAAGCTGGTCAAGGCATTCCGGGTGCTCTCGACCAAGGAATACGAGGAGATCGTGGAGGAATGCGAGACCCGGTTTGCCGCCGAGATCGCCCATGAACGCGCGAGAGAGAACTTCACCTACGAGGAGGCCGAGGAGATCCGGGAAGATTTCGAGAAGATCCAGCGCTGGTTTGCGCGCGTGGTGGCCCGGGACTGGTTCCGGGCCGGGCAGCGCGACGCCGTCGAGCGTGAGATGCGACACTGTGAAACGCTCCTGGAGGCGTTCGAGGAAGAGGTTTACGGGCGCGCCGGCACGGATCCAGCCGCGCACGGCTGACCCACGTGACCTGCACCCGCCGGCACCTCGTTGACTGTAACAACTGTTACACTCATAATTCATGGAATGTAACACTCGTTACAAACTCGCGCGCGAGGAACGGTCATGATCATCAATGCGGACGTCATCGGCCTGATGGGCGCGGTCTTCATCGCGGCGGCGGTGGAGGTGGTGGAGGCCTTCACCATCGTGCTCGCCATGGGTCTCACGCGCGGCTGGCGCTCGGCGCTCGCCGGCGCCGTGGCGGCGCTCGTCACGCTGGCGCTGCTGACCTCGATTGCCGGCGTCGCGCTGCGCGACATCGTGAACACCGCCGTGCTGCAGCTCGCCGTCGGCACCGTATTGCTCGTCTTCGGCCTGCAATGGCTGCGCAAGGCCATGCTGCGCTCGGCGGGGCTCAAGTCGCTGCACGACGAGGACGCCATTTTTCAGACCGAGATCGATGCCGCGCGCGAGGCGGGCAGCGACACCCGCCTCGGTATCGATGCCTTCGGCTTCGTCATCTCTTTCAAGGGCGTGCTGCTCGAGGGCGTGGAAGTCGTTTTCATCGTCCTCACCTTCGGTCTGGGTGCGGCAGGGCGCCGCGTGCCTTGCGTCCTCTAGACCATGG
>CAZSDY010000402.1:0-2325 GCA_964605765.1 uncultured Ectothiorhodospiraceae bacterium | reverse complement strand
TTTCTCGTGTTGCCGTGCAGGAAACCGTAATCGCGCACCCGGCGAAAGCCCTTCGGCAACACGTGCTGCAACACCCGCCACAGGAAGTCGGCGCCGTTCAGCGTTCGATATCGTGTCTTTCCGGTCGTGCCTTCGAGATAGCGGAAGGTCACTTTGCCGTCGCGCTCGGCGACGATGTCTTGCTCGGCGATCACGCCCCGGTAGAGATAGCGCGACAGGTACTGCAAGGCCGGCAGCCCTTTGCCGACCGACTTGCAGTGTACGACCCACCGAGGGGGCGTGTTTGCGGGGATGGCCAAGCCCGCGGCTTTCACCGCCGCCAGCAACCGCGCCCGGAACACCGAGGCCAAGGCCCGGCCGTTGAACAGGTAACGACCCCTGAGCTTCCTCCACTGGCGCTTGCCGCGATCGACACCTCCGCCCGGCACCACGACATGCAGATGCGGGTGATAATCGAGCCGCCGGGAATGGGTATGCAATACCGCCGTCATCCCGATGTCCGCCCCCAAGTGCTCGGGATTGAGCCCGAAGTCTCTCAAGGTACTGGAGACGGCGGCGAACAAGCACGCGTAGACCACGCGTTGATGACGAAAAGCCAGCGCCCGGAGTTCCCGGGGCAGGGTGAAGGTCACCAGGAAGTACTCGACCGGGAGGAGCTTCGCCCGTTGCCGGTCCAACCAGCGTGACGCTTCATGGTTCTGACACCGAGGACAACTGCGATGTCCGCAAGAACGCGGGAACCGCGCCTGCGTCGCGCACGCCGGACAGGCGAGACACAGCTCGCCGGAATCGGATGTGCGGCAGCGGCGTATCGCATGAAGGGCACGGCGCTGCCCCGGCAACAGCCGCGCCCCGTAGGCGGCCTCGAAGGCCGGCAGGTAGCGTTCGATGAGGGAGGCGAGTTCCATGACTACAACCTCCGCAAGTCGACGTGCAGCCCATTGACCAGGCGGTTGACGGCGGCGGCCGCATCCTGCGAAGCGACTTCGGTCAGACGGGTGTAACGGGCGGTGGTGGCGGGGCTCGCGTGGCCGAGCAGCGCTTGGATATGACGCAGACTCAGACCCTGCTCGAGCAGATGCGTGGCATAGCTGTGGCGAAGCGAATGAATCGAGACTTTTTTTTCACCCCGCAGGTAGCCACCACCGCCTTCATCGCCGCCTGCGTGCCGCCGCGGTCCATGTGCGTGATGGCGGCGCGGATACATCCGGGCGAACCCACCGCGCTCGGGAACAGCCAGTGCGGGTTGCGGTGCTTGCGCCACAAGGCACGCAGCGCCCGATGGGTGAGCTCGGGCAACGGTACCATACGGTCCTTGTGGCCCTTGCCACGGCGGATATGGACCTGTCTGCGTTGCCCGTCGATATCCCCCACCTGCAGCGCCAACGCCTCGCCCAAGCGCAGCCCCATCGAATAGGTGGTCAACAGAAAGACCCGATAGCGCAGCTTGCGGGCCGCCCCGATCAACGCCTCGATCTCCGCGGGCGTGAGGATATCCGGAAGCGAGCGGATCTCGGGCGCCCGGATCATCTCCACCCACGACCAATCGCGCTCGAGGACGTGCTTCCAGAAAAACTGCAAGCCATTGCGGTCGACCTTGACGGTGCTCCAGGAGTGCGAGTCGATCAGAGCGGCGAAATAGACCCCGAGCTGCTCGGTGGAGAGCCGATCGGGGCAGCAATCAAAAGACTGCGACACCCGGCGCAGCGCCCGCGCATAGGCATCGATGGTCTTATCGCTCAGACCCTGCAGCTTCAAGGCGCGCAGATGGCGATCGTAAAGGTCGTCGAAGCGAGTCTGTTCGCGAGAGTTCATGCTAAGCTCCTGATTAATCAGCCCGGAATGGGCGATCAGGAGCTTATACGATGCCGTCTTACTGCCGCTTCTTAGCGGCTTCGTTCAACAAGGCGCTGCAGCTGACGGCCAACCCGCTTCGCGGGCTGTCCGCCGCTGAGCTTGGCCGTTAGGCTGAACTAGAGGCGGACACATTGCCAGTCACACCATTCCACTTTGGGCCGGCGACAGTAGTGAAGGCTGTAGCGCCAATACGCTTTAGCTTTGTGGCGTTCGGACTAACCCAGCTGATAATCGATATCGAACCGGTTTTCTACATTTTCCGAGGAATGTGGCCTATCCACCGTCTCTTTCATACCTACTTGGGCGCTACTGCAGTTGCCTTGGTTGTGACTCTAGTCGGAAAGCCAATCGGCGAGGCGGCTCTTCGGCTATGGAACGGGCGTCTATTGACCCGGCCATGAAATATTGGAGTTTTTGCTGATAACAGCGTATCATTGCGTGCATGAAACGACAGGATTCCAGAACACT
>CAZSDY010000401.1:0-2337 GCA_964605765.1 uncultured Ectothiorhodospiraceae bacterium | reverse complement strand
CGGTCAAGCCGGGCAGCAGGTTCGGCGCGTACCCGTCCACCTCGAAGTATCTTTCTCGTCTATCCAATCACGTATCATAATCAACTCACCTTTGGGTCCTCAGGCAGATCGCGAAGCCCCGTTGTCGTTAACGCCCCCCTTGTCGTTAACGCCTGGCGGCCGCCGCCGAGACCGCCGCCGATCCGCCACCCTCGCCCTGTAAGTGCCCGAAATGACGCGGCCACGTGCTCGGCGCGGTCCCTGCAGAGGGCACGGGCGTGCCCGCCGCCTCCCACGCCGCCCTCTGTCCTCAAACGCTCGCTGCCGGTGCTTACCAACGCCGCGAGCCCGAGCATACGACGCTTCACCGCGTGCTGTCGCAGCACTGGCCCGCGTTCGTCGAACGCGCCGAAGATGCGGGCGGTCTGCCCGATTTCGTCAAGCGCGAAATCGAGAGCTACATGACTTGCGGTCTGCTCGAGCACGGCTTCGCTCGCGTCGAGTGTCGCCAGTGCGGCTTCGAGCACCTGGTGGCGTTTTCCTGCAAGGGTCGGGCGGTCTGCCCCTCCTGCGCGGGTAGGCGTATGAACGATACGGCGTTGCATCTTGTAGACCACATCCTGCCGGAGACGCCGATTCGACAGTGGGTCTGCAGCCTGCCTTTCGATCTGCGCACCCTGCTGGGCTACGACCGCAAGCTGTGCGCCGATATAATCAACGCTTTCGTGGCGGAGGTCATGCGGTTCTACAGGTTTCAGGCAAAGCACTTCCTCGGTCTGCAAAGCGTATCGCTCGCCCACCCCGGCGCGGTCACGCTGGTGCAACGCTTTGACAGCGCTTTGAGGCTGAATGTTCATGCACATACTCTCGCATTGGACGGCGTGTACGTACGCGATACGGACAGCGAACAGCTCGTTTTCCACCCCCTGCCGGCACTGACTCGCGAAGACGTTGTTGATGTGGCTACCCGTACGGCCGAACGAATCCGAGAGGTGCTGCGCGCGCACGGCCGGCTCGCCGGCGAGGGCTGTGAGCTGTCCGAACCAGACGACCTTGCCATCGAGCAACCGGTCTTACTGAGCTTTTACCAGGCAGCCACCCAGGGCCGAGACCTCCTTTCCGAACGTGCCGGGCGACCGACCTTGCGCCTGGTAGACCCCGCGCAAGCCGCGCGCGGGGCAACCGCCAACAAAGACGGCCTGGTGGCGCAGGTCGACGGGGTCAGTGTCCATGCGGCCACCTGCATCGACGGCCGGGACCGCAAACGGCTGGAGCGACTCTGCCAGTACATCGCCCGGCCCCCGCTGGCCCAGAACCGCCTGCACATCCTTGACGACGGCCGCGTGCGTTACGATATGAAGCGCATCTGGGCCGATGGTACCCAGGCCATCGTGCTCGAACCTCTGGACTTCATCGCCCGGCTCTGTGCACTGGTGCCGCCGCCTTACTTCAATCTCACCCGGTTCCACGGCGTATTCGCACCAAACGCCCGCTTTCGCCCCGAAGTCGTACCCCGTGGTAGTAACACCGCTTGCGAGCCACAGCAGTTGGAGTTGTTCACGCGGGACAACCTCATGCACCTGCTCGGCGCAGAACCGGCAAACGACGCGGCGCCGCAGAAATCAGGCCGACGGCCATGGGCGCAACTGCTCAAGCGCGCATTCGCGGTGGACGTCACGGTGTGCCCCAGGTGTTCAGGCAAGATGCGTCTACTCGAGATGGCTACCACTGACGACGCCATCCGCAAGGGGCTCGCTCGCGCAGGTCTGGCTGCAATGCCGCCACCGCGTGCACCGCCTCCGTTGCCCGGACAGCTTCACCTCCAGTTCGGCCAGGCGAGTTGAGCCCGTTCTCGGCTCGTACCACCGGCTTCGATGCACCGGTGCGTCCGCGACACCCCCTTTTCGGTGCTCGACAGTGCGATCGGAGCCAAGCCCGACAGTATCGCGCCCTCGTCGCCGACCTTCGGCCAATGTTCGGTCCCGGCTAGGGTTCAACTCCGCCTGTCACCCGCCATCGACGCCGCGTCCATTGACGCTCGATTTAGAAAATGCCAGTTTATTTGTCCTAACCGCTGCCCACCGTAGAGGTCGAGCGGAGACGGACACGCGCTCAGTTGGTTTTTAATATAGCTAGAATAAGTCTCGATTCAAGGGCCGCCTCGGACACAGACAACGGACCTGTTACTGCTTTTTGGATCAGAGTATATAAGACCTTGATCGAACTCAACATACCATGCGCGGGCAAGGTTTCCCCCAAAACCGCTAGAAATGCTCCCGGTGGATGACCAATGCAAAGGATATGTGTCCTTTGAAATGCCAGGAAATTTCGAGGCTGGTTGATAGAGTTCGAAATCTA
>CAZSDY010000400.1:0-2339 GCA_964605765.1 uncultured Ectothiorhodospiraceae bacterium | reverse complement strand
TACTACAGCGCTACAAACAGACAGGACATCGTCGCACACGTCGCAGGTCGATCCCGATTCGTCGTAGCCGTTTTCGCCGCGTTCGTGCGTGATACCGCCGCGCTTCGGCGTTTCGGCGCTGGTAGTAGCGGATCTTGTCCTGGACCAAGATCAGCTTGCGGCGACGCTCGGCACGGGACTGACGCGGGTCGAGCTGGACCTCCACCGCCCTGCGGATCTGCTCGAGCGTGATCTGGCGCCCCCTTTTTCGGCTTTCAGTCGCTGCCTTTGCTCGGCCAGATACAAGAGGCTCACGGACGTGAGCACCAGGTGGCGCATCAGACCGATGTAGCAGCGCCCCTCGTAGTGGTCGAGTCCGGTCTCGTTCTTCGCCTGACGGAAGATCTGCTCGATGTGCCAGCGCGAAAACGCGACGTACAGCAGCGTCTTCAGCGGCGTGTCGGCGGGAGCGTTGGACAAGAAGTACTTGACCTCGTTCTTGTCGAGCACGTTGCGGGCAATCAGCAGCCACTGCTCGTCGCCGCGGATGCGCTCCTCGGTCGGGCGAAAGCGCACCGCACGCACGCGCCAGACCGCGGGACCCTTGTGCGTGGTCTTGATCTTCCAGGTCTCCCAGGACGGACCGCCCCGCCGCCAGAGCCGATAGGCCGGCCGCGGCTTGCGTTCGGAGAGCCGTCGGGGCAGCCAGCCCGACGTGTCGCAGGGGACCTCCACCACGTAGGTGAGCCCCAGCTCCGCGATGCCTTGGCGAAACGCGAAGGTGCGTCCGTACAGCTCGTCGGCGCACAGCCACTTCATGAAAACACCGCGTTTTGTGGCGCCCTGGACCAGTTCCAGCCCTATCCGCCACTTGGGTCGGTAGACCACCGCGTCGGGGATCCCGGCCTTCTCGCAGCGTCGGCGGTCCTCGTGCCAGGTGTGCTCGGGCAGGTAGAGATCCCCATCCAAAAGCGCATGGAAGTCGCCGGCCACATAGCCGAGGTGCACGGTCACCACGCAGTTCTCCGTCTTGCCCGTGGCCCCGCAGTGCTGCCGCTGCACGCCGGGCGTCTTGTCTCCCTTCTTCGCAAAACTCGTCTCGTCGATCACCCCGATCGACTCAGCGTGCGCGTGGTCGCAGGCCACGATCTGCTGCACACGATCCCGCATCGCCCGGTCGTCCCAGCGGTGGAACGCCAAAAACTCCTGCAGCGTGCGCGGGGCCACGCCCGCCTGCAGCGCGATCGGTTCCACGCTCTTGCGCGGCAGCTCGCTCAGTTGGCCGGACAGATACGTCCGCAGGTGCGCCTGGCTCGGACGCGTCTTGATGCAATCGTCGAAACGACGCGCAAAACGCTCAAGCTCGGGGCGCAGGCTTGCCAAGACCTCAATATCCACAGCACCACCCCCATGTCCGTGCTCATGTGGGTGCTGCGGCGGTCCTGCCTAACAAAAGAAGATCGGCTGCTCAGCTGCGTCTTTGTAGCGCTGTAGTACTAAGGTGTTCCTTTGTTTCCTGGGCTGCGCGGTGCACGGCAATCAGTGCCTCAGCCGACTTCATTACGATCTTGAACTTGCGGGCAATGTCCTTGGCGGCCTCCTTTCCGGATCGCACACGAACGTCGCGTTCAACGGCCTTTCCACCTAGGTACTTCATTACTCCGTACGGGTCCAACTTCACGCCCGGGCCCCTCCAGTCAAACAGGCCCAAGACTGAAACCGGGTTCAGGATGCGCAACATCGAGTACAGGAAGTCCTTGAGTACAGAGACGTTCTGGTTCATCGAACGTTGATCGATGTTCAAGCCTCCGAGTGTCTTCGGCTGGGAACTCGGCGGTCCATGGTCCTTTTCAAACCCCCTGTTCCTGTCTCGTTGCAACAACATTCGCGCGATCATGCGCTTGATGATCTCTAGATGAAGCATGAGCAACATCAACGCGCGACGCTGTGCCAGCTTCTTTGCGTGTGCTTTCTTGTCGCACGGCGGAGGCTTGGTTTTTGACTTCGTGCCAGACTCTTCAGCGCCGCCAGTGGGCTTCTCTTTAGTGCCGGTTCCATCGTCCTTGCCGCCGCCACCGCCGCCGCCGCCGCCGCCACCGCCTCCAGGTGGTGCCGAGACGGAGTTCGCCGCGCGGATCACCCTGCCTGCGGACGCCGTGGCAGGAGATCCCGTGGATGGCGTGGTGGCGGACACGGGCAACTCCGGCGCTGAGAGCGCCGCCAACGACACGGCCGGAGACACGTCGCATGCGACGAGAGGCCGACCCGCGACCCGCGAACCGCACATACGCCATTTCAGTCGTTGTCTGTACTACCCGATGTTCGATCCGGCGACGCCACGGGATGCGATGGAGATGACG
>CAZSDY010000399.1:0-2346 GCA_964605765.1 uncultured Ectothiorhodospiraceae bacterium | reverse complement strand
TAGTCGGTGCCGCACACGTCGCACGGGCGGATGTCCGTCGTCTCGTCGATCACGATCATGGCAGCACCGCGTAGAGCAACCAGAACAGCGCCACGGCCGCGATGGTGGCGAGGGCGATCCGGTCGCTCGGTGACCGGCGCTGCTCGCGCTCGTAGCCTGTTGGCAGCCGGCTGATCACACCGTGCGGCTGTCGGTACTCGGACATGTGCAGGATCTTGCCGCGCGGGCGCATGGCACCGTCGCGATACTCGAGATCGGTCATCGTCTCACCTCGCGAAAAGGGCCGCCCCGGCGCCAGCTTGGGGATAGATGGCAAAGAAGCGCAGCGCCAGGGCGGCCACAAAGTTGCCCCACCGAGCGAAGGCAAAACGGAGGACCCTTCCGGTCCTTCGACGCTCGGCGGGGTGCCGCGAGATGCGGCGAATCGATCACGCGCCCTCCAACATGTCGAAGGTCACGTCATACACCTTGAGCGTCCACAGTTTGCGTTTGCCCGCCTTGCCGCGGAGCGCCCAGCCCCACACGGCGATGCGGTTGCCGGCGCCGAGCCACGCACGGGCCGCCTTTGCGCGCTGATCGCGGATCTTGCGCACGCGACTAGCCGCATTGGCCGTCGTCGTCGCCTGGATCAGCAGCGCGCCCGGCTGTTCGTCGAGCGCCAGGATGTCGCCGAAGCCGAACGCGTCGACCCGTATCCGCGTCTGCGCGACCCACCGCTCGACGACACACGCCCACCAGCCACGCTTACGGCACTCAGCGAGGCTGCGCGCGGTCGGCGTCATGCGTCACCCTTCCGCATCGCTGCGAGGTCGCGCGCGGCCATGTCGGCGAGTTCCAGCCGCGACGCGCCCCCGTTGTCGATCCGCGCCAGTTCTGCGGCCACCGCCTCGCGCTCGTCGCTGTCGCGGGCGTGAGCGATCGACCGCAGCGCGGCGGTCACACAGAGGGCGGCACAGTCGCGAGGGTGCGACCGGCTGAGGCGGTCGAGTTCGGCGGACAGCACGTCTAGCAGCTTGCTCATTTGATCTCCAGTTCCCCGCTGCGCACCATCGCGAGCGTGGTTTCCAGGTACGTCACCATCGCATCGAGCGCGGTCTGGTTGTACTCGCCACCGGCCTCGCGCTCCTCGTACTCGTCAACCGCGGCAGCGTATGGCGAGCCTACACAGCGCCACCATCCTGTGCGGACGGCGATCGGGCAGCCTCGGCACGCTGCCGAGTACCACACGAGACAGCAAGCGCAATCCGCGGTGCATACGCCCTCGCCGTCGCGCATTGTGTCGGTCGCGACGCGCTGCCAGTGCGCGATCGACTCCGCGAGTGCTCGTTCGGCGGTGGCTTGCCAGTTGTCGGTCATGGGTGCCGCGCCAATAGGTCGAGTTGCGTGCCGCGCCGAAATCGCTCGATGGCACGCGCGTGAGTCGCCGGGTCGAGTTCGGCGCCGATCGCGCGGCGGCCGAGCCCCACGGCGGCGGCGAGGGTGGTGCCATAGCCGGCGCATGGGTCACACACGAGATCGCCGGGGCGGCTGTAGTCGCGGACGATCGCCGACATGAGCTGCATCGTTTTGCCGCCGACGAAACAGCGGCCAGCGTTGCTCGTGACATATGCCCCCGGCAGCGATCCCCACGTCGCATAGTCCTTCGATCTCGGCCGCGCGACTACCACCCATACTGCCCAGGATGCCGGGCCGTCGCCGACGAGCCGAACACTCATCCCTCGCACGACGGCGGGCAGCGGGTGGAATACGTATCGTCCGTGCTCTAGCAGAGCGCCCTCGTATGCGGGCCATAGATCGTGGCTCGTCATCGCGACAAACCAGCCGCGGGTGCGCGGTGCCCAAGCAGCGACGAACACCCGCACGTCGTCGGCCGACCAGCTCGCGTATGGGATCTCCTGGTTGACGGCGAGCCCGCTCACCTTGACGCGCGAATGCCCCGTGTGCATCCGCGCCCCATACGGCGGGTCCGTGATCAGGCAGTCAACCTCGTCCACGTCCGCGAGCACGTCGCGCCAGTCGCCGCACCGCAGGTCTATCACGCGCTCCTCCTATACCGTTCGCACGTCTGCTCCACCGCGCCGAGCCCGAGCGAGCACACCGTCAGCGTGCTATCGCTCCATCGCTCGTGCGCCTCGTCTATCGCGTAGCGCGCGAGCCCCGCGGCCTGGTCGAGCACATCGTCGTCGCCGATGCACACCGGCAGGTCGCCGACGAGCAGGCGCATCGCATCGGTCATCAGCGCGTTCGCCTCGCGCACGACTGGCAGCAGTTCGGCGGCCGGTCGGCCTCGGTGCTCGCGCATGAGCCGGGCCAGTAGCGCGTCCACGTAGGCGCGGAACTCCGCGA
>CAZSDY010000398.1:0-2361 GCA_964605765.1 uncultured Ectothiorhodospiraceae bacterium | reverse complement strand
GAACGCTAGCGAATGACACGACAGACGCAGCCGACACAACCGCAAGCCGCCGAGAGCTCGGGATCGGATCAGCCCGAAGAAGGCGAGACGCGCCGAAGAGCTCTTCAACGCCGCGTCGGTCCACCACCGGTCCGGTGATCCGGCGGGCACCGAGCGGGCATTGCGACGCGTTCTCGAGGTCAACCCGGACCATGCCGGCGCCCTGCACCATCTGGGGCTGATGCTCAACCAGGCGGGCGATCGGGCACAGGCGATTCGGCTGCTCGCGCGAGCGGTGGCCTGCGAGCCGCGTGATGCCGTGTGCTGGAACAATCTCGGTAATATGCTCACGGAGCAGGGGCGGCTGGTCGAGGCCGTCGATGCCTATCGCAACGCTATCCGCCGCCGGGCCGACTACGCGAACGCACACTACAATCTCGGCCTGACGCTCCAGGCGATGGGGGATGCCGAAGCCGCGTTGGATGCTTTTGAAGCCGTGCTGCGGCTCACGCCCAATGATCCGGGCGTCTGGAACAAGCTCGGCAGTGTCAGGCTCGACACGGGTGATCCGGACGCTGCTGAAGAAGCTCATCGAAAAGCGTTGCGGCTTGATCCGAACCACGTTGATGCGCTCAACGGTCTCGGGCTCGTGTGCATGGACCAGGGGAAGTTCGATGCCGCCGCTGCGCATTACCGCCGGGCGATCGAGCTCGATCCGGGCTTTACCAAAGCCTATCTGAACCTCGCGAAAACGCGTCGTTTCACCGTTACGGACGACGCGGATATCGCCCGCATCGAAGCGGGGCTCGAGCAACCCGGATTGCTGGAGCAGGATCGCGTGGACATTGATTTCGCGCTGGGAAAGATCTTCGATGACCTGGGTGACTACGACCGGGCGTTCGAGCACTACGAGCGTGCCAATCGCCTCAAGCGAGCCCGTCTGCCGGCCGATCGAGCAAAATTCGGGGGCTTCGTCGACGCCATCATCGAGACTTTCGACCGAGCATTCTTCGAGAGCCGTACCGGCTACGGCGTCGATTCGGAGCGACTCGTCTTCATCGTCGGCATGCCGCGTGCGGGCACGTCTCTGCTCGAGCAAATCATCGCCAGCCACGCGGCGGTGTTCGGTGCCGGCGAGGTGACCAAGATCAACGAAATCGCGGGAGAGATGGGGAAACGCTGCCGCACCGCCGTCCCCTATCCCCGGTGTGCGGCGATGCTGGGGATGGAAGCGACCCGGGACCTGGCCGCGGAGTATCTGGCCAGCGTCCAGCGGCGCTCGCCCGACTCGTTACGGATTACCGACAAGATGCCCAAGAACTATTTGCATCTCGGGCTCATCGCGTTGTTGTTTCCAAAGGCGCGCATCATCGAATGCCGCCGCGATCCGATGGACGTATCGCTGTCCATTTATGCTCACCAGTTCACCGCCCCCTACGCGTTCGGGTATGATCTCGGGGACATCGCGTTCGATTATCGCCAGTATGAGCGTCTGATGGAGCACTGGCGCACGGTCCTCCCGTCAACCGTCCACCCGGTCTGCTATGAGGCGCTCATCAGAGAGCCCGAGACGCTTGTGCGGCAGATCCTCGAGCACTGTGGTCTGCCCTGGGACGAGCGCTGCCTGCGCTTCTATGAGACCAAGCGCCCCGTGCATACCGCCAGCAACTGGCAGGTCCGCCAGCCCATCTACAAGGGTGCAGCGGGACGCTGGAGGAACTACGAGAAATTCTTGAGCGAGCTGAGAGTCGCTTTCGGTCGCTAAAGCCCGTCAAAAAAAAGCCCCTCACCCGGAAGTGAGGGGCCTCGAGCTCGAGCGGTCCTGGACGAAAGCTCCGCGTCCGCTCCATTCAGCTTCGAATCAGTCGAACTTGATCCGGGTACCGACGGTGAAGACGTCGATGTCCTCGTAGTCCGTCCCGGCGGCAAACCCTAGAGCTGCATTTCCCGCGGCGGAACAGCTCAGATCGTTGTTGCTGTAAGCGGCATAGAGCTCCACTTTAGGCTTGGGAATCTTATGCACGATGCCGACCTGGATGTTGTCGGACTCACAGCCGGCCGTGAAGTCATCGCCCTCCTGATACATGATGCGGGCCGAGTTGTTGCCCCAGCTATGCCCGAGGGCAACGGCCCATTTATCGGGATCACCGTCGAGGCCTGCTGCGGCACCGAACGGCGAATCCGTGGTTCCATAAGCGCCGTAGATGTCGGTGCCCTGTGAGAACACATAGGAAGCAGAGCCGGATATGGTATCGGCAGAGCCGCCGAGGTCGGGGCCGACAGCGCCGGCGCCCGAGCTGTAACCCACCACGACCAGGAAGTGACAACCGCCCACATCGGAATCGACCAACCCGCCCCGGGCAAAACGGCTGTTGGTCCCCG
>CAZSDY010000397.1:0-2390 GCA_964605765.1 uncultured Ectothiorhodospiraceae bacterium | reverse complement strand
AGATTCCAAGATATGGTTCGATATGCGCGGTTCGCTCCCCGAATGGAGATGGATCATCACTGATGTTCACAAACGCTAATCCATGCCACTCAGTGACGAAAAAGGTCGATAAACAGTGAGTCTCTCGGTTGACGGGGATCTCTTTCGAAAACGGCACTGCCTCCAACTGTCCAAGGTCATTGTATGCCCAGGCATGGTAAGGGCATACGATGCGTTTATCGAAACGCCCGAATCCAGCGACCGCGGCAAACCCCGTCATGGCGCAACGCCCGAGTGGATCCACTACGCCATCGCCCTGCTCTACGAGCAGCCCCAGCGCTCGCTCACTTAAGCTCGAGGTCTATCTCGAGCTCGAGTTCGACGACTACGCGTTGAGCCGTTCAACCCTCAACCGACATCTCCAGGCCCACCCCGCTTGGCGCGGCATCGAACGGTTGCGCTGCGGCGAGAAAACCCCTCACCGCAACCGCTACGAGGCCCACTATCCCCGCGAGGGCTGGCAGCTCGACGCCAAGGGCCCCTTCGCGGTGCGCTTCCAAACCCTGGGGCGTCAGCCCGTCCATGCCTTCACCATCCTCGACGACCACACCCGCTTCGCGCTCGCCGGCCACCTCGCCCACGCACCCACGATCGAGGCGGCCATCACCGTGCTCGAGAGCGCCGGGGCGAAGTGGGGGCTCGCCGATCGCTTCCAGCTCGACAAGGGCTCAGCGTTCGAGTCCCACGCCTTTCGCCAAGGCCTCGCTTAAGCATCGGTATCCACCGCAATGCGGTGAAGGCCCGTACGCCCGAGTGGCAGGGCAAAATCGAAGCCTATCACCGCACGCTGACCAGTCTGCCCCCTATTTCCCTCGACGGCGCCCCAGCTCGGGAAAGACCTCTTTCGCAATTGTCTCGAACACGGGCAACTGCTCTTCCAGCATGGGATAGTAGAGGCCGAACTCCGATATCCCCAGATCGATCAACGGCTGAACCATGTCGACGAACGCTTCCGGGGAATCGTAGTATCTGATCTTCCCACCGCTCGAGCGCGCGCTTGCATCGAACAGGTTATAGGAGTGTCTGAGCGTGCCGGGGTCTCTCCCGATAGCCGAACAGTGCTTGGCAACCTGCGCGATGCGCGCTCGCGTCTCCGCCAGCTGTTCTTCAGGGTCCTCGGCGAAGCTCATGGTGTTCCAGGTGTCGGCATGTTGCGCCGCCTGTGCCAGCATGACCGGTCCCAGCGCGGCAATCGTAATGGGTGGGCGTGGCTGCTGGACCGGGCGCGGGTTCATTACCGCGCCGTTGACCGCGTAGAAGCGGCCCTTGTAGGTCGTGACCTCGTTTGAAAGCAAGCGGTCGACGATCTCCACGTACTCCTTGAAGCGCGCCACGCGCTCCTTGTTGCTCCAGTTCTCGATACCCATCATGTCGTAGCTCGGGTCCATGGGCAGTCCCAGGCCGAGACCAACCTCCAGCCGCCCATTGGATATGTGCTCCACCGACAGCGCCTGGCGGGCGAAGAATGCCGGATTCCTCAAAGGTATCTGGGCGACGCAGGGCGCAAGCCTGATCCTGGTCGTCGATTCGGCAACGGCGGCGAGGACCGCCCACAGTTCGAACCACGGAGCAGGCGGGTTCGTCCAATCCACGAAATGGTCTCCCGTCACCGCGAGGTCGAAACCGAGCCCTTCGACGTGCTTGAAACGACCCAGGAGCTGGGGCCAGGGAAGGTTCGGCAGGATGAGCGCCTGAAAGCGCAATTCGTGGGACATTGTCAACTCCTTGTCTCAATAGGTCCGTTCGTCCCTGAATCCAGCGGCGAGATTAGCACATATCGGACTCGCGCCAGCGACCGGTGAGCCTTCATCTTGACCCATGACGGGCAGCGAGTCGACGCCCACAGAGCAGATACCCGCGGTCGTAGGCCGGGAGCGCGGGCCGGACGGCAACCGCCACATCCCGGACGTATCTCCGACCACGCATGCATTCATAGCGCTTCGCCTGAGGCGCAGCGGTTGTTGATCCCGCCAAGTGCCGGCCGTACGCCACCGGCATGCATATCTCACTCAATGGTGAACTCAGCGAGACCCTTCCGGCAGCGACGATTGCCGTGCTGATCGAGCATGGAAGCGGGGCCGCTGGACGAGCTCTTTGGCCACTCGATCACGTACCGCATCGGGGTGGGACCGCAGAAGGGGCGCAAGGTGTTCACGCTGCAAACCCTGCCGAGTTGCAATGAGCCGTTCGATAACTCGGTGGGCAAGGTGGCTCGATTTTCCATCCTTAGGTCCGTCAACGGCACTTCCCTGTGCCACTCCTCATTCCCGATGAACTTGTCACGGCGTGTTCGCCCCAACAGCGCGCATCGTGCGCGGGTGACGCCGGCCAAGCGAGGCAAGGGCAACAAG
>CAZSDY010000396.1:0-2403 GCA_964605765.1 uncultured Ectothiorhodospiraceae bacterium | reverse complement strand
AACGTAATGCTCGTGTAACGACCCCGGGCGTGGTGTTGCAGCTCATCCCGGACCACGGGCGCATCGGACGCCCTCCGGCGGGCCGACTCAAAGAATTCCTGGGGCGTGCTGAAGGAGATCGCCGCGGCGCAAGGAAAATCGCTCAACGCCCTCGTCACCGAGATCGACCGCGAGCGCGAAACGAACCTGTCGAGCGCGCTTCGGGTCTTCGTCCTTGGCGCGGTGCGCGCCGGCGCACCCGGAGGCCGGACCGGATCCCAGGACGGCGAACGCGTCCGACCTGGCCGACGCCATGGACAGTCGGATTGATCATCTCTGGTTGGTGGTCGCGCCGGTCGGCGGTTTCGTTGTGCCGTCGATCGTCGTCAGGCGCGGATTCGAGGCCGCCGGGCTTCCTGCGCCGGTCGGCCACCCACTCCTCGGTATGCTGATCGCCGTGGCCAACGAAGGAACGCCCTCCATTGGATCTGGCCATATCGTGTGTTACCGACAGCCCGAAAAAGAACAGGACATTCCCCAAAAAATCTCAGCCGAAGGCGAGTGTAAGCTGAGGCGGGGCGTTGGCGCCGGGTATTGAACGCCTTGGGGACCTTGCGCAGACCTCGCGGATGCCGTCGGCCAGGGCGTAGAGACGGAAGTCGGGGATGCCGAACAGACGCTTGGATGCCCTGAGCAGGTGGGTGGCCAGGATGTCGAGCTTGATCCGAGTCCCCAGGACCACGGCGGTGAAGAAGGCGACGGCGTTGACCAGCACGGCCATGTTGCGCAGGCGCTCATACGTCAGCACCCGGATGTCCTCCAGCTCGTAGCTCTGCTTGATGAAGCGGATCGCCTCCTCGATGCGCCAACGGCTGAGATAGGCCGATACCACCCACCACAGGACCTTGCGGTTCTTGCGCATGGGCAGGTTGGTCAACAGCATCATGGGTTGCGCGCCCAGGCCCTGCACCACCACCAGCCACATCGGCGCGTCGGGATGGTCCGGCAGGCGCACGGGACAAAAGCCGTAATCCAGCCGGTGGCAGACCTCGCGGCCCTTTTCCTCGCGCACCACGTGGGTGGCGTACATCATCGGGCATCGGGCGGCCAGAACGGCGGTTTCCACCACCTTTCCCCGTCCCGCCAGCATATGACGCCTTCCCGTATTGCGGATGATGAAGGCGTGCTTGCCGTCCAGCAGCGGGGTATAAAGCTCGCTCCGGTCGCCACCCCGGTCCACCACCCAGACGCCCCGCTTGCCACAAGCCGCCGAGACCTTGGAAATGGCGGTCTTGATCTCCTCGTTCTCCGATTGGAAATCCGGCGCCTTCTGGGAATAAAGGGCGCTGTAAAGCGGCGTGATCGCCGTGGCCTCGTTCGCCACCCCGATCACCTGGCACAGCCAGTAGCCGTCGGCGATATCGCCGCTGCTGCCGTCGCGCACCCGGGCCAGATATTCCATCTTCTCGGCGTAAGGCTTGGCGATGTCCGAGATGTCCAGGACCAGAAGCGTTCGCTTGCCGATCCTGGCGCTCCCTTCGCGCAGGACAGCGCCGCCCAGATGGTCGCGCAACTCACCACGGCCCAGGTTGCGCGACAGGCGCGTCTCCGTCTTGGCCAGCGGAACCGGTTCCTCCAGCGCCCGGCCGATCTCGCTCAGCCGCACGCTGCCCCGCGCCGCGATCCCGTAAAGCGCCTCGGAAACAAAACGCCGCGCCGGCTTGCTCAGGCCGGTGGAGAGTCTCCCCGAAAATTGATCCAAATGGGCGCGCATCTTGGCCGCCGTTTGCGCTATCATGTCATCGGCCCTCCGTTGCTGGGTGTGAGATTGCCATTGGTTCGCACCGGCATCCTACCCCACGCGGAGGGCGTCGTCGCGCCGCCAAGAGTCTCCCCAAAAATACGCCGTTCCACTTGCAAACAGCCGATTCCTGAGTCTCTTCAAAGACTTGGCCCTTTCAGGCCTCGGTTATTGGGGAAAGTCCTGGTACACCACCGCTTGACTGCCGCGGCCATTGACGATCCCCACAAATTCGAGTTATGTCCAGAATCTTCTGCAAATTGCCTTGACCACGTTGCCGAGCGTTCTCCTGGGCATGGTTGGCGCGTAGACATCGTGTATCGCAGCGCCGGCCATGCCCGGCCGCCGTCAGGCGGCTTGTTTGATTAGCTCTCGTTTGTGCTCCTTGAGCAGTTTCATGTTGATGTAACGGTTGGCTTCCAGCCAGTCCTCGCAAAAACGGGGTCAGGTCTTGCATTGCCACATGTAGACCTGACCGATATGTAGCAATGCAAGACCTGACCCTATGTTGCGGCCTCCGCACCTCAGGATGAGCGCTGGGGTGAACGCCATTAAGTACTTGAAATAATTGCGTTCATTTCAGGCCAGACACTGAGTAGCGAGCCCTTGCGAGCGTATCGAAG
>CAZSDY010000395.1:0-2406 GCA_964605765.1 uncultured Ectothiorhodospiraceae bacterium | reverse complement strand
GCGCGCGCCTGACGATCGCGGCCGCCCGGTCCGGCCCCACGGCCTGCGTCGCTTGCGCGAGGCGCATGGCCGGCACGGGATCTTGCGCCTGGCGCGCCGCGGCGCTCACGGCACCCAGCGCCAGGCACAGCAGGACCAGAAAACGACATCCACGCATGCGCAGGCCTCCTCTTCGGGCCTTCAGGGCGTCACGCTGACGCGAACCTTGATGCGCCTGCCCGGATCGTAGTCCATGCGGCGCATGAACGTGTGGCCGTGATAGCGATAGGTCACCCGATACCCGTCCACCCGTTCCTCGTCATGATACTCGTTCGAGACGCGGCAGACCTCTCGCACGCGCGAATCATAGCGCGCATGACGGGGTTGGCGCGCCACGTCGTAGCCGAGCGACGCACCCAGCAGCACACCGCCCACGGTCATCAGGTCCTTGCCGCTGCCGGCGCCGAACTGGTTGCCGACCACGCCACCCAGGATCCCCCCGAGCACGAGCGGGGTATAGGAATTCCGCCCACGCGTGCGATAGCCGTAACCACGCACTTCCTCATCCCTGCATTCTCGCCTGGGCGTGGAAACCCTGGCCACGCGGATGATGGGCTCGACCCTGATCACCCTGGCATAGTCGTAGAACACACCATCGTCGTAGACGTAGCCCGGGTCCGCGTCGCGGTCGCGATAGCCGTGCATCTCTTCGTATCCCTGCCTCTCGAGGAACGGGTCCCGGCGCTCGGCGGAAGCGTCGCCGGAGGCCAGGGCCGTGCCGCAGGCTATGATCACCGCGAATCCACGAGTCAGCATCAATGTTGAACGTTTCATGTCTCTCTCCTTCGTCGATTGCTCTCGAAAATGGGGCCAACAGCTTTCCTGGGGGAGACTCTAGGCGACCAAAGCTGAATGCAGGCTGAATCCCGGCATCCACCCGCGCGCGCCGACCGGCCCATGCCGGTGCCCGCCATGAATGATATGGTATGGCTCGCATCACCCTGAGCCATCCACCCCACTCATCTACCGCCACACGTGAAGATCGTCGAAGTGGGCCCGCGCGACGGCCTTCAGAACGAGCCCGGCAGCATTGCAACAACGACCAAGCTCGCGCTCATCGATCGCCTGGGTGCGAGCGGGCTCGGGGTCATCGAGGCGACGGCGTTCGTGTCTCCGCGCTGGGTGCCGCAGATGGCCGATCACGTGGAGGTGCTGCGCGGCATCGTGCGCAAGCCCGGTGTCGGCTATCCCGTGCTGGTGCCCAACATGACGGGCTACACGCGCGCCAGGGAGGCAGGCGCCACCGAGATCGCCATCTTCGGCGCCGCCACGCAAACCTTCTCCAGGAAAAACATCAACTGCACCATCGAGGAGAGCCTGGCCCGCTTCGAGGCGCTCGCGCGCACGGCGCTGGACGATGGCGTGCGCGTACGCGGCTATGTCTCTTGCGTGCTGGGTTGCCCGTACGAGGGCGCGGTGTCGCCCGGCGTGGTGGCGGACATCGCCGAGCGCTTATACGCGATGGGCTGCTACGAGGTGTCACTGGGCGACACCATCGGCGTGGGCACACCCGCGATGGCCCGCGCGATGGTGTCGGCCGTTGCCGGCAGGGTGCCGATGGAGCGCCTCGCCGTGCACTTCCACGACACCTATGGCCAGGCACTCGCCAATATCCTGGCGGTGCTGGATCTCGGCGTGGGCGTCATCGACAGCGCGGTGGCAGGGCTCGGCGGCTGCCCTTATGCACGCGGCGCCTCGGGCAACGTGGCCACCGAGGACGTGCTCTACCTGCTCGATGGAGTCGGGGTTCGCACGGGCGTCGATCTGCGGGCGGTCGCGCAGGCCGGCTGGTTCATCTGCGGCGCACTGGGGCGCGAGCCCGCCTCGCGTGTGTCGCGGGCACTGCGTGGCGCGGCGACGCCCTGAGCCCCTTTTCCCTCGAATCGATGTGGTGTTGATTGATGCGCTCACCTGCCACTCTGGTGGTGCTCGTTTGTGTGACCGAGGCGCTCGGCATGACGGCGTCTGCCACCTTTCCCACGCTGATCCCCACGTTTCGCGAGGCGTGGTCGATCAACAACACGCAGGCCGGCTGGGTGAGTGGTGTGTTCTTCGGTGGTTATGTGATTGCCGTCGCGGTCCTGACCGCGCTCACCGACCGCATGAGCGCGAAACGCATCTATCTGCTGAGCATGGCGTTGAGCGCCTGCTCGGCGGCGGGCTTCGCTCTCGCTGCCGACGGTGTGTGGAGCGCCAGCGCATGGCGCGTGCTGCAGGGGATCGGCCTTGCCGGCACCTACATGCCGGGGCTCAAGGCGCTCACCGATCAGTTGCCCGACAAACTGCACAGCCGTGCCACGGCGTTCTACACCGCGAGCTTCGGGCTCGGCACCAGCCTGTCGTACTTCCTGTCGGGATTGTTTGCCG
>CAZSDY010000394.1:0-2415 GCA_964605765.1 uncultured Ectothiorhodospiraceae bacterium | reverse complement strand
GAATTTAGGTTAAACTCCGCCACCAGGTGCTGGCGCTGGTTCGATCTTGGCAAACACAATCAACACCGCTGCAGCAGTTTCCGGACAGTCGAACGGGCTCGGCCGGGAACCCGAAGAGAGCAAGGCGCGCTTGCAGGCGATCCTGGACACCGCCGTCGACGGCATCGTCACCATCGACGATAAGGGTATCATCGAGTCGGTCAACCCCGCCCTGGAGAACATGTTCGGCTACCGGGCGGAGGAGATCACGGGGAAGAACGTGAGCCTGCTGATGCCGTTGCCGTTCGGGGAGGCGCACGACGGCCACATCGAGCGCTACCTCGATAGCGGCGAGCCGCGCATCATCGGCATCGGGCGCGAGGTCGAAGGACAGCGCAAGGACGGCACGATTTTCCCCGTCGGCATCACCGTCAGCGAGGTGTGCGTCGCCGGGCGACGCCTGTTCACCGGCATTATCAGGGACAACTCCGACCGGCGCATGTCGGAGGAATCGACGCGGCTGCGCCTCAACGAGCTGGCGCACGCCACGCGATTGCTGGAGCTCGGGGAAATGACATCGGGCATCGCCCACGAGGTGAACCAGCCGCTCGCCGCCATCGTGACCTTTGCCGAGGCGTGCCTCAGGATGCTCAAGTCGGGCACCGCCGATCCGCAGGTGCTGCGCGAGGCGCTCGAGCAGATCGCCGCGCAGGGTGAGCGCGCGGGCACCATCATTCACAGCTTGCGGCAGCTCTCCAGAAAGGGCGCAACGGGCGTGGTGGCGGTGGATTTGAACGCCACGGTGCGCGAGGTGCTGAACCTCACGGCACACGAGGCGCGCCGCAACAACGTGCGCGTACGACTCGAGCTGGAAGAGAGCCTCCCGCCGCTGCCGGCAGACAAGATCCAAATCGAGCAGGTGCTGCTCAACCTCACGCGCAACGCCATCGAGGCGATGGATGAGACGCCGCCCGGACGTGCCGAGCTCAGCATAAGCACCAGACGCAACGACAGCGATGAGGCCGAGGTCAGCGTCCGGGACTCCGGCAAAGGCCTGCCCGCTGCTGATGCCGACCGCGTGTTCGAGACCTTCTACTCCACGAAATCACACGGCGTCGGCGTGGGACTTTCCATCAGCCGTTCCATCATCGAGGCGCACGGTGGAAGACTCTGGGCATCGACAAACGCCCGCGGCGGCACATCCTTCTGCTTCACTCTTCGCCTGGTGCGCCCTAGCGATGACAGCTGAGGCCACTGTCTTCGTGGTCGACGACGATGCGGCCATGCGCGACAGCCTTTCCATGCTCATACGGTCGGTCGGTCTGGGCGTACAGACATTCGCGAGCGCCGGCGCATTCCTGGACAGCCGTGAAGCGGACCGCCCGGGCTGCTTGATCGCCGATATCCGCATGCCCGGCATGAGCGGGCTCGAGCTGCAGGAACGCCTGACCGCGTCCGCGGACCACATGCCGGTCATCATCCTGACGGGCCACGGGGATGTGTCCACAGCGGTACGCGCCATGAAAAGTGGCGCGGTTGACTTTCTGCAAAAACCCTTCCAGGCCGAGAGGCTGCTCGAGCTCATCCAACACGCGCTGGAGAAGGACGCGGCCGAACGTGACGCGGCGGATCTGCGTACACGCATCGCGCGGCGCCTGCAAACCCTGACGCGCCGCGAGGGCGAGGTGGCACGTCTCGTGGTCGCCGGCAGGGCAAACAAGGTGATTGCCATCGAGCTTCAGATCAGCGAGCGCACCGTGGAGCTGCACCGCGCGCGCATCATGAAGAAGATGCGCGCGCGTTCACTCGCCGAACTGGTGCGCATGGCTCCGCCTGAATGGCTGGAACCGCCCGCGTGAGTGTGGGCACCCGGACAGTACCGGCGGGGCGGACCGGGCTGTATCCAGAGCCATTGATCGAGGTCAATGTCAGGAGCACAGTCTTTGCGCTTTACTTCCTGGCATGCACCTCGGGAACGCTCAACATGCACTCGTACGCTGCCAGTGTTGCGGCAACACACCCATTGTCTATGCTCGACGCCGTCATGGATTGCGCCCCCGTCATCTACATCGTTGACGATGATCCGGCGGTGCGCGCGGGCATCAGTTTGCTGGTCAAGGCATGCGGCTGGCAGCCAAGGCCATTCGCTTCGGCCGAGGCCTTTCTCCAGGAGTTTCCCAGAGGCACGGGTGCTTGCCTGATTCTGGACATGCAGATGGTGGGCATGACCGGCGCAGACCTCGCCGAGGCCCTGCGGGCACTGGATGTCGCGCTCCCCATCATCGTCGTGACCGCATACAAGGATCACCCACTGACCGAACGGGCCAAGGCCGCAGGGGCGATGGCTGTACTATCCAAGCCGTTTCGGGACCAGGATCTGATCGACAAAATCCAGCAGGCGCTGACCTGCTGAGGGTTCGCGAAAAAAAGTAACTT
>CAZSDY010000393.1:0-2450 GCA_964605765.1 uncultured Ectothiorhodospiraceae bacterium | reverse complement strand
TTCTAGCGGTACCATCGCCAACGCATGCCTGTGAACTAATTGGACGTTCAGCACCGCCACCTCGCTGGGCGGCAAAGACTCTCATGCAGCGCGAAGCTGCGCTACCCGCTTCACGTCCCCCGCAACCGCCTTGGCCCCCACCTTCATCTTCATGCCCGTGAAGTCTGCCTCGCCGTACCCGAGCGCCTCCACGGTGAGCTTAGCCGGGGAGTCGTCCCCGCGGTAGTGCAGGCCGCTGGCGTAGACCGCGAGGCGGTCCCGGCCGCCGCCCATCGCTACCCGTCAGGCCGAGGGTTCGCCGGCGAATCCGGCCGCGCGAGCGGCCACTGCGGGCCGGCGTCGTGGAGGTGGCACGAGACCCAGTGCCCGGGCTCGAGCTCGCGCAGCCGCGGCACCTCCACCGCGCATTGCTCCATCGCGTAAGGGCAGCGGGTGTGGAAGTGGCAGCCACTCGGGGGCTTGATCGGGCTCGGGACGTCGCCGGTCAGGATCACGCGCTTGCCCCGCTCGACGTCCGGGTCCGGGATCGGTACGGCAGACAGCAGCGCCTCGCTGTACGGATGCAGCGGCGAGGTGAACAGCGTGCGCTTGTCGGTCAGCTCGACGATCCGCCCGAGATACATCACCGCGATCCGGTGGCTGATGTGCTCGACGACCGCGAGGTCGTGGGCGACGAACAGGTACGAGAACTTGTACTCCTCCTGGAGGTCCATCAGCAAGTTCAGCACCTGAGCCTGGATCGAGACGTCCAGCGCGGAGACGGGCTCGTCCCCGATGATGAGGCTCGGGCTGAGCGCCAGCGCCCGCGCGATGCCGATGCGCTGGCGTTGCCCTCCGGAGAACTCATGGGGGAACTCGTTTACGCGGTCGGGGTGAAGCCCCACGCGCTCGAACAGCGCGGCTACCCGCTCCCCCTTCTCCTTGCCGGACGCGACCTCGTGCACGGTAAGTGGCTCACCGACGATGCGCCCAACCGTCATGCGTGGATTCATCGACGAGTACGGGTCCTGGAAGATGATCTGCATCTCGCGGCGCAGCGGCCGCATCCGCATCCTGTCGTAGTGCGTGATGTCCTCGCCGCGCAGCTTGATGGATCCGGCGGTCGGCTCAATCAGCTTCAGGGTGGTCTTGCCGGCCGTCGACTTTCCGCATCCGCTCTCGCCCACGAGCCCCAGCGTCTCGCCGCGGCCGATGGAGAAGGATACGTCGTCGACGGCGTACACGTGCCCCACGATGCGCGAGAAAATTCCGCGGCGAAGCGGGAAGTGCTTCTTGAGCCCCGACACCTCGAGCAGCGGGACCGGAGGCGCCTCGCCGGTGCCCGGCCCGGCCTCGCGTGTCACGGGCCGTGCTCGGGCAGCCGGTCGCAATGCCAGCAGGCCGCCCAATGCGCGGGACGGACCTCCTCGAGCGCCGGCGCCTGCTCGCGGCAGCGGTGCGTGGCGTAGGCGCAACGGGGCTCGAAGCTGCAGCCCACCGGCAGGTCGTGCAGCGAGGGGACGATTCCTTCAATCTCGTGCAGCCGCAGGCGCTCGTCGGGCGCCTTCGCGGCGACGTCGAGGCGCGGTATGGAGCGCAGCAGGCCCCTGGTGTAAGGGTGAAGAGACGCTCCAAAGAGCTCGCTCGTGGCCGCCTCCTCCACCTTCCTGCCCGCGTACATCACCACCACGCGCTCTGCGGTCTCGGCGATCACGCCCATGTCGTGGGTGATCAGCACGATCGCGGTGCCGAGCTTCTCCCGCAGCTCGCGCATCAGGTCGAGGATCTGGGCCTGGATGGTGACGTCGAGCGCGGTGGTCGGCTCGTCGGCGATGAGGATCTTGGGATTGCAGGCGAGCGCCATGGCGATCATGACCCGCTGGCGCATGCCACCCGACATCTGGTGCGGGTACTCGCTCACCCGGCGCTCAGCCTCTGGGATGTGCACGAGGCGCAGCATCTCCACCGCCCTGTCCAGGGCGTCGCGCTTCGCGAGGTCCTGATGCAGCATCAACGTCTCGCTGATCTGGCGCCCCACCGTGAGCACGGGATTGAGCGAGGTCATCGGCTCCTGGAAGATCATCGAGATGTCGTTCCCGCGCACGCGCCGCATCGCGACGTCGTCGAGACCGAGCAGGTCGGTGCCCTCGAACCGGATCGCGCCCTGGACGATCTTGCCCGACGGCTGGGGAATCAGCCTGAGAATGGACAGCGCGGTGACGCTCTTGCCGCATCCGGACTCTCCCACCACCCCGAGGGTCTCGCCCCGTCCGACGCGGTAGGAGACGCCGTCCACCGCCCGCACGACCCCCTCCCGGGTGAAAAACCGGGTGTGAAGATCGTCGATCTCCAGGATCGTCGCCGCCGCATTCGGGCGCGTGCGACCCGCATCGGTCGTCGATGAGTGCGTTGCGTCCACCGGAATCCTCGACGAGCCAGTGTCCCCGTCGCCGAGCGGTATGGTGCCACTT
>CAZSDY010000392.1:0-2467 GCA_964605765.1 uncultured Ectothiorhodospiraceae bacterium | reverse complement strand
GCCCAGCTTCGGTGAAGACCACAACGACGAGTACGCGCACTTTCCCGGCGCGCGCTGACGCTCGCCTTCGCGCTGATGCACGTCGCCGCCCGCGCGGCATCGACGCTGATTACGTCACGGCGCCGGATCTCGCCAAAGCCGTGCCTCCCTCGATCAATCACATGTATCTGGCCGATGCCCTGGCCGACCGCTCGCGCTCGAGCGCATGGCTGTTGAACGCGAGTTACGCCAACGATGCCAATATTCGCAAGGCGCTCGGGGCGCATCGCGTGACACTGCACCCGCGGGACATCGCCGTACTCGGGCTCGCGCCGGGCGATCGCGTTGAGTTGTACAACGACAGCGGCCGGTTGGTCTGTGTGCCACACGCATCGGATGCCGTATTGCCGGGCATTGCACTCGTGGAAAAGGGACGCTGGCCGAAGCTCGATGGCGCGGGCAACGTGAACCGGCTCGATCCGGGAACGCTGACCGACATGGGAGAGAGCAGCGCCGTGCACGGCGTCGAGATACGCATCAGGGCTTCGGGCGGTCTTCCGTTGTAAGACGCGGTCTTTGAATTCGTCCCCTACCCGTGAGCTTGTGCAAAACGACAAAGACCAGGCTCTTCAGCAAACGGTGGGCATCGCGAAATGGATAAGGGCTCGTGCAAAGCCGCCAAGCACGCCAAGTTCAGCGATGTACGTCAATACGGTGGTTGACGGGACCGGCAGAGACTGCGTCATCAGGGGTTCCCGCGCCGCCCTTGCGTGCTTTGCGTCCTGGCGAGAGCATTATCCGGCGTGTGACCCCAACCCGGTGAGGCTGCAATGCCTCGAGTGTTCGATGCCCTGCTTGGTTCCGGTTCGGACGGGTTAGGGCTCGCGGGGATTGCGACTCGGGTGACCCACGTATAAACCCTGGTCCCTCGGCTCGCTGGTCCTCAGACGCACGACGCAACACCGCCTGGGTGCGCCACGGCCCGCGCCACGGTCACCTCGTAGACCGATACCGGACGCCGGTGCCCGCGCACGGCGATATGATCGACGTGACGCACCTCGATGTCCCGGTCGAGCCGCTCGGCAGTAGCCTGAGAGAGCAGGATCCGGGTGCCCGTCTCCTTGTTCAAGGCCTCCAGTCGTGCGGCGACATTCACCGCGTCCCCGTGCACGGTGTAGTTGACGCGGTTGCGCGATCCGACGCACCCCGCCACCACGTCCCCGGTGTTGATGCCGATACGCGCTTTCATCACAGTGTCATTCGAGAACGTTTGCGAGTGCAATATGCGCTGAATCTCGCAGGCCGCGCGGACCGCGTGAGTGGCGTGGTCCGGGTCCTCGGTCGGTATGTTGAATACGGCCAGTATGGCGTCGCCCTGGAACTGCGTAATGACACCGCCCATCATTTCTATGGGCGTGGACACGGCCGAGAAATACTCGTTGAGCAGGGTGACGAGCGTAGCGGGCGGGGTGCTCTCCGCGAGCGCCGTGAACCCTTCTATGTCCACGAACACTATGGTTCCCGTGCGCAGCTCTGGCTTGGATTCCATGCCCTGCGAGATGAGTGTGCGCACGAGCTCAACGGGCACGTAGCGCTGGAACGCGGCCAGCGCACGCGTCATCTGGTTGAACGCGAGAGCCAGCTCACCGAATTCGTCGACCCGGTCGATGGCCGTGACATGGCCATAATCGCCCGCGCTGATCTTTCTGGTGCTGTGCACCAGCGTGCGCACCGGGCGTGTCACGGAGCGCGCGATGAGCACGGCGCCCGCGATGCATACCAGCAGGCCGAGCACGGTGAGCAGCGCGAGCACGTGCTGCAGCCGCTCGAACGGCGCCAGCGCGATATCCAGCGATCGATGCAGCACCACGCGCAGGGCTGGCCCGAACGCCATGTCGAGCGCCACGTAGCGATGGCCGGAAAGCGTCATATCGAAACCGGCGTCCCTGCGATGTGGCGTGGCGGTGATGAGTGGTGCCAGCTCACGCCGGGCGCCGGCGGGCAGCGTGGATGCGGCCAGCGCGGTACCCTGTCCGCGTGAATCGTCCACGAAGGACACGTCGGTCAGCGTCAGCGCCTTGATGTTGTCCGCCAGCTCATCGTTTATCAGGAACCCGACCGCGATCCACGCCACGGGTACCGGGGCCAGCAAGGGCACCACGATGAGCTGATAGGTCCGGCCGCCGAACCGCGCAATGGTCGATGCCGGCTTACCGCTCTCCTCGACCGCATCGAGCAGCTCGGGATAGGCAAACGTGACCCCGTTCGCTTCGGGACGGGAGGAATCGACGAGCACGGTCTGGGTGTCCGGATCGATCACCATCATGATGTCCGCACCAAGGCGGACCTCGCGCAGGTTGGTCACTGCCGAGAGCAGCGTCCCGAGGTTGTCGCTTGCAAATGCCTGCTTGAAGGCGAAATCGCCCGAGAGCAGGCGCGCGCCCTGCGTGAGTTGCTCGACGCGCGCGTCCATCAGACGCTGGAACAC
>CAZSDY010000391.1:0-2467 GCA_964605765.1 uncultured Ectothiorhodospiraceae bacterium | reverse complement strand
CCGGCGCGGGCGACCGCGTAAGCTGGATAAAAAGTAGCATGTCCCCTTTTCCTCCGGGAGGTCTTGAACAATCCATTGTTCCGTCCTAAGCTGTGCATGTGCAGCACATGACCATATGGGGATGATGATGGCAACGGCAACGGCAAGGGTACCTGTCCTCATGACACAGGCGGAGAAAGACCGAATCGTAAGAAAGGCCATGGAGGCCGGCCTGTCTACCGGTGAATATATGCGCCGGGCGGCGAGTTCGTTCCGTCCCGACGAGCAGGAGCCGCTCCTGGAGGGACTGATCGATCAGATGCTGAAGGCCACAGACCGGGCAGAAAAAGCAATCGACGATGCCATCGACTTCGTCGAGATTTCGAACCGGCGTATCGCTGCCATGCAAGCAAGACGGAACCAAGGCTGATGGGCGTCACGGAGAAGATGTGGGACGCGGTGGCCCGGGTGATCCGCATGGATGACAAGGTGGAACGCCTGGCCGGCGCCATCAAAGCCCAGCAATCCCGGATCGAAAACCTCACCGAACGGGTTATTCGCCTGGAGACCGCGCTGGAGATTGCCCTGGTTGCTCAGGGGATGAAGGTGTCATCCCGGCGGATCGAAGGGGAATGAGGGCCCGGAGAATATAACTTCGCGTTTTCGGGCGTCGAGACGCCCGACTGGCAAGCCGCGAGAACGGCGAATAGTCACTCTATTCAACCGACGAGCGACGCAGCCAGGCGGGATGGATCGGGGGTACGAAAATGGGAAATTATCGTTTCGCGAGCCCTATGAACCTGTCGAATAGTTTCTGGCTGCCCCGCAGAATCTGCGGGTGTCCCAAGGCATGTCTCTAGCGTTCCTCTCTCAGCTTTTCTCTAGCGGCGCGCTGCGCCAGCCGGACTACAGGCGTCTGTGGGTGAGTGCTGCCTGCAACACGGCGGGTTCGAGCGGCGAGCAGGTGGTGGTGGGGCTGCTGATCTACAGGCTCACCGGATCGAGCGCCTGGGTCGGGATCTCGCTTGCGATCTACTATCTGCCGTTGCTGCTCGTCGGGGCGCCGTCCGGTGCGCTCGCCGACTGGATGGACCGGCGCAAGCTCCTGCGCTTGCTCGAAGCGGGCATTGCCGTCAACTTCGCGGTGTTCGGATCCGTGGTGGCCACCAGCATGGTCGAGGTCTGGCATCTGCTGTTGATGACGGCGATCTCGGGTACGCTGAGAGCCGTTTACCAGCCGGCGCGCTCGAGCTACGTCTTCGACATCGTAGGCGGTGATCACATTGTCTCCGGCCTCGGGCTCATCACCCTGGGCACGCGCTTCGGCCAGCTCCTGGGCGCCATGGTGGCGGGCAGCCTCATGCAACGTACGGGTGCGGAGCTTGCGTTGTTCCTGCTGTGCGCATCGCATGTGGTCGCGTTCGTGAACGTCTCACGGTTGCGCACGCGTGGAACGGCGGGCGCGTTCCAGAAGGCACCACTGCTCGATAACCTTCGCGAGTATCTGCGCGAGATGCGCCACAACCGGGATCTGCTGGTGCTGGTGGGGGTCACGGCGGCGGTCGAGGTGTGCGGTTTTTCGTTCACGACCGCCTTGCCGGAGTTCGCGACCGGCACGCTGGAGATGGGGGCGGAGGGGCTCGGCGCGTTACATGCCGCACGCGCGGTCGGCGGTATTGCCGCGAGCGTGCTGCTCGCAGGCAGCGGTTCGCTCACGCGAAGGGGCGTTCTTTTCCTGGGCGTGATACTCGTTTTCGGAGCGGGTCTGCTGGCGCTCGCGCAGGCGCCGGTGATGGCTTTCGCGTGGCCGGCGATCGCGGTGGTGGCGGCCATGGCCGTTGCCTCGGATGTGCTGACGCAGAGCATGATGCAGTTGAGCGTCCCGGATAGGCTGCGCGGCAGGGCGATGGGCGCCTGGGTGTTCGCCATCGGTGCGGCACCGCTGGGACACCTGGAGATGGGTACCCTGGTGACCTGGCTGGGGGTCGGGCACGCGCTGAGCGTCAATGGTGCCACCTTGCTTGCCATCGCTGTGCTTGCCGCGCTAGCGGCGCCACGGCTTCGCCGATTGTAGGACTTCCGCGCCGGGTGATTTTCAAGGGCTCAGATGCCTTGAAAAAATGAGGGGATCGTGGCTCGAGTGCCTCGGCCTTCAAGGGATCTGACCCCTTGAAAATCGAACGCACGGGTCTGACGCGGCGCCGACTTGTACTGCCCGCTTTCTACCTGGCGGGGTCCAGGCTCGAGCACGATACCGAGCCACCTGCCCGATTGCGGATTACTACACGCTTACCCAGCCGCTCAGAAGCTGCGTACCACTGAGCTCGTGTGGACGCCCCGGGATGGGTCTGGCCTTCAACGCTTCGATGCCGTCTTCGCGAAACGCAGCGGCCATCAACAAGGGAGAGCCTGCGTTACATCGCACCCGGCCGACCGCAAGATCGGCCGGGGGCGCGGCGGGGGATCGACCGCTTGGGCGGAGCGCCTC
>CAZSDY010000390.1:0-2484 GCA_964605765.1 uncultured Ectothiorhodospiraceae bacterium | reverse complement strand
GCACGTCGTCGACCGCCGCAAGCACGCTGTCGTTGGTCTCGCGCACCACGCGGGCGTCAGCGTCGGCACGCGTGGCAAGCGCCGCCGATGCCGTCTGCCCTGCCCGTACGAGGGGGGAAAGCCCGATAGCGCATAGCAACACGCAGGCGCCGAACATGCGCCTGGCCATACAAAGACCGAGCGGCCCTCGTGCCGCGGATTGAATCATGGCATTCACCCGGTTTGCCGTTGTTATCTAGACCGGGGACTTTGACGAATAATTTCGTCCACCGGATGGCCGCATTCTGACGAATTATGGAAATAGCTTCTGTGCGTGATCGCACAGTCCGGAGGCAGGACGTCCCGGTCGGAGCGCCGCCTGTAGGAGCGGGATTCATCCCGCGAACCGTCGATGGCACGGTATCCAACGCCGTGCCGCCCGCGTTCGCGGACTGAAGTCCGCTCCTATGGGCGTCGTCGATTTGCCGAGGGGGGTTGGGAGGGGATCGGTGGCTGAGGGACGGGGGGCGCCTGTGTCAGGCGCGGGGCAGCCCGGCGAGATAGCGCCGGAACTCGCCGCCCAACGCCGGGTGCTTGAGCGCGATGTCCACGGTCGCCTGCAGAAAGCCCTGCTTGCTGCCGCAGTCATAGCGCTTGCCCGTGAACTCGTAGGCGTAGACGGACGTGTCCGCTAGCAGCCCCGCGATGGCGTCGGTGAGCTGGATCTCGCCGCCCGCGCCTCGCTTGCCGGCGGCGAGCAGATCGAACACCCGCGGAGGCAGAATGTAACGGCCCACCACGCCGAGGTTCGACGGCGCCTCGCTCGGCGGGGGCTTCTCGACGATGGCCGTGATGCGCGAGACCCGCTCGGCAGTGGACTCCGCGCTGACGATGCCGTAGCGATCCGTCGCATCCGGTGCCACTTCCTCGACGGCGATCACGCCGCCGCCATGGCGCGCGTGCACCTCGGCCATCTCGGCGAGGCAGCCGGCGCCTTCCCCATCGATCAGATCGTCGGGTAGCAGCACGGCGAAGGGCTCGTCACCGACCGCCGCGCGTGCGCACCCCACCGCGTGGCCGAGGCCGAGCGCCTCGGCCTGGCGTATGTGCATGCAGCTCACGCCCGCCGGGACGATGGCGCGCACTTCCTCGAGGAGCGCCGTCTTGCCGCGCGCGCGCAGCTCCGCTTCCAGCTCGTAGGCCATGTCGAAGTGATCGGTGATCGCGGTCTTGGTGCGCCCGGTGATGAAAATCAGCTCCGTGATGCCGGCCGCGATGGCCTCCTCGACCGCGTATTGCACGAGCGGCTTGTCGACCACCGGCAGCATCTCTTTGGCAATCACCTTGGTGGCCGGCAGAAAGCGCGTGCCGAGCCCGGCCACCGGGAACACCGCCTTGCGAACCCGGGCGCTCACCGTTTGGCGGTCTCCAGTGCGATCACCTGACCGGTCTTGGCCGGCGGGCCGGCGGCGAATTCCGGCACGAGTTGCTCGAGCAGGTGGCGCACGGCGAGCTCATCGTAGCGTGCACAGGCCGCGGCCAGCCGATCGACACTATCGCTGAAAGACTGCCACTCGACGCGGCGGTAGCGCGCAAGCAGCAGCTTCTCCATGCCGGTGGGCGTCAGGTTCTCCTGCTCGTGGAACAGCTCCTCGTAGAGCTTCTCGCCGGGACGCAGACCCGTGAACACCATCTCCACGTCCTCGCCGGGGCGCTTACCCGCGAGCACGATCATCTGCTCGGCGAGATAGCTGATCTTGATAGGCTCACCCATGTCGAGCACGAAGACCTCCCCGCCGCTGCCGATGGCCGCCGCCTCCATGATGAGCTGGCAAGCCTCGGGGATGGTCATGAAGTAGCGCTTGATCTCGGGATGCGTGACGGTCACCGGCCCGCCCGCCCTGATCTGGCGGCGAAACAGCGGCACCACGCTGCCGGCCGAGTCGAGCACGTTGCCGAAACGCACGGTGATAAAACTCGTTGCCGTGCTTTGCTGGTCCATGTTCTGGCACAGGATCTCGGCGACGCGCTTGGTCGCCCCCATCACGTTGGTGGGATTGACCGCCTTGTCCGTGGAGATGAGCACGAAGGTGCGTGTGTCGTTCGCTGCCGCGGCGAGCGCCAGGTTGCGCGTGCCGAGCACGTTGTTCCTCGCCGCCTCGCGCGCCTGGCTCTCGAGCATGGGCACGTGCTTGTAGGCGGCGGCGTGAAACACCATATCGGGCTGCACCGTGGCCACGAGTTGCCCAATGCCCTCCGTGTCGCATATGTCGGCGAGCCTGAGGTCGATATCGAGTCGCGGAAAGCTCTCCCCGAGCTCCATCTCTATCGAGTACAGGTTGAACTCGCTGTTGTCGAGTACCACGAGGCGCCGGGGGTTGAGCTGACAGATTTGCCTGCACAGTTCCGCGCCGATCGATCCGCCACCGCCGCTCACCAGAATGACCTTGCCCGCCACACCCCGGCTGATCGAAGCCCAGTCGAGCGAGACCGGCTCGCGGCCGA
>CAZSDY010000389.1:0-2507 GCA_964605765.1 uncultured Ectothiorhodospiraceae bacterium | reverse complement strand
CGGCATGGCAAAAGAACGGCATGGGAAAATCAACCACCGCGGGAAAATCCCTGCTACAGGGGGGGCTCGGCGAGCCCAGATGGGCTGGATGCGTACAGCTTCGGTCATCGTTCCATGAGCCAGATTTCTTGCAGACAAGCGGGGGACGCACGCCCGAGGACCTGCTCCAGCAACGCCATGAACCGCTCCCGCGCAAGCCGCCCGTGCACGGCCCCGAGCGGTTCCATCGCCAACCTGCGCAGACCACGCCGCCCGCTCTCGGCCAGCACCTCATCGAGGGCGGCGCAGACCCATTCCTCGCGCCACGTGGGATCTTGATCCAGATCGTGCACCACGGCGAGCATGCGGTACGGAGACCTGCCCTGCACCACGATGCTCCCGGGCGTGTGCGGCTGCTGGTCGTAAAGCGCGGTCATGATCCTGATCGGGTGCTCCCCCGGATCGCGAACCCCCGGATCGGCGCTCAGCACCAGCGACGTATCCTCCTCGAGCACCACCGCATCGGGCGCGAACGGTGGATCGCCGCTACCTCCCCGGACCAGGCGCGGGCGTGCACGGCGCCCCTGAACGAGAGCGATCAAGCGCCTACTACAGCCAGTCTTCTTCGAGCGGGCAGGTCGAGAGCTGCTCGAAACCGTCAGCCGTCACGAGGACCTGCTCCTCGAGCTTGACCGCCTCGCGGCCACCCTTGACCCCGGTCAGCGCTTCCACGCAGAACACCATGCCCTCCTTCACGAGACCATCATAGCCGAGCGCCGGGTAGTCCTGCGGATAATAAATGGACGGGTACTCGTCGCACAGGCCCACGCCGTGCATGGCGACGGTGTAGCGCCCGGGGATGAACTCCTCGGCGAGGGGGTGCAACCGCCTGGTGAGCTCACGAAACGAGACCCCGGGCGCGAGCAGGTCCATGTTGCGGCGCATGTGCTCGACGGCCGCCGCGTAGAGGCGTCGCTGCTCGTCGTCCGGCCTCGCGTCACACACCCAGGAACGCGAGATGTCGCAGCAGTACCCGTACGGCCCCACCAGATCGGTATCGAAGCTCACCATGTCGCCTTTCTCGATTTGGCGCATGGATGCTTCCTGGAACCACGGATTGGTACGCGGCCCGGAGGCGAGCAGGCGCGTCTCGATCCACTCGCCGCCGCCGGCGACGTTGCCGTGGTGCAACTCGGCGAGCAACGCATTTTCCGTGATCCCGGGGCGAAGCGCGTCGCGCATGCGCTCGACCGCCGCGTCGCAAACGGCAATGGAGGCGCGCATCAAGGCTATCTCGCCGGTGGACTTGATCTCGCGGGCGTTCTCCATGACCTCGAACCCGTCGTGGATGCGATAGCCCAGGCGCTCCATCTCCTGCACCCCGATCGGTGCAATCCGGTCGATGGCGATCCGCTTGTTGCCGCCGCTCCCCGCGCGGATGATGTCATCCATCTCGAGCGCCCAGCGCCGCGCGCGCGCGCCGGACTCACCCCCGGCGGCGAAGTAGTAGAACGTGATGGCGGGGCGCACCTCGTCGACCGTGGGAAGCCCCGCGCTGAGAAAGGTCTTGCCACCGTAGTCGAACAGGACCATCGGCCCCTCCGCCGGCACATACACGTAGCGGTTCTCGTTGTGCGAGCACCAGAGCTGCATGTTCGTCGCATCGGTGGCATAGCGAGTGTTGAGCTGGTCGTAGAGAATGATGCCGGCGAGATCGCGCTCGACGAGCGCCGCGCGGATCCTGCCGAGCCGATACATGCGCACGGCGTCGAGATCGCATGGCGGCGTCGAGTAGTCCATGGCGCCGTGCTGGCGAACCGTGCGCAACGCGTTTTGCGAAAGGATGTTCATGTCGCCACTCCCCCACGCTTGTATCCTATAACACACCAGTACGGCGGACCGTCGCTGAAACGAATGTCCGACAGCCCGCCCGCGTGCATCATACGTGCGATCTCCCGCCTGCTGAAGCGCTGCTCGAGCCGTGTGCCAAATCGGTCCAGCGCGTCAGTTCTCATGGTGTAGAGCGATTTGTTCCTGTATGACGACAGGGGGATGTGCGCGACATCGCGCCCACGCCGCTCGAGCGCTCCCGCCAGTCTTGCCAGCGGCAGGTAGACGAGCGCCGCGATTACCTGGCTGATGAGGTACTTGAGCGGATAGGGCGAACGGGATACGACGCGGCGCACGACATCCGATGCCCGCCAGACCCAGCGAAACCATGCCGGGCGATTATCGAAGGCGTAGTAGAGGTAAAGCAGCAGCGGCGCCCCGTTCTTGAGCTTCGCCGCGCAGCACGCGATGGCGCGCGCGGTGTCGGGAACGTGATGCAGGACGCCCAGCGAGTAGCCAAAATCGAGCGAATCGTCGTCGAGCGGCATATCGTCCACTCCTGCCAGGTGAAAACGGCAGCTCGTGAGGCCCGCCAGATTGGCTCGCGCAACATCGAGCCGCGCTGCGCGCCGGTCGGGTCGGGGCAGGCACCCGCCCCGCCCGGCCACGCGCCCCGCCCACCCGCGCGCCCCCCCGCC
>CAZSDY010000388.1:0-2521 GCA_964605765.1 uncultured Ectothiorhodospiraceae bacterium | reverse complement strand
CGCTGTGCGCCATGATGGCACGGCTCGGTCACCGTCGGCCGCACGGGCCGTCGTGCGTGATTCCGGGCACTTACGGCGTCGCGTGGGAATCGGGCGCGAAACGTAAAAAAACGACTTACCAGGGCGTTTCCTGGGGAAAATCGGTTAGTTGAGATTCCCACGCGCTGGCGACCGCGCCGCGCTGTCGCATGGTGTCGCGAACTTGATCAGCTCCGACGCCAAGCTCGAGCAATCCGGCCTCGAGTTTGCTCGTCGCGCTGGCCGTGATCACGCGGATTCTCTCGCGGTCGCGGTCGAGGACTGCGGCGAGCTCTAGTACGCCCATCCCGTCCGAATCCAACGCGCATGTTGTATTGGAGCTTACAACCGATGCTACTGCGGCCCCGATCCATCCCGGCTCAAGGTCGGTTCCGGCCTGCGCGCCGCGGCGGACGCCGGCTATCTGTAGCGTGCCCGTCGCTGAGACCGTCGAGAGCGCGTGATAGCGGCAGGAAACCCATGGGCATGGTCTCGGGCCGTGCTCGCAATCGGCCCTCACACGCGGTCTGGTGGCCGCCTGCGCGACGTACCAGAGCGCGTCGCCTAGTCGCTCGAGCGCACGCGGCGGTGGCCGGCGCAGCGCCACCACCCTACGCCTGCGGCCTCGGCCCGTTGCGGTAGGCCGAGAACACGTGCGTCATCCTGGCGCGCTCGACCGCCTCGAACTCGGCGAGATGTCGCGCCGCCTCGCGCTCGTTTAGCCACCGACGCAGCCCGGCCTCGACGCCGGCCATAAAAGCGTAAAAAAACGACTTACCAGCGACCGGCCTAGGACTTTTCACTTGGCACCCCGCGTCGGCCGGAACGTCCATTCCCCGGCCACTCCGACCCCGAACCGCCGTGCCGCGTCCGCCTCGAGCTCCACGGTGAAGTCCGCCTCCTGCTCGCCGTCCGTCGCGGTGACCGTGACGGTTACCCCGTCATCGGTTTTGTGCGCGCCGATTACCTCGCCCATGATCCGTATTTTTTTCACTTACCATCCCCTTTCCTGGGTGAATCGTACCCGTAACGCATGGCGCTCTCCGCGATGTACCAGCCGCAATCAAACGCCAACAAATCGTCCCATTCGATGCTCTTGTGCACCCTGGTGTTGAGGTCCCGGGGAACGCTCGACGTGATACCTAGTTGCTCCTCAAGCCGCTCTACGTTGAGCAGCGGGGTCGAGTCCGCGCAGTTCGCCCCGATGTCAACGGCATCCGTAATCCGGCACCACGCGATGGCGCGGCGCTCGAGCGGCTCGGCAGCCGCCGGCCACGACCCCGGAACGTACCGCCGCAGGTAGTCCTCGTGGACGGTCATCATCGACGCGATCACGTGGATGGGGTTGCGGACAAGGTGGATCACGGGGCCTCCCCACGTCGAAGCGTTGAACGCCTCCATCCAGCTTACGGTCACCGTACCGCGCTCCTCGTGGCATGCGTCCACACCCTGCTCGCGCAGTACCTCGGTCGCGTACTTTGTCCCCGACCGTGGCGCCCCGGTGATCAGCAGTCCCGGTCGTATCCGCTTCACTTCGGCACCGAGAACACGTAGTAACGGGCATCGCAGCCGAGGTAGACAAACGCGTCATGCGCGGCCATCTGGCGCACCGCCTCCTCGAACGAGAGTGCGCGCCCCTGCTCGTCGGGTGTGCGGCGGATCAGGACGCGGCGGTGGCCGGGCGGGGTTTGCGTGACGGGCCTCATTCTGTCGGCTCCTCGGGCAGATCCGCACCGCAGCAGCAGCAGACGCACCGGATCTCGGGTGCCGCGCAGCCCTCGGACTGGCACCTGGCGCACATCGGGTCGCGCGTGTTGCGTAGCCGTTTGATCGTCTCGTTCGCCTCGGCTAGATCGGCCAGGAGACTGATTACTGCGTCGGCGAGCCTCACCATGCGGGCGGACTGCTCACTCATCGGTCGGCTCCTCGGGCAGGTCGCTGCTGAGCGCTTCTGCGATCTGGCCCAGCCTATCGCGGACGTGGATCGCATCCGAGGTTACAGGGATAGTCACCGTCGGCGGGTTCGCTCCGAGGTCAATGCTTGCCGTATGCCATGGGCACGGAAGTGGGTAGCCGCACATCATCCTTGGCTCGTCCCGGTCCGGGTGTCTGCACGTTGCTCGCTTTCTCGCCCTGAATTCCATCTACTCCTCCTCGGGGGTGTCGGTGGCGAGGGCGCCCGCTCTCACTCTCCGTACCCTCGGCGGATGATCATTGGCTGCTCCTCCTCGCGCCGCTGAGATCTGCGGGCCGCTGCATCCAGGCGGTCCCACTTCTCGCGCAGGGCGTCCATGCTCTCGACCACGTAGCTGCATTCTCCCTCCATGTTCGCCGGGCCGTAGACCCACGCCACGAGCTCGCTCGAGCGCCGCCAGTCGCGGCCGTCGATGCGGTGCATCCTGGCCGCGCTCTGCGCCCACTTTCGCCTCTGAGCTGACAGGGGCCACTTGGACTCGCTGTTGGCTCCGCGGCCGATGCGGTGGTCTGGCTTGGCTCCGAGCAT
>CAZSDY010000387.1:0-2528 GCA_964605765.1 uncultured Ectothiorhodospiraceae bacterium | reverse complement strand
GCCACCACGCGCACGCACCTGGACAGGTGTCTCACCTGCCGGTCGTGCGAGACGACCTGCCCGTCCGGCGTGCGCTACGCGCGTCTGCTCGACATCGGCCGCGAGGTGATCGAGCAGCGTGCGCCGCGGCCGTTCACCGAGCGCCTGGCACGCGCCGCGCTGCGCAATGTGCTCGCCTACCGCAATCGTTTCACGCCTCTGCTCGCGCTCGGCCGGCTGGTGCGCCCCGCCCTGCCCGAACGCATGCGCCGGCAAATCCCGCTCCCCTGCATACCGGACCCCTGGCCCGCGGCGCGTCACGCACGGCGCATGCTGATCCTCGACGGCTGCGTGCAGCCAGCCATGGCGCCACAGATCAACACCGCGGCAGCGCGCGTCCTGGACCGCCTCGGCATATCGCTTGTTCGAGTGCCGCGGGCGGGATGCTGCGGTGCCGTGAGCCATCATCTGTCGGCACCCGCGCAGGCACGACGCTTCATGCGGCGCAACATCGACGCCTGGTGGCCACACATCCACGATGGCGTAGAGGCGCTGGTCATCACCGCCAGCGCCTGCGCGCTCATGGTCAAGGAGTACGCCGAGCACCTGGCTGGCGATCCGGCTTATGCGCACAAGGCCGAGCGCATCTCACGGCTCACCCGGGATCTCAGCGAAGTCGTCCGCGCCGAGGATTTGTCCGGACTCTCCGCGCGATCCCCGGGCGCGAGGGTCGCGTTTCACGCGCCGTGCACCCTGCAGCACGGGCAAAAGCTGGCCGGCACGGTGGAATCCGTCCTGCGCTCGGTGGGATACGAGCTCGTCAGCGTGCCCGATGCGCACCTGTGCTGCGGTTCCGCGGGCACCTACTCCCTGCTGCAGCGGAAGCTTTCCTCACGCCTGCTCGCCAACAAGCTCACGGCCCTCACCTCGGATCATCCGGATCTGGTGGCGACCGCCAACATCGGTTGTCATGCCCACCTGCTGTCGCGCTCGGTGCTGCCGGTAAAGCACTGGATCGAGCTGATCGAGGCCTGAACGCTCGCGAAAACAAGGGCTCTTCATCCGCCTCTGGATCCGAGCTGGTCCAAGGGGATCCCGCGATGAACCAAGAAAACAGCGCTCCGCGTTTCGAGGTGCCGAGGCGCACCGGGCGAGTGGAGGGCTACTTTCGCATCGCCGAGATAAGGCGATCCTCGAGCTCGATGCGCTCGGCGAGGCCCTCTCCCAGCATCGAGAGATGCCCGGCCAGCTCCTCGGTGACCGAATCGAGCGTTACGCCGTCGTACTTGTCATTGAAAGCAACCGCCGCCTCGGTGACCGCGGCAATGCGCGGGTACAACTCTTCGGCCAGCTGCACGATAGCCTGCCTGCGCTCCTCGCGATTGACGATGCGCTCATAGAGGCTGAAGTGCGCGCTGGCTATGTAATCAACCAGCACCTGGACGAAGCTCTGAAGCAGTTGCGGCTCCTGCTCCTTGTAGGGCGGCACGCCGGCAAGGCGCTCGTAGAGCACCCACATGTTCTGCCGCGTGGCCAACAACCCATCTATTCGTTCACGCGTGCCCTGGCGGCGCTCGCCTGCCGCGTGCCTTTCTGTGCTCATCATCTAACCCACGGTTCAGCCAATCCCGAAAATCGCGCAGCCCTCTGGCGCCGGGGCGAACACGCCCGCGCAGCGCGCCATAGATAACCACCAACGGGCGCATTGGTGCAAGTCTCGATGTCGCTGGCACGGCCCTGGCCCGAATTTCTCACCGGGTTGGTGAAACGAGCCGTTTTCGACCTCAAGATGGCGAAGCGGGTGGTGGAGTCGCCTGAACAGGGCGATCGCGGCGTGTGAGCACGGTGTTCGCGTGCGGCGCAGTGGCCACGAGGCGCCCGTAACCCCGTGCCGCCTCGAGTCCCGCGGGACCGGCGCCTATCACCAGCACCTTCGCGTCGGTGCCGCGCTGGGGCATCTTTTCCGGATGCCAGCCGCGGCGCCATTCCTCCGATATGCTTGGGTTCTGCGTGCAACGGATGGGAACCGCCTGGATGGCCGAGGCGACACAAATGTTGCAGCCGATACACTCCCGGATGTCCTCGAGTCGTCCCTCCTCGATCTTCTTGGGCAGAAACGGATCCGCGATCGAGGGACGTGCGGCGCCGATGAGATCGAGCACGCCGCGCTTGATCATCGACACCATGGTGTCGGGGCTCGTGAACCGACCGACGCCGACGACGGGCTTCGAAGTTACCTGCTTGACGAAGGCAACGCCGGGCTCCTCCCAGCCCTCCTTGCGCCTTCATGCCCCGCATGGCGGCCGCGATGTGCGGAAGCCGGTTGCCGGAGCCGTTGGTGTGGGGAACCTGGTAGAAGCGGTTCTTTGCCGTTACCGGCCCGATGCGAACCGGCTCGAACAATATGTCGTATCGGGGATCTCGGGCCATATCAAGCCTCCTCGTCAGCGAGTGACGAATTCGGGATGCTCTAGTAGACCTCGTGCCTCGTCCAGTCTAGAACTTATTCTTCAAGCCGCTATCAAACGCGAAGGGCCGCCAACTCCGCC
>CAZSDY010000386.1:0-2530 GCA_964605765.1 uncultured Ectothiorhodospiraceae bacterium | reverse complement strand
GGCGCCCGGCCGTGTATCTGGTCAAGGACACGCTGCGTGCGGTGCCGTTCGACGCCGAGGCCATCGGCCGTTCCAACGCCAGCCGATTTCCGGCGCTCGCCGACACGGTGTGGATGATAGGCGCTACCGCGCACCCGGGCGTGAGCCTTGCACATGAGCTCGTTCACGTGCTGGCCGATAGCCCCGCGCACGCGGCTGACTCGGGAAATCTCATGCACGAGCGAAGCAGCGAGGACGGTGACCGACTGACGAGCGCGCAGTGTCGCCAGATCGTCATGAGCGGTACCCGTAACGGGCTGCTCGAGCGCCTCGACTAGCCTGTTGTCCGTTCAGAAACGTGAATATTTCTCTTGCAAAGCCGCAAAGCTCGCCAAGAAGATCGATCTGCCTCGATAAGGCGGTTGACGCCACCGGTAGAGCCTGCGTCATCAGGGCTTCCCAGACCCAGCCTTTGCGCGCTTTGCGTCTTGACGAGAGCATTATCGGGCGGTTGACTTCCAACCCGGCGAAGCTGCGACGCCGCGAGCACTCGATTCCCTGTTTGGTTCCGGCTCGTTCGGGTTAGGTCTTGGCGAGGGTCATTGATTCTGGACGGACACTAGCCTACTCGGCGGTCATCTTCCATAGCCGCAGGCCGTCGTGGCCGGCACCGCTCGGGTCGACCCTTCTGAGGCGTTCCGCTACCCCCTCGTCATTCAGTGTGCGCTCGATCGCGAGCAGGGTGTGCGGCGTGCCGTCGCACATCGCTGCGACTTGACCGGCCTCCTCGGTCGCCTGTGCGAGTGCTGCCGCGAGGTGCGGTGCACCGCAAGCCGCCATGAAGCGTGCGGCGAGACGGTCGATGACGGCCTGGAAGTCGTCGTCCTCGATATCGACGATTTCGACCAGCGTGCTCCAGCCGAAGCTGCGGGTGCCGAGGAATCCGATCCTGAACGCCTGCAGGGCTTTCCCGGCCAGCGCCGCCGGGTCTACGTCGATGAACGCAAAGGAGCCCGGAACCGCCCATTCCCCGGGCTCGGCGGCACGCTCGAACACGCGCTCGTCGGAGTCATCGAGCCTCACGGTGCGCAGGAACTTCACGCCGGTCGCGCCTCAGGCGCTGAAGGCCTGTATGCCGGTCTGCGCCCTGCCCAGTATCAAGGCGTGTATGTCGTGGGTGCCTTCGTAGGTGTTGACCGCCTCGAGGTTCAGCATGTGACGAATGACGTGATATTCATCGGCTATGCCATTGCCGCCGTGCATGTCCCTTGCGCTGCGCGCGATGTCGAGCGCCTTGCCGCAGTTGTTGCGCTTGAGCAGCGAGATGGCCTCGTGCGATGCGCGTCCGCCATCGAACAGGCGCCCGAGACGAAGCGCCGCGTTGAGCCCCAGGGTGATCTCTGTCTGCATGTCGGCGAGCTTCTTCTGCACGAGCTGGTTCGCGGCGAGCGGGCGGCCGAACTGCTTGCGATCGAGCACGTAGTCGCGCGCCGCGTGCCAGCAGAACTCTGCCGCGCCCATCGTGCCCCAGGCGATCCCGTAGCGCGCGCGGGTGAGGCAGGAGAACGGCCCCTTGAGGCCGTGCACGCCCGGCAGCACGTTCTCCTCGGGCACCCGCACGTCGTCCATGACGATCTGCCCGGTGCACGAGGCACGCAGCGAGAACTTGCCCTCGATGCGCGGAGCGCTGAGGCCGCGCGTCCCTTTCTCGAGCAAAAAGCCCCGGATAGTGCCCTCGTCGTTCTTGGCCCACACCAGGAACAGATCCGCGACCGGTGCGTTGGAGATCCAGGTCTTCGAGCCCGTGAGCCTATAGTCGCCATCGACCTTTCGTGCGCGGGTCGTCATGGCGGCGGGGTCGGAGCCCGCGTCGGGCTCGGTGAGGCCGAAGCAGCCGACGATCTCGCCGCTTGCGAGGCGCGGCAGATAGCGCTCGCGCTGCGCCTCGCTGCCGAAGGCGTGAATCGGGTGCATCACGAGGCTCGATTGCACGCTCATCGCCGAGCGATAGCCGCTGTCGACACGCTCGATCTCGCGCGCGGTCAATCCATAGCACACGTAACTGACGCCGGCGCAGCCGTAGCCGTCGATGGTGGAGCCGAGGAATCCCAGCTCGCCCATCTCGCTGAGCACCTCGCGGTCGAAGCGCTCGTGGCGGAACGCTTCCAGAACGCGTGGCATGAGCTTTTCCTGGCAGTAGGCGTGCGCGCTGTCGCGCACCAGGCGCTCGTCCTCGTCGAGGGCGTCGTCGATGTTCAGCGGGTCGCGCCAGTCGAAGGCGGGGGCGCGGGTGCTGTCAGTCTCTGGTTGCGGCTGTGACATGGGTAGCTCCAGGCAATCGATGGACCCATCTCCGGCCATATGCCGGAGCGAAAGGTGGAGGTTTATACTGTATACGTCACAGTCTAAATAACCCTGGGTCGCTTCGCACCTATGTCATGCCCTGATTTCCTGCTCGGCAGAATTTTCAAGGGGTCAGATCCCTTGAAGATATGAGGGTATCGTGGTTCAAGCGCCTCGGCGTTCAAGGGATCTGACCCCTTGAAAATTC
>CAZSDY010000385.1:0-2533 GCA_964605765.1 uncultured Ectothiorhodospiraceae bacterium | reverse complement strand
GGGTCCTCGGCACGCCACGGGAATGCGTGAACACTCTACCGGTTAAACGTCGCCGGTCACGACAAGGTTGCGCGGCATGTCGGTGAGCACCTCGAGCCCGGTATCGGTCATCAGGAACGAATCGATCCAGCCTGCGCCGGAGCCGCCCGGCCAACCGTCGAACACATCGTATTGCACCTCGAAATTGAACACCATGCCCGGTGCCATCGGCGGGTCGGGCACGTCCTCACGCGGCACCGGGCGGTGGCGGTGCACCCAGTCGGGCGGAAAAGCAATACCGAGCACGTAACCACCGATGTACCACTCGTAGCGCGCCCTGTCGATATCGGTCGAGGCGATGAAGGCGTCGGCCGCTTCCTGCACGCGACTGAAGGGGTCACCGGAGCGCACCGCCGCCACTATCGCGTCACTGCAACCCGCCGATGCATCCATGAGCGCGTGCCAGCGCGGGTCGATGGCCGACACGGCGAAGCTGCGGCTCAGGTTCAGGTGATAGCGATGCAGGCTCGCGCAAAAATCGACGTGGACAACGTCGCCGGCGGCGAGCCGGCGATGCGAGGCCGGTCCGTGGTGGTCGCCCGAGCGCGGCCCACTGCCGATCATGTTGCGGATGCCGGGGTGACCGCAGCCGCGCGACAGAAGCTCGTAGCAGATGACGGCGTCGATCTCGGTTTCCATCACGCCCGGCTTCATCGCGTCGCGCGCCGCGCTCATCGCGGCCGTTGCGATCCCGGCGGCCTCGCGCATGACGGTGACCTCGCGCGCCGACTTGATGAGCCGCAGGTCCTCGATGAGTGTGGAATTCTCGACGATTGTCGCCCCGGCATCCGCGAAGCGGGCCCCGATGGCGCGGACGACATCCGGATGCGCTCCGTAGTCCCAGGTCTGAATGCCGACTCGGCCCGTGCCCCACCCCCTGGACAGCACATCGCCCGCTACCAGCGAGACCTGCTCGGCCACCGCACCGCGCGGGTGGTACACCACGTCCCGGATCTCCGGCGTGGTGGAGACGATGGCCCGGTGCGAGGCATTGTCGAAGAACAGGAAGCTGCCCGTTCGGGTGTCGAAGTAAAGGCCCGTGAGACCACGCGTGTGCTGCCAGATCTGGTCATAACCGGTAAGGTAGTAGACGTCCCGCGGCGAGGTCACGAGCATACCGTCGAGCGCCCGGCCGGCCAGTGCGTCGCGGACCCGCGCGCGGCGCTCGGCGTACTCCTCGCCCGGGAAGGGCTGCTCCCAATCTATCCAATCGCGGATGAGTTGTTCCATGCCGATCTCCCCCCGTTTTGCCTATTAACACTGCTCATTTACGCCATTCCAGTACGCGCGTCCATACTCTTGGATGCACTATCGTGCGCGCACCGACAACGGGGCGCGCACGGGGCGCCACGGAAAAGTTAAGATTCCACACGGCCGTGCCGGCGCTATGAGTAATGTACCGGCCAAGACTGTTGTGGTGGGCCATATGGACCGCGGGGGACCCAATCGTGTACCGGACCTGTCCCAAGTGCGCCTACGTGCGCCGTGCAAGTGACAGCGCGCCACCTGGCGAGTGCCCGGCGTGCGGCCTGATTTTCGCCAAGTGGGTACACAACCGCTACCGGCCAGCCGCCCCGTCCGAGGAGGCCGACGACGTGGTGGATAGCGCGCTCGTCTGGCTCAAACAGCGTCTCTTCCACGTGGAGCCCCGGGTGAACGTTCTGGTTTTCTGGTGCCGTGTCGCCGTCTGGGTATGCCTCAGCCTGTGGGGCTGGTACTTTATCCAGACCCGGTACGACGAAGTGATCGGCGGGCTGCCCGAGATCAATTATTCGTTCATGCACCGCGTCGATCTGGTGTTCCACGAGGCGGGACATGTCATTTTCATTCCGCTAGGGCGCTTCATGAGCGTGCTAGGTGGATCGCTGGGGCAACTCATGATCCCGGGCCTGGTGCTCGGGATGTTCCTGTTCAAGTACCGAAACGCGTTCGGCGCGAGCGTGGGGCTGTGGTGGCTGGCGCAGAGCCTGATGGACATCGCGCCTTACATCGCTGACGCACGCGCCCAGCAGATCATCCTGCTCGGCGGCGGCACGGGCCGCGATCGACCTGGTATGCACGACTGGAATAACATCCTGAACGACCTCGGGATGCTGGAGCATGATCATGCGATTGCAGCCACCGCCGAAGTCTCCGCCGAAGCGCTGATGCTCCTCGCCATCGCGTGGGGGGCTTTCCTGCTCTACCGCCAATCGGAAAATCTGCGGCGCCGATAGCGTAATCGAACGCGAGCGTCCGACAGGTTGTCAGGGAGCGGCGTTTTCGAGGATGCTCGGCACCGTCATCGGGCCATCTCGATCGCCACCGTGCCCTGGACGAAGACCGTACGGTTACGCCCGTCCGTCTGGACCTGGTGCAGGGCAACGTCCGCGGCGATGACGTTCTCGGCATCGCAATTCCCCCGGAACGTGAGACCAGCCCCTTGCGGGCCATCGGAACTCAAGCGGATCACGGGTTTCCTGGACATACCGTACCTCCTTCGTCAATCAGCCCC
>CAZSDY010000384.1:0-2542 GCA_964605765.1 uncultured Ectothiorhodospiraceae bacterium | reverse complement strand
CAGCTGGACAGCACATCGATTTCAGCTTGACGGCGTGAAGTTCCAGGGGAGCAGGTCGTCGATCCGGTTTTGGGGATGGCCGCGTGCGATGGCTTCCAGCGTGGCCTTGAGATAGGCAAAGGGCTCGATGCCGTTGATTTTGCATGTTTCGATGAGCGACGCGATGCGGCCCCAGGCCTTTCCGCCCTCGTCATGTCCGGCGAACAACGCATTTTTCCTGTTCAGCGCGATCGGGCGGATCAGGTTCTCGATGCTGTTGGAATCGATCTCGACGCGGCCGTCATGGAGGAAGGTCTGCAGGCCATCCCATTGGTTGTGGATATAGGCGAGCTTCTCCCCGAGGCGGGATTTGGCGGAGACGCGCAGGCGCTGCTGCTGCAGCCATTTGCCGAATGCCACGACCAGGGGCGCCGTTCGCGTTTGCCGGGCCGAGAGCCGCTGCCCGGGATTGAGGCCACGGATGGCGGTCTCCACGGCGTAGAACTCGGCGATACGGCGCAGGCCTTCGGCGGCGATCTCGGACCCGTCGCGGTCGAAGACCTCCTTGAGCTTGCGCCGGGCGTGGGCCCAGCAATGCGCCACGCGGATCGGGTCGCCGCCCTTGCGGGAGGGGCGCGTCAGGCGATTGTAGCCCTGGTAGCCGTCGAGTTGCAGGATCCCGTCGAAGCCGGTCAGGAAGGTTTCGGCGTTCTGTCCGCCCCGGCCAGGGGCGTAGAAGAAGACCACGCCGGGCGGGTCGTCGCCGACCCATCTGCGGTCGTCACGCGCCAGCGCCCAGAGGTAGCCTGTCTTGGTGCGGCCGCGCCCGGGGTCCAGCACCGGCGCCGTGGTCTCATCCATGAACAGCTTGGTGGACGTCTTCAGATGCTCGGCCAGCCGATCTACCACGGGCCTCAGATGGAACGCGGCGACACCGACCCAGTCGGCCAGCGTGCCGCGATCGATGGTGACGCCCGACCGAGCGAGCATCTGGCTCTGTCGATACAATGGCAAGTGGTCAGCGTATTTGCTGACCAAGACATGGGCGATGATGCCCTCGGTGGGCAGGCCACCCTCGATCAGGGCCGCCGGAGCCGGTGCTTGCGTCACACCATCGGTGCAGGCGCGGCAGGCATATTTGGGGCGCACAGTAACGATCACGCGCAGCTGCGCCGGTACGATGTCCAGCCGCTCGGTGCGATCCTCACCGATCTTGTGCATCATCCCACACCCGCAGGGGCATTCCAGGCTGTCGGGCTCGATCACGCGCTCGATGCGTGGCAGGTTTTCGGGCAGGTTGCCACGGTTGCGCCTGGCCACCCGTTTGCGTTTCGGCCTGTCATCGCTTGGCGCTTGATCCTGTTTCTGTTCCTCGGCCTCGGAGATGGCAATGTTGAGGTCTTCGAAGGCCAGTTGCCGGTCGTCCTCGTTCAGCTTTTCGGATTTCTTGCCATGCACAACGTGGTTCAATTCGGCGACCAGGTGCTCGAGGCGTTTGTTGATTTCTTCAAGCGTGGCCACACGCGCGGCGGTCGCCTGCAATACCTCGAAGGCCGCGCGCCAATCAGGCGGCAAGACAGAGAGGTCAAGGTCATTGGAAGCAACGCTATTCATGCCGCCAATATACCCTGAAACGCCTGTAAATGCGCGCCTTTTCGACGCCCCTATTCATTCTGCCGCAGCTGGTCTGCGCGCGTCCAGCGCCTTCACTCGGCGCCAGTCCAGGCCAGAGAACAACGCCTCGAACTGCGCCCGGTTCAGCCTCATCACGCCGTCCCGGATCGCCGGCCAGGTGAAGGTCGTCTCCTCCAGCCGTTTATACGCCATCACCAGCCCGGTCCCGTCCCAGAACAGGATCTTCAGCCGGTCGGCCCGCTTGGCGCGGAACACGAACACCGTACCCGTGAACGGATCCTCTTTCAGCACCGATGCGACCTGCGCCGCCAACCCGTCATGGCCCTTTCGGAAATCGACCGGCTGCGTTGCGACCAGGATGCGGACCCGGTGCGCGGGCAGCATCACGCGCGCACCCCAAGCGCCCGCACGATCTCGGCGACGCGCCTGGCGGGCGTGTCGGCGGCGAGCTGGATCACCACCTCACCGACAGCAATTCCGATAGCGCGCCCGGCGGCGCCGTCCTCCGCGTCCCGGCCGTGATGCTCCGCGTCGCACACAACCAGCGGCGCGAACCCCGATGAGCCCTTCGTAGCCGGCAAAACCAGCCTGCCGTCCTTCGCAAGACGGCGCCATTCCGAAATCCGGTTCGCGCGCAGCCCATACCTGTCGGCAACACCGCGAACCGTCGCCCCCGACTCAAGGGTCTCCGCCACAATTTGCGCCCTGAGTTCATCAGGCCACCGCCGCCGACCCCCGGCGGAGACCTCGACACCGCCCGACCGGAAAAACTCCAGCGTATTCTCCATGGAGAAACTCCTTACCTGTTCCGAAACAGGTAAGACTTCCCAGAAACCACGGATCAGAAAAAGGTGGGCGCCAGATGGCGCTTACGGTCGAGCACGTGTTCGCCCATCAGAAAAACCGCTTCGGTTTGTTCATCCGCACC
>CAZSDY010000383.1:0-2599 GCA_964605765.1 uncultured Ectothiorhodospiraceae bacterium | reverse complement strand
CAACCTTGCCAAGGTTGGGGTCGCGAGTTCGAGTCTCGTTTCCCGCTCCAAATCTCCCCGTGGCACCAACGCCATGCCATCGTGCATGGCGTCGGTTTCGCGAGCCCTTGCAGGAGGGGCTCCCGGACGCGCGCGGCGCATTCACGACGCGGGGGTCTTTACCCGGCCGAATCGCTGCGCCAACAGCAACAACGTGACCGACACCACGATCAAGCAGGTAGAGATGGCGGCGATGGTGGGGTCGATCTGGTCACGCAGCGCGTTGAACATGCGCCGGGTCAGCGTGGCATTCTCGCCGCCGGAGACGAACAACGCGACGATGACCTCGTCGAGGGAGGTAATAAAGGCGAACAATGCCCCTGCGATGATGGAGAAACGAATCTGCGGGAGCGTGACCGTCAGGAATGCGCGCACGCGCGAAGCGCCGAGGCTGCGCGCCGCGAGTTCCTGATTGAAGTCATAGGTCTGGAGTCCCGACATCACGGTAACGAGGACAAACGGTATGGCGAGAACGCTATGCGCCAGGACGAGTCCCGTGATGGTGTAATTGAGGCCGGCCTTTGCATACAAATAAAAAACGCCGATACCGACAAGAATGATCGGTACCATCAGCGGCATCAGCAGCACGATCTGAATCAGACCGGTCAGGCGGAAGCGGGATACCTGCAGGCCATAGGCCGCCGCGGTGCCCAGTGGTGTTGCGAGCAGCATCGTGAGGCTTGCGACCTTCAACGACACCACCGTGGCGTCGCGCCATTCCACGGAAAAGAAGTAGTTCTCATACCACCGCACTGACCAGACACGCGGCGGAAACTCGAGGTAAACGGAATCCGAGAACGACATCGGGATCACGATGAGCGAGGGCGCAATCAGGAAGAACATCACCAGGGCGCCAAGCACGTACAACCACAAACGGTCGCGGTGCGTGACTTGCGTTTCGGATGCTGCTCCCATGCTCACCTGCCCGAATACAGACGTTCGAGTCCGAACAGCTTGTTGAGCATCCACAGCAGCAGCACGGTTACGATCAGCAGCACCACGCCGAGCGCGCTTGCCGCGCCCCAGTTCGCGTAGAGGTTGATGCTAGACTCGATGCGCATCGCCCACATCTGGATTCTGCCGCCACCGAGCAGCGCCGGGGTGACATAGAAGCCGAGGCACAGCACGAACACCAGCACCACGCCCGCAAACAGTCCCGGTAATGAGAGCGGGAAAAAGATCTCCCAGAACGCCCGCGTCGGGCTCGCCCCGAGATTCGCCGCCGCCTTGAGGTAGTCGCGGTCGATGGATTTCATGGCCGCATACAGCGGCAGAAACAGGAACGGCAACAGGATGTGCACCATGCCGATGACCGTCCCGGTAAAATTGTGCACCAGGCGCAGGGGATGGTCGATGATTCCCAGATCGATCATCCAGCCGTTGATGAGCCCCTTGCGTTGCAGCAGCACGAGCCAGGCGTAGGTGCGCACCAGCAGCGAGGTCCAGAACGGTACGATGACGAAGACGAGACAGATGCCGGCTGCGCGTTGGCCGAGCTGCGAAATCAGATACGCGAGTGGGTAGCCGAGCAGCACGCAGACCCCGGTCACGACAAAGCTTATCTTGAACGTGGTCTTGAATGTTTTGAGATAGGCCCCGCTCTCGAGCATGCGCCCGTAATTCTCCAGCGTGAGCTGACCGGCGGGATCGTAGAACGACAGCCACGACAGCCAGCCGATCGGTATCATGATGATGGCCGCGACCAGGATCACCGACGGCGTGCACAAGGCGATCAGTGCGTGCTGTTCCCTTCTAGCGGTGGCCGCCAGGATTGCCGAGTTTTCACCCACCGCAACGGCCGCGTCCCCCGCGATGGCTGCGCTCATGGGCTGGCCGGAACCACGATCGTGTCTTCCGGGTGTAGTCCGATGCGAATGGGCTGGCCGATATCGGGAAACGCTGCCATCAACACGCGGCGACTCGCACTGCGAACCGCAATCGTCACTTCGTTGTGCAATGTGACATGAAACAAGAAACTTTCACCCTGAAAGATTCGATCGGTGACCGTGCCGTTCAAGCAGTTCAAGTCTTTTCCCTGTCCATCGACGAGCACCTCGAGCCGCTCCGGGCGCACCACCAGCATCTGACTCTTCTGCGACGAAGCAGGCGATCGCGCAAGCATCAGTGGTCTTCCATCGAGCTCGACCACGCCATTTTCGACCGTGACGGGCAGAAACGACGACTCGCCGATGAAATCGGCCACGAAGTGGCTCCGCGGATTGGAGTACAACGCTTCGGGCTCGTCGATCTGCACCAGATGGCCCAGATTGATGACCGCGACGCGGTCGGACATCGTCAGCGCTTCGCGTTGATCGTGGGTGACGTAGACGATAGTCATGTCGAGCTTTTGGTGCAGGTGCTTGATCTCGATCTGCATCTGCTCGCGAAGCTGCTTGTCGAGCGCCGACAGCGGCTCGTCCATGAGCAGGATGCGCGGCTCGAATACGATTGCACGAGCCAGCGCGACACGCTGGCACTGCCCGCCGGAGAGCTGATCGACGCCGCGCTCACCGAGCTCGCCGAGCTGCACCAGGTCGAGTACTCCGCGCACGCGCCGGGC
>CAZSDY010000382.1:0-2621 GCA_964605765.1 uncultured Ectothiorhodospiraceae bacterium | reverse complement strand
TCGACTTCGATGCCTTCACGGGACACAGCGCACGAACCGGTCGACGTGGTCTACACCTGGGTCGACGATTCCTGGCCGGGCTACCTGGACACCCTGAATCGGTACGCGGAGACGAAGCACGACGCCAACCGCAACCGCACGCGGGACAATATCGACGTCCTCAGGTACAGCATGCGCAGCCTGTCGCGCTACGTCCCGTGGATCCGCAACGTCTACCTCTTCAGCATGCGCCCCCAGGTGCCGAGCTGGCTCGATGTGGAGAATCCGCGCGTGCGCGTCGTCCACCACGATGAAGTCATGCAGGCGCGGCACCTCCCCACGTTCAACTCGTTCGCGATCATCTCCTATATTCACGCGCTCGACGGCCTCTCCGAGCGATTCCTCTACCTCGCCGACGACTTCCTCATGGGTGCACCCATCGAGCGCTCCGACCTCATCGGTGAGGGCGATATCGATCCCGTCTACTTCGAGCACCGCTATGCGCCGCCCCCGGCGCTGATGGATTCCGAACGGATATCGCCCTGGGACAGCGCCAGGGCGTTCACGAACAAGTTGATGGACCAGTCCTTCGCGAGCGTGCGGCGCCGCGACCCGGGCCATCTCGCCTGCGGCATTCGCCGCGGCGCCTGGGGCGAGATGATCGAACGATGGCCCGATGAGTTTGCCCGCACGAGGGCGAGCCGCTTTCGCGCCAGGTACAACATCGCGCCCGAGTTCCTGTATCCGCACTTCCTCCTGCATACCGGCCGCGGCGCGGCCGTGAGCGACGCCGACTATCGACGCCGGGTGCACTATGTCGGAATCAACAACATGGACCTGAAGGCGCGCTACGACACCTGGCGTCTGCGCCGGTTGAGCCCGCGCTTCTACGCGCTGAACGACGACTTCGGTGATGCTGCCAACCCGCGGGTCGTAGAACGCTGGCGGCGCTGCCTGGACGCCATGCTGCCCGACCCCAGCCCTTTCGAGCGACGAGGACACTTGCGCCAAGGGCCAGACCCGGCGGGGCAGGGTCGCACGGCGATAACTGATTGAAAACCGGGGCGACCGAAACCCCGCTCAGCACCCCCTCTCGCGACGTCGAGCGCTAAAGTGAAAATCCGGCGCCGGATTCAGAAAAGTAAGGGTCTTCCCGGTTGTCAGGCGGCTGGAAACGGCCGTGGGGAATGACGGCCACCGCAGAGATCTCGACCAGGATCCTCGGATCGATAAAGCCCGCGATCTGCACCAGGGTGCTCGCCGGGTAGGGCTCGGAAAACAGCTCCTGGCGCACGGCGTGGATGTCGCCCAGCCCCTCCATTCCGGTCACGTAGGTGGTGATGGAGACAACGTCGTCGAGCGTGCCGCCCATGCTGGACAGCACGCGATCGATATTTCGCAAGGTCTGGCGGGTCTGAGCGGCCAGGTTACCCTCGCCCACGATGTTGCGATCGATGTCAAAAGCCACCTGACCGCCGAGATGTATGACCTTGCCTTCATCTTGAATGACGGCCATGGAGTGTGCTCCAAACGGAGGCCAAACCGTCTTGGGGTTTACTGCTTCGCGCATGATGTCTGCTCCACGTGGGCTAAGCCGCTAACGATAAATCTACTCTTTTCGGAAACCCGTTTCATCGAGGACATCGGAGTGGTTCGTTCGGGGGCCATGTTCACCGGCATCCGCATTCGGAATGGCAGATCTTCGGGATCGTCGTTGCGATGAGTCGTTTTACGTTCTCGGCGTTTGCTTCCATTGTGCTGACGATCATCTCCCAGGTGACGGGCTCTTCACCGGCCCTCCAACAATCGTAGTCCGTGCTCATGGCGATCGACTGGTAACATAGCCCGAGTTCCCTCGCCAAAATGACCTCGGGCACGGTGGACATGTTGATCACGTCGCCGCCGAACAGACGAAACATGTGCGATTCTGCCCGGGTCGAAAAGCGCGGGCCTTCGATCGTGACGACCGTGCCTTTCACATGGTGTCTGAGGCCCAGCGCGACGGCAGAATCCGCAAGCACGGCGGAAAGTTTCGGGCAAAAGGGGTCCGCCATCGGGGTGTGCACGACCGCCTCGTCATGAAATGTCAAAGGCCGGTGCTTGGTCTGATCGATGAACTGGTCGACGAACACGAGATCGCCCGGCTTGATCTCTTCGCGTAATGAGCCGACCGCGGTCGTGGCGAGAACGTGTGTACAGCCGATCTCCTTGAGCGCATGGATGTTTGCCCTGTAGTTGACTCCGGTGGGGTATATCGAGTGGCCCGTGCCGTGTCTTGCAAGAATGACCGTCTCGACGCCCTCGATCCTGCCCGTCTTGAGCAGCGATGAGGGCTTGCCGTATGGGGTATCGATAGCCACTTCCCGTGAATCGCGCATGAGGTCCGGGTCGTCCAATCCGGACCCGCCTATGATTCCGACTGTTGCTTCCACTGTTTGTAACCCTCAGTTGCGCACCCGCACCCCGCTCCACGGAGTTGATGGGCACCTCATCGATTCCCGCAGCGCCCGCAACACAACCGCAACCACGCTCTCTATGCTTCGTTTTTCAAGGTGTTGAACAGATCGAAGGCGTGCGCGGCACTCTCGCCGCCGTGCACCACGGCGCGCACGGCCGCGCTCATCGAGACGCGGGCCGATCAG
>CAZSDY010000381.1:0-2632 GCA_964605765.1 uncultured Ectothiorhodospiraceae bacterium | reverse complement strand
ACGGGCGGCTTGCGTTTCAGCTTGCCGTGCTCGTCAAGCCATGCCACAGCATGCGCCAGTGACGTTCGAAGCGGGGTGCGTGGCAAACCCAGCTCCCTGACCGCCTTGCTGGAATCAAACATATCGGGCACCCGCGCCAGGCACACCCCCGTAAGCGGGGCGATCGGCGGCCGGTGCGTGATGTGATCCGCGATAAACTCCGACACGACCCCCGTAGCGAAAGCCACGGCATAGGGAACCCGGAACCTTGGCATTGCAAGGCCTGTCAACTCCTCGAGCATCCGTAGCACGGCTGAAAGCCTCACATTCTCGTTCCCCAGGATGTAGCGCTCCCCGATCCTGCCCTTTTCGGCGGCAAGGATGTGTCCGACGGCGACGTCCCTGACGTCGATCATGTTCACCTCACAATCGAGGTAGGCACGCGCCTCGCCGTTCAGGAACATCTGAAGCATCCTCGTCGGCGGCGTCAACTTGCAGTCGCCGGGACCGACGGGCAAGGTGGGATTGACAATGACCACCGGCAGACCTCCTTCGGCTGCTTCACGCGCCGCCTGCTCGGCGAGATACTTGGACCGACAGTAGGGCCCCGGCATGTCGTCCACGTCGGATGCGGCCGTGTCGTCGAGGTGCTCTTGCGACGCGGGGCGCCGGTATGACTTCAGAATCGACTCCGTGGACGTATAGACCATGCGTTGCACGCCCTCGCGTTCGGCCTGGCGCAGCACCATTCGGGTACCCCGGTGATTAACGCGGTCGAACTCGCGCTTGTCCGGCACCCACAGGTTCGGATTGGCGGCCAGATGGTAGACACGGTCCGCGCCGCGCATGGCACGGGACAAGGTGCCCTCGTCGAGGATCGATCCGTGCACGTACTCCACATCGGGATGCCGCGCCTGGCCGCATTGATTGTCCAGCACACGCACACGTATCCCACGCTTTACGAGCAGGTCGACGACGTGGCCACCGATAAACCCACAGCCACCGGTTACGAGACAAGTGCTCGGTGTCATGGATTGCGCTCCTCACGGACCGCGCAGTTACTGACCTCGTGCGGACAGCGCAGCGAGAACCTCATGCCACGTTGCAACACCCGGCTCGACGCAGCCGGTGTGATGCACGCCTCCGAGACACGCGTCCGTACTGCCAGTCGGCGATCCTGCGCAACGGCACAAGGTCTCCACATGAGCCGGCGCGGGCAGCCCTCGAATCGACCCGAATCCATGGACCCTCCACCGCGGTACAAACACCGTTTCGTAATCCCACGTGCACCCGTGCGCGAGGCGACGATCAAATGTTAGACCACATATCCCGCCTCGGCGAGACAGCACCGCATATCCCGCCGGGCCCGCGCCATGCATGGACGGGCCCCGTGCGTGTCGGCGACGATGCCAGCCTGCACCGACCGATTGTGCACCGGATCACTCGAGCGCGTGCTGGCCCACGGCATCACCGGGGATTGAGGGAACGTGCTACCAACGCACTCGCGTTGTCCGCACCGCCAGTGGACGCTGCATACATTGACAACCCTCATCCACTCCCGCCATGCGTGAGCGAACGTCGCTCGGGCAAGCATCGTCGATCCGGCCGTATTCGTGCAATAATCGCCATGCCCGACGCGGATGAAGAGGCACTCACTGCAACTTGAGCATACCGGCCAGGCGACCGGCGACTTCCGCGCAACTCGACCTCTAACCACAATCCCGGATCATAAAGTGATGGAAACCGTGACCATACCCCGGCGCAGCTTGATTTTCGCCCCCGGCGACAGACCCGAGATGTATCCCAAGGCACTGTGCGCCGGCGCCGACATGGTCACTATCGACCTCGAGGACGCAGTCGCGCCCGCACAGAAAGCCGAGGCCCGTAAACACGCGCTCTCGAGCTTTGCAGGGAGCGACAACACCGGCGTCGAGCGCGTCGTGCGGATCAACTGTTTGCGCACACCCGACGGCCTCACTGACCTCCTGGCCATTATTCAGAGTCCGAGCCCTCCCGCGGCTCTGATGTTGCCGAAGGTCAAGTCACCAGACGAAATCCGGGTACACGACGAACTGCTGGGCGGCGCATGCGCCGGCATACGCTTTCACGTCATCGTCGAGACAAACGAAGGGTTGGAAGCGTGTCTCGAGATCGCGTGTGCGAGCGAGCGGATCGACTCGCTGCTGTTCGGAGGCATAGACATGGCCGCGGAACTGAGAGTCAAGCCCGGTTGGAACGCACTGCTCTACGCCCGTTCGCGGCTCGTGCACGCGGCTGCGAGCACCGGTGTCGATCTGATAGACGTGCCGTTCATGGACCTATCCGACATGGCAGGGTTGGAGCGCGAAGCAAGCGCATGCGCCGAACTGGGCATGACCGGCAAAGCCGCTATTCACCCCAAACAGATACCGGTTCTCAACAGGATCTTCAGCCCCAGCGAACAGGAAATCGAGCGTGCACGACACATTATCGACCAGTTCGAGAACGGGGGCGGCGGCCTGGTCGTCGTGGACAACAAACTGATTGAGAAACCCGTCCTGCGCGCGATGTACCGAACCCTGGCCATCGCCAGAAAACTCGAGCCGTGATCCCTTCGGCGAGTGCCTTGATGCACGTGAGCCGAATGTTGAAATAGCCCGGGACCGATAGCGGG
>CAZSDY010000380.1:0-2674 GCA_964605765.1 uncultured Ectothiorhodospiraceae bacterium | reverse complement strand
TTACAAGTGGGTAGCAAGTCACTGACAACTCGATAACAAGTCACCACCAAGTGACGACTGACCAACTCAGTGACCAACTCCTGGAGACACACATGGCCGAACATCATCCGAACTTCGGCCCGATAGGCCGGCATTCGTGCTGCGCGTGCATGACGCTGACGCATCTCATCCCTCCCTCGGATCAGACGCGTGAGGACAGGAAACAGGAGTGCATTTGGGCACATAGGCGGCTTGACTTGGCCCCAACCGGACCTTAGGCTTGTTTGCGGAAAGGGACGTTATCTACCCCTTTGCGCAAACGCAGTGGAGCGAGAAGAATGGCGGCGGTTACCGTGGAAGACTGGGTCGACGCCCTGCAAGCACGGGGGAAGTACACGTTTCTCCGCGCCGAGGCGATCAGCGACAGCGGCCTATCCGCCGAGGCCGTCAAGAAAGCCCTCCAGCGACTCGCCCGTCGGCAGCGCGTCGTGAAGGTCAAGAGCTACTTCTACGTGATCGTGCCGCTTGAGTACCTCCATGCCGGTGGCCCTCCTCCCCCGTGGTTCATCGATGACCTCATGAAGGCAATGGAGCGCCCGTACTATGTCGGATTGCTCAGCGCGGCCGGCATCCACGGCGCTTCGCACCATCAACCTCAGGAGTATCAGGTTCTCACCGATCGGCCGGTCAGACCTTTGCAGGTTGGCCGCACGAGGATTCGGTTTTTCACCAACAAGCGCACCGCGGACTCCGCCACGCAGAGCGTGAAGACGTCCACCGGGGTGATGCGCGTGTCCACGCCGGAAGCGACGGCTTTCGATCTAGTGCGCTTCGCCAGAGCGGCAGGCCAGATAGACAACGTCGCAACCGTCCTGGTGGATCTGATTCCACTGCTGGACCCGAAGCGAATGCTCAAGGTCGTGCGCGCCGGCGGCGACATCCCCAACGCGCAGCGCCTGGGCTACCTGCTCGAAAGGGTCCGGGGGCGACCGCAGGCGAAGGCCATCCACGAGTGGCTCAAGCGTCAGTCTCCCCGTGCTGTACCCCTTCGGCCCGGGCGACCTGCTGCTGGAGCAGAGGAGGACCGGCGATGGCACGTGCTCGTCACTGAGACTGTCGAGGTCGAAACGTGATTCCGCAAGCGCACATCACGGCATGGCGCGCAACCGCACCTTGGGGCGACGATGCCCAGGTTGAACAAGACCTGATGCTCTCACGGGCAGTCGTTGAGATATTTGCCGAGCCGGAACTGGCGGGGTTGCTCGCGCTTCGAGGGGGAACGGCCCTCAACAAGCTGTTCATCCAGCCCGCCAGTCGGTACTCGGAGGACATTGACCTGGTCCAGGTGAAGCCCGGCGCCATAGGCGGCGTGCTGAACGCTATCCGCCGGCGCCTCGATTCTTGGCTCGGGCGGCCGAAGCGCTCGAGCAGCGAAGCCAGTGTGACCCTGACCTATCGTTTCGAATCTGAGGTGCCACCGATCCGCCCACTGCGCCTGAAAATCGAAATCAACACGCGCGAGCACTTCGCAGTGCTGGCCTACCACCCGCATTCGTTCATGGTGGAGAACCCTTGGTTCACCGGCGAGGCCGATGTGACCACGTACCCGCTGGACGAGCTGATGGGTACGAAGCTCCGGGCACTGTACCAGCGGCGCAAAGGGCGCGATCTCTTCGATCTGTGGCTGTGCCTGAGCCGTAGGTTGCTGGACCCGAAGCAGGTGGTGGCGTGTTTCGCCGCGTACATGGAGCACGAGGGACGGACCGTCTCGCGCGCCGAGTTTGAGCGCAACCTGTTCGAGAAGGAGAGCAACTCGGCATTCCTTGACGACATAAGGCCCCTGCTTGCGGCAGGCGTCAGCTATGACGCGAAGGAGGCCGTGACGCTGGTTCGCGAGAACCTCATCAGTCGCTTGCCTGGTGAGCCCTGGCGGGGCAGATCGTCGGCAAGCTGACCGAGTCTTGACGATGCCTACCGCACGACTTCTGGCCGGTGCAGTCGCCACGCCAAGAACACGGCCGACGGAAATGCGAGAGTGCCATGCCTGAGGACGTCCTCGCGAACCTGAAGAATCATGTGTTCTTCCACGGAACGTCGTTGGAGGCGGCCGAGCGGATCGCACACGAGGGATTCCGAGTATGGAGGTCCGAGACCTTCAACTTCGGAGATGGAGAAGAGCAGTTTATGGTCGCTTCCGGTGGTAACCTTGGCGTTGGAATCTACCTGTCGTGCGATTGGCATGTCGCGCTCGTCTTCGGCTCTACGCTACTTCGTGTGACCCTCAAGCCCGGCACACGGCTTCTGGATTCAACCGCGCCGCCAGACGCGAGTGTGCTGCGGTATCTGCAGCGGGAGTTTGGACGCGCAGTCTTGCGTGATTCCCCATACAAGGTGCTTCCACGAAACAAGCAGCTCAAGCTCCATGAACTGGTAGCGCTGTTCCGGTTTCACTATCAAGGAACATGGGAAAAGCAATACGGCATGAGCTGGTCGGCGTGGCCGCGAGTGCGCAAGTTGCACGCAAGTCTGCTTGATCGCTTTCGCAGTATGCTCATCAGGTACGGCTTCCACGGTTACGGCGATCCGCGAGACGAGAACGGCGTCGTGATTTTCTCCGGTGACTGTCTCGAACTGGTCGAGGTTGTACTGGTTCAGCGTGAATTGGAGAAAGGGCTGGTCTGAGTTACGTATGTCC
>CAZSDY010000379.1:0-2677 GCA_964605765.1 uncultured Ectothiorhodospiraceae bacterium | reverse complement strand
CCGAGTCTAGCGATTCGCACGAATTGCGCAACGGAAGTTATTTGACTCGCTAGGTAGCGGCCACGTACTCGTCGACAATCCGCTGGAATTCCGCGGCGATATTCTCCCCGCGCAGCGTCACCGTCTTCTTCCCGTCGACGAACACCGGTGCGGCCGGCGATTCTCCCGTCCCCGGCAGACTGATGCCCACGTTGGCGTGCTTGCTCTCGCCCGGTCCGTTGACCACACAGCCCATGACCGCCACCGACATGTCCTCCACACCCTCGAAGCGGCCGCGCCACTCGGGCATACGTTCGCGCAGATGGCTCCGGACGTATGGTGCGGACGTATGGGGTCGGAGGTACGTGAGAATCATTCTCTTGTACCTCAGACCCCTTTCACTTTAATGCGGGCTAGCGCGGGGGCGACTGTCTTCCAACAAGATCCTCGGCCAGCCCGCGCACCCCGATCGCCTCCACGCCCTGGCTCAGCGGGTAGCGATCCTCCCCCGAGTACACCACGAAGGCCCGCGTCGCTCCAATATCGGCGCGAGCGATGTGCAAGCCTTTTCCCGGCCTCGGGGACAGCCCGCGCTTGATCTCGATCGCCCACATCTCGCCATCGGGCAGCTCCAGCACCAAGTCGACCTCCGCACCAGCGGCGGTGCGGTAGAAGCTCGCCGACGCGCGCCGCGACGCCGCGGCCAGGAGGTTCTCAACCACGAGTCCCTCCCAGCTCGCGCCCACGATGGGATGGCCGGCCAGCGCCTCGTGATCCGACACTCCCAGCAGGGCGTGCACGAGACCACTGTCGCGAACATACACCTTGGGTGACTTCACCAGTCGTTTCCCGACGTTGCCGTGGAACGGCGGCAGCCGGCGCACGAGCAGCAGATCGCACAACAGGTCGATGTAGCGCGTCACTGTCGGCGCACTGACCAGCAGCGAGGTCGCCAAGCGCGAAGCGTTCAGCAACGTCGCCTGTCCATGCGCCAGCATGGTCCAGAGGCGCCTGAGCGTTTCTGCCGGAATGCGGGGGCCGAACATCGGCACCTCACGCTCCAGGTAGGAGCGGACGAAATCCTCGCGCCACTCGAGACTCTGCGCGTCGTTGGCAGCGAGAAAGCTCCCCGGAAAGCCCCCCCGCAGCCACAGCGCCATACGCGCCTCCTCGTTCTCTCCGACCTCGAGCACGTCGAAGGGGCCGAGATCGACGTAGACGATACGCCCCGCCAGGGTCTCACCGGACTGGCGCAGGAGGTCCATCGATGCCGAGCCGAGCATCAGGAAACGTCCCATCCCGCGCCCGCGGCGACGGCCCTCGTCGATCAAGCCCCGCAGCGGCTCGAACAACGCCGGAACGCGGTGAATCTCGTCGAGGACCACCAGCCGATCCTCGTAGCGCCGCAGGAAGAGTACCGGGTCTTGCAGCTTCGCGCGATCGCTTGGCGCCTCCAGATCCATATAGAGGGACGCCGTCTCCTCGGCCACCGCCAAGGCCAGCGTCGTCTTCCCGACCTGCCGGGGGCCGATCAGGACCACGGCGGCCTGACGAGCCAGAGCCTGCTTCACGGCAGAGAGGACGCGGCGCGCGATCATTCGCGCATATTGAATGTGTCATGTTCGATTTACAAGGATAGATGCCACCCAGGCGCAAACGTTCCGTCAGCCTCGCGCTACGGAGAAAGGGGTCGGAGCCCTTAAACCGAGTCTAAATCGCGAGGAGAATCGGGAAGGCTCGCAATTTCTATGGTTGCACGATTCTGGGTGAGCATCTGAGAATTTTGGACTGGGTTTAAGGGCTCCGACCCCATTTTTCCCACATTCTGGCGCGGAGAGCTTCTCGCCGTGGATCCACAGCGTGCCGGCGTCCTGCAGCGCCTTGCGTGCCTCGTCGTCCGGCGCGCAAGCGTCACACTCGACGGACTCCGCGCCGCGACGGTCGCATACGCGCTCGGTGCGCGGCTTCGAAACCGTGGGCGAGGTTCTCGAAAAGGTCGTCGAGATCACCACCATCGAGACGAAGGCCGAACGCGGCACCCTGTTCCTCAACGATCCCGAGACCGGCGAATTATATTCGCGGGTGGCCCAGGGCGACCTCGTCCGCGAGATCCGCGTGCTCAATGATTCGGGCATCGCCGGCGCGGTGTTTCAATCCGGCGAAGGTTTGATCATTCTCGATGCCTATGCCGATCCCAGATTCAACCGGTCGGTCGATCAGCAAACCGGTTACACCACCAAAAGCATTCTTTGCGTGCCGGTCAAGACGGTGACCGGAGAAATTATCGGCGTCGTCCAGGCGCTGAATAAAATGAAGGGTCGTGTCACCAAGGATGATTTGTCGCTGCTCGAATCCTTGTCGACCCAGGCCGCGGTTGCCCTGCAGAGCACGCAGCAGGTGGAGCGCATGCGGAAATCCCGGCTTCAGGAATTGGAGTTCCTGGACGTGGTGTCCGATGTCACGTCGGAAATCGAACTGGACAAGTTGCTGGCCAAGGTCATGACCGAAGCCACCCGCATGCTCAAGGCCGAGCGGTCGACGCTGTTCCTCAACGACGAAAAAACCAGCGAGCTCTTTTCACGCATCGCCCAGGGCGATTCGATCGGCGAAATCAGGCTCCCCAATCATCTCGGCATCGCCGGGGCGGTGTTCACCTCCGGTGAAACGGTCAATATACCCCACGCCTACGCGGATCTCA
>CAZSDY010000378.1:0-2693 GCA_964605765.1 uncultured Ectothiorhodospiraceae bacterium | reverse complement strand
CGGAGCACGACAAGGCGCGCCTTGCCGCCCGCATTCCGGCGCCGACGGTCAACACCGCCGTCCCGGGGCTGACCCTGGCAGCCACCGGAACGGTCTATCATAGGGAGAGGACGCGCTGTCGCGCTGGGGAAGGCGGTTGACACGAGACGAGCAATCCTTGCCGGGCTTGATCCTGGTCGACGATGATCCGGTCATAAGCGACTCCCTGTCATTCGTGCTGGGCGACGATTTCCAGGTGCACTGCGCGGAGTCGCGCGTGCAAGCACGCACCATGACGATGCGCCTGGACCCCGTGCCGGGCGTTGCGCTGGTCGACCTCGGGTTGCCTCCGGCCGTGCACGCACCCGACGAGGGATTCGCGCTGGTGACCGAGTTGCTGGCGGTCAATCCCTCGATGAAGATCCTGGTGCTCTCCGGGCAAAGCGATCGCGCGAATGTGCAGCACGCCCTGTCGCTCGGCGCCGTGGATTTCATCCCCAAGCCCTGCGACGTGGATCTGCTTCGAGCACGCCTCCAGCATCAGATCATGATGCTCGAGGCGGAGCAGAGCCAGGAGCCCGCCGTATCGGGCGATGGTGGACTGCTCGGCAAGAGCCGGGCGGTCGAAGACCTGCGCCGCGAGATCGAACGCTATGCCGAGACGCCGTTCCCGGTTCTCGTGCAGGGAGAGTCGGGTACCGGCAAGGAGCTCGTGGCCGGCTTGCTGCACCGCCGCGGTGCGCATGCCGACGCGCCGTTTCTCACCGTCAACTGCGCCGCGTTCACGCCCGAGCTGCTCGAGGCGCAGCTCTTCGGTCACGCCAAGGGGGCGTTCACCGGCGCAGTGAGCGCGCGCGCCGGCTTTTTCGAGGATGCCGGGGAGGGCACGCTGCTGCTCGACGAGATAGGAGAATTTCCTCTCGCCCTGCAGCCGAAGCTCCTGCGCGTGCTGGAAAACGGGGAATACTATCGCATTGGCGAGACACGCCCGAGGACGGCGCGGGCCCGAATCGTGGCGGCGACCAATCGAGACCTGCTGGAGGAAATCCGCGCCGGGTCGTTTCGCCACGATCTCTACCATCGCCTGAGCGTGCTGACCATCGACGTGCCGCCGCTTCGCGACAGGGCAGGCGACAGCGCCATGCTGCTCGATCATTTTCGCGCCATGTACGCGCGGAAATCGCAGCTCTTCCATCTCTCGGATGCGGCGTTGGCGCGACTCGACGCGTATGCGTTCCCCGGGAACATACGCGAGCTGCGAAACATCGTTATCCGTCTGGCGGCGAAGTTCCCCGGCGAGGACGTGAGTCTCACGGCCCTGGAGGCGGAGCTCGACAGCCAGTCGGAACTCGATGAAGGCACGATTCGACAGCTCCACGGCGGCGGGTTCCGGCTCGAGGAGATCCTGGATTCCTGGGAGCAGCGCTATATCGATGCGGCGCTCAAGCTGAGCCGCGGGAACCTGAGCGAGGCAGCGCGGCTGCTGGGCGTCAATCGCACCACGCTTTACAGTAAGATCCAGCGACTGTCGAGCGTGAATCGGACGGACAACGGGATGTCCTGAGATGTACCACGAGTTCTTCGGCTTGCGCCAGGCGCCGTTCAAGATCACGCCGGATACGCGCTTGTTCTTCTCGGGCGGGCAGCGCGGCGAGATCCTCGATGCGCTGGTGTACGCCATCAGCAGCGGCGAGGGTATCGTGAAGGTCGTCGGCGAGGTGGGCAGCGGTAAGACGATGCTCTGCCGGATGCTGGAAGTGCGCCTCGGCGAGACCATCGAAATCGTCTATCTGCCCAATCCCAGCCTCACGCCCGAGGATATCCTGCACGCCATCGCGCTGGAGCTGGGCCTCGAGGTGAACCCTTCGGCCAACCGCATTCACGTCATGCAGGCCCTGCATCAATGTCTGCTCGAGAAACACGCCGCCAACGAGCGGGTCGTGGTATTCGTCGAGGAGGCGCAGAGCATGCCGCTCGCGACCCTGGAAGAGATCCGGTTGCTCAGCAACCTCGAGACCCAGCGTGACAAGCTCCTCCAGATCGTGCTGTTCGGGCAGCCCGAGCTGGATCGCAACCTGAACGCCAGAAACATCCGCCAGCTACGCGAGCGCATCACGCACAGCTTTCAGCTTCCGCCGCTTTCCAGCGAGGACATTCAGCAGTACGTGAGGTACCGGATGAACGCGGTGGGCTATCGCGGTCCCGACGTGTTCGACCCGGCCGCGTACACGATCATGGTCAAGGCGTCCAGGGGACTCACGCGCCGGGTCAATATTCTTGCCGACAAGAGCTTGCTGGCGGCTTTCGCGGAAGACACCCACAACGTTTCGCGAAAGCACGTCGACAAGGCGATAACAGACAGCGAGCTCAGAACAGGGCGACGATTCGCATTACCCCAGCACAGCGTCTCCGCGGTCGCCGTTCTCGCCATCGGCATCGCCATCGGCGTGGGATGGCACTGGAGCGTCGCACCGGGCCCGCGGAGCGCCGCGACGGCGGGTGCGAGCGGCGTGGGCGCCAGCGTGGTGGCGAGCGCCGGTAATTCGCAAACGCTGCGCGCCGCGCCGGTCCCGGGATCCGAGCCCGAGCCGCAGCGCGTGCCTTCACCGCCGCGTGAGGAGACCGCGCCGGACGCGCAAGTGCCCGCGGTGCAGCCCGTCACTCGGACGGCGTCCGCCGAGGCGGAGGCGGCAGCCGCCATCGTGGCGCAGGCC
>CAZSDY010000377.1:0-2694 GCA_964605765.1 uncultured Ectothiorhodospiraceae bacterium | reverse complement strand
GCCGCGCTGGGCCTTCGCATGGACGATCGGACCTGCGTGCCCGCATGGGACGGCCACGACATGGATCTTGCCATGGTTATCGACGGGTTGCTCAGCCGGGACGGTGCTTTTGATTGGGACGGCCCGGCGCCCCGCGGTGCTCGCGCCCCTGCAGATTGACCGCCCTATCTTACCCCTGGCCCCCCTCGTCCAGCCATGCAGGGCGTCTTCTCGGCGCGGTGACGGCGATGCGTTTCTCCCTGCCGCGTGCGCCATGGAGCAGCTCGACGCGGGACTTCGGCACGTGGAACTCGGCGGCCATCAGCGCCACCAGGCGCTGGTTGGCCTTGCCGTCGACCGGTGCCGAGCGAATGCGCACCCTGAGCCGTCCAGCGCACACACCCACGACCTCGTCGCGGCTCGCGCGCGGCTGCACGCGAAGCTCCATGACGAGCGTTTCACCGCGCCACCGGTACCAGCCGGCGATCACATGAGCAGTCCGCGACCGATGTCGGTGATGGGGGCAACGATCAGCATGGACACGAGCACGAGCCCGATGATGACCACCATCGGGGACAGATCCAGTCCGCCCGCCGGCGGAATAATTCGTCGCGCAGGCGCGAGCAGGGGCTCCGTGAGGGTGTGCAACAGCGACGTGATCGGATTGTAGGTCCCCGGTGCGATCCAGCTGATCACGACCTGGATGAAGATCGCGAACATGAACACCTTGACGGCCAACGACATGATCTCCGCCGCCGACAACACGGCCAGCCCCGCAAAGTTGTCGGGCTGGCCCATGATCTGCTGAACCAACCACAGCTCGACGTATTTCAGGGCGAGCATCAGGCACACCGAAGCGCTGTCGACGCCAGAAATCGCCGGGATAATCCTGCGCATGCGGCGCAACGGCGGGTTCGTCGCTTTCACGATGAATTGCGAGAACGGGTTGTAGAAATCGGCGCGCACGATCTGGAACAGGAAGCGCAACATCACGAGCAGTATATAGATGCCGAATAGCGTGCTCACCAGAAAGGTGGTGGCATTGCCCACGTATGGATTTCCCATCATTCCTTCCCGATCGACTCGCCCAGCTCCACGGCGCGGTCGCGCGCGCCCTCGATTGCATCCGCCAGCAACCGTTCCATCCCGCCTTGCGCCAGGATGTCGAGGGCGCGCTCGGTCGTGCCGCCGGGCGAGGTGACGCGTCGACGCAGCGCGGCCGGCGCCTCTTCGCTTTCCATGGCCATTCTGGCCGCGCCGTAAACCGTCTGTCGCGCGAGCAGGCCGGACTCGCGGGCCCCGAGGCCGAGTGCCTCGCCCGCGCGCGCCATGAGCTCGATCAGCAGGAAGCAATACGCGGGCCCACTGCCGGACAATGCGGTTACGATATCAAGCAGAGATTCGTCATCGACCCACAGCGTGATCCCCACGGCGCCCAGCACCTGTGCGGCACGCTCGCGTTGCGCCGCGGCTACGAACGGGTTGGCATAGAGCGCCGTGGCCCCGCTGCGTACCAGGGCGGGCGTGTTCGGCATGCTACGCACGATGGCCGCGTCGAATTCGAGCCAGCGCCGCAGGTCAGGCTCGCGTACGCCGGCCACGATGGAAATGATGAGCGGCCGATGCTCGGCTGCGGCCGGGGCAAGTGCCTGCGCAACACCACGCAGGGTCTGGGGCTTTACCGCGAGCACGACGGTCTGCGCGCGGCCGAGCGCCTGCGCATTGTCCGCGAAAGTCTGAATGCCGAAGCGGGCCTCGAGCTTGCCGCGCTGCTCGGCGGCGGGATCGGCGGCACCGATACACCGCGGCGCCAGCCCATTCGCGATCAGCCCCCCGATGAGACTGGTCGCCATGTTACCGCCGCCGATGAAGCTGATGTCTTCGTGCATGTCCCGCATCCTCGTGGACTAGGCGCTGTGCAGCCGTTGGGGCAAGCACGGCGCGGGAATTATCCTAGATTCGGCAGTTGACCGCCATGGTGCGGGCCGCGATCTTCGCGGGTGTGTTAACCTCGACTGCGTCATGAGAGGCTGGGTCCTGGCCAGGTTGCCTGCAAACGAAGTGCGATTGAATCACGTATTCATGTCTCTGGTCGTTGCGGCGTTGCTCGCCTTCCCGTTCGGCGCCGGCGCGCAGGACGAGGAGGCCGGGAGCCGCGTGCTGCGCGCCGATCAGACGGTCGACCTGCAGTCGCTTCTGATGCTGGCCGAGCAGGGCGACGCGCGCGCGAGTTTCCTGCTCGGCACGCATTACGCCTCTGGGCGCGCCGGTGTGCAGGATGACAGCGAGGCGGTACGCTGGTTCACCAGGGCCGCGGAGAAGGGCCTTGCAGAGGCCGAGTACAATCTTGGCATCATGTACGCGCAGGGGCGCGGCGTGGCGACCAACATGGCGCGCGCCGCGCACTGGTTCGAGCAGGCTGCCAAGCAGGGCATCGTCGATGCGCAGTACAACATCGGGACCTTCTACGGACTGGGCATCGGTGTGCCCAAGGACGAAAAGCTGGCCGCGGACTGGCTGGGCCGCGCTGCCGAGAAAGGGTTGCCGCAGGCGGAGTTCAATCTGGGTGTCCTGTACGAGCACGGGCGCGGCGTGCGCATCGACGGCGAGGCGGCCATGTCGTGGTACGAGAAGGCGGCCAGAAAGGGCTACCAGCCGGCTGCCGAGCGCCTCGCGGCGCTCGCGGAGAAGATGCGCAGCGGCGAGCCCTTGACG
>CAZSDY010000376.1:0-2697 GCA_964605765.1 uncultured Ectothiorhodospiraceae bacterium | reverse complement strand
CGATTCTTTGCCGTGCCGGCGCGCTCGAGCTGATGCTGGCCCAGCGGCTGAGCATTCTCACCAGCACCGCGAGCGGTGCGTCGATGAGCGCGCGGCACTTCCTGCCCGTCATCGTATCGCGCTTCCGCGAGCGCTGGCCGCAGGGGATCACCGCGCGCGGCGCGGATATCCCGAACCGCCGGCCGTTGAGCTCGCCCGTACCATGGGCGATTTCCCGGGCTCTCGACCCGGCGCAGCCGCGTGACGCGCGGGTGCGGTTTCACTTGCGTGACCTGCCGCGGCTAATGCAAGGGTTCGCCGCCATGCTGCCGCTTGCGGACCTGCGTCGACTCGACGAACACCTGTTTCGTACGTCGATGCAGCGCCGTTCGATCCGCTGGCAGTATCGCGGCCCGTGCGAGATCCGAAAGCTCGACGACGGCTGGCGCAACGCCCTCATCAGCGTGGAATGCCACCTGCGCGACGGCGACTTCGGGCGCAGCTTCGACATCCTCGGCGACCTCGGCGTCTCGTCCACCGGGGTCACCGATCGAGAGGGCCTGAATCGGTTCCTGCTGTTTGACGGCACCTATTTCATGAACGTCATTCACACGGGTGGCCGGGTTCGTGCCGGCCACCCCCACACGCAAGTGACCCTGGATCTCTTCAGGGACCGCGATAGCCTGCACGCGTGGCTCCCCGACGGGACGGTGGTGCAGAAGATCGAGATCCGCTGGCCGAACGGCGGGGGGGGACGCCACCGCCTGCCGCCTGACGGCACGTTCTCGGGCGACGCCACATTGACCATCATGCCCGGCTACGGAACCCTCTCCATGGCGATCGAGAACATGGCCGGCCGCGCGCAGGCTGGACGGCTCGAGGCGCTGAGCGGCCGCACCTTCCGTGGCACGCGCATCCTGCAGGCATTGATGGATGCGCTCAGCCTCCCGCCCACCGGCTGGTGCTGCGAAGATTGGACATCGATGCCCCCGATGGTGCTTGCCGACGCCAGCGACGGCCCGCCGGCCAATGGGGTGCGCTTGGACCCGACTTCACGGTCCGCCCGGCATCGTGGGTTGGGGGGCCCGCTGTAGGAGCGGGATTCATCCCGCGATCCTTCGAGGGCATCGAATGCCGTTCCCGCCGCGTTCGCGGACTGAAGTCCGCTCCTACAGGGGAAGTGACAGGTCGACGTGCCGTGCGGGCACCCACGTTGCTTCGGCCGTCATCGTCCGGGCGCGGCAGGTTGGCGGCGGCTCTGGCGCTGCATGAGCCAGATTGCGGCGAGCACGAGCGCGCCTCCCGAGAACTGCATCGGGCTCATCAACTCTGCAAAGAGCAGATACGCGCAGGCGATGCTGACGAGCGGTTGCACGTTGGCCACCATGGCCGCCCTCAATGGCCCGATCCGCGGGAGGGCCATGTAGAACAGGGGTAGCGAAACGGTCTGCAGGACGGCGACCAGGCAGAGCCCGGTCCAGCCCGAAGCGCTGACGGGCGGGGCCATGCCGCGTGTCAACACCGCCACGGTGCTCAGCATGACGGCAGCCACCACTCCCATGTGAAAGGTCAACACCACGCCGTCCACATGCGTCATCCTGCGCTCCACCCACACGGTGTTGCAGGCAATGGCCAGCGCCGCGCCGAGTGCAAGCACGACGCCACGCGGGTCGGGCTTGCCGGACGACACACCCAGCATCAGCACAATGCCGGCGAAGGCAACGGCGAGCGCCACCGACTTCACCGCACCGGGCGCCTCGCCGACGACGAACGCCTGGATGAGCCCGATCATGGGTGGAAAAGTGTAGAACAGGATGGCGGCGAGCCCCACGGGGATGAACTCCACTGCCCCCACGTTACCGTAGAATGCCACGGACATGAGCACGCCGAGACCCAGCACATGGTGCCAGTCCCGCCGCGGCAGGCGCACGGAGCGGCCACTCAGGCGGCAAAACACGTAGAGCGCCGGCACAAACAGCCACGAGCGTGCGGTCGCCACCGTCAAGCCGTTGCTGCCGCCCTCGTAGGCAAGTCGTGAGACGGCAATTGCTATGCCCAGCCCCGTGGCCGAGGCCGCGGCCAGGACGAGCCCCGGCGCGTCTCTGGGAGAGGGGTCACGCGGCACGCTGCATCATCCGGCTAAAGGGCCGCCGCGCGCCGACCTGCATGGTATGCATCCATGCGGGCAACATAGCGCATCCGCCGGCTGCGCGCAGCAGGCTACCGAGCTTCGATGCTACGATACGGGGATGCTCGTGAAAAAGCGGGAAACGGATCGGTGATCATTTTCACTCGTGCCCACAGAGACCCGAACCAAGGTGGAAAGAATTGACACCGACCCCTTTTTCGACCCTTTCCCCCCGCTTTTTGCGGACTGACCCCATTCTTGATCGAGGAGGAGAACACCATGGTGAATGCAAGCTGTCTCTGCGGCGACGTCGTCTACCGGCTCGAAGGGGATGTGACGCACATGACCCACTGCCATTGCTCGATGTGCCGGAAGATCCACGGTTCGGCGTTCGCGACCTATGCTGGCGTGAAGAAGAGCGGATTTCAGTGGGTGCACGGCGCGGAGCGCGTCGTGAGCTACGAATCTTCACCCGGGTTCATGCGCGCCTTTTGTCCGACCTGCGGCTCGGTGGCGCCCACGGTGGACGAAGAGCAGGACGTATTCGTGCCGGCCGGTAACCTGCTCGACGACTGCGGCGCGCGCCCGCA
>CAZSDY010000375.1:0-2716 GCA_964605765.1 uncultured Ectothiorhodospiraceae bacterium | reverse complement strand
TCTGCCCCCGCACACCCCGCCACCAAAAACCGGGCGGTGTTCCCCCGCCCTCCCACCCCCCGCGGGGGCCCCTCCCCGCTTTTGCGGCGGAAGCCGAGATCGCCCCTGGCGCCGCCACGATCGGACTCGTGCGCGATGCCCTGATAGACACCCTCGGCTGCATTCTCGTCGGCGCCCGCGAAGAGGTCTCGCACAAAGCCAGATGCGCCTTCGACACGGGCGGCGCGCGCCAGGCGCCGGTCTATGGCGCGCGGCGCACCGCGGCGCCGTCGAGCGCCGCCTTGCTGAACGCGGTCGCCGGACACGCGCTGGACTTCGATGATTGGGAGTTCCCGGGCAATACCCACCCCAGCGTTGTTCTGTTTCCCGCCCTGCTGGCAGCGACCGCCGGAAGGGATCTGTCCGGAGAAAGGCTGGTCGACGCGTATCTGGTCGGCTACGAGACCATCGCGTGTCTGGGAGAGGCGACCAATTTCGAGCACTACAAGCGCGGCTGGCACACCACCGCCACACTGGGGCCGATCGGAGCCGCCGCGGGCGTCGCCCGGATCCTCGAGCTCGATCGCCAGAGCGCCACACACGCGCTTTCCATCGCGGTCAGCCGTGCCGCGGGTTACACGTGCCAGTTCGGCTCCGACGCGAAACCGCTCCAGGCAGGCTTCGCGGCCGAGACCGGTGTGGTCGCCGCCGAGCTTGCCGCGGCCGGTCTGACCGGGCAACCGGGCGTGATGGAAGCCCCCGATGGCTTCAATGCGCTGATGGCGCACGGCGACGCGGCGCGTTTTGCGGCGCCTTTCGCCCGCCTCGGCCACGGGCTCGCCTTCGAGCGCCACGGGTTGATCTTCAAGGCCTATCCGAGCTGCGGCTACACGCATCGGATCATCGACTGCGCGCGAGCGCTGCGCGGGCAAGGTCTCGGGCATGCGGCGGATGTCGCGCGCATCGTCCTTTCCCTTCCCGACTTCCACGCGCACATCCTGCCGTTTCACCGGCCACGCGACCGGCGCGAGGCGCGCTTCAGCCTGCCGTTTTGCGCAGCGGCCGCGCTGACCCGCGGTGACCTCGCAATCACCGACTTCGAAACCGGGATCTGGCGCGACCCGGACATCGACAGGCTCATTGGCCTGACGGAGGTCCGGCCGTTCCGACCGAAGGATCCGCTGCGCAACTACGACTCCGATGAACCGGACAGCATGGTTCTGGAGCTGCGCGACGGCAGCCGTCACGAAGCGGCCGTCAGCTTTCCCTCGGGCGCTCCGCAAAACCCATTGCCAACCGAACGCCTGCTCGCCAAGTTCAGACGCAACGCGGCGCTCACCTCGGACGGATTCGACGAGCGGGCGATCGAGCGCCTGCTGCGCTGGCCGGGCGAGCCCGATCTGCATGCCATCCTCCCGTCTTCGGGAAAGCACCGGTGAGCGCGATCAGCAGGCAGCGCAACAGGCGGCGCGGCGCGCGAGCGGCGCGACGCGCGGCGCGCCCCGAGGGTGCCGGGAGGGGCCCCTCCAACGCCATCTGGCCGGGCATCGTCGGCGGTGCCTACAAGCCCCTGACCCCGGAAGGCGTGCGCGCCGTCAACGACACCGCGCTCAGGATTCTCGCCGAGGTGGGGCTGCGCGACGCAACGCCGCGGTGCGTTGCCACGCTCGAGAGCGCGGGCGGACATTCGACCGCGGACGGGCGCCTGCTGTTCCCGCGCGAGGTCTCGGAGGCGGCGCTGGCAACCGCCGCACGCGGCTTCAAGCTCTACGCCCGGGACCCGGCGCTGGACCTCGACCCGGCCGGGACCCGCATCCACCTCGGCACCTCGGGCGCGGCCGTGCACGTCATCGACAGCGATACGTGCGAGCTCAGGGATTCCACGCTCCGGGATCTGTTCGACATGGCGCGCCTGGTCGACGCGCTGCCCAACATCCACATGTTCGGGCGCACCGTGGTGGCGCGCGACATCGAGGACCCTCGCGAGATGGACCTCAACACGGCGTACGCGTGCCTGCGCGGCACCCGAAAGCACGTCGGCACGAGCTTCAGCAACGCCGACAACCTGAGAGACGGCGTGAATATGCTGCACCTCGTGGCCGGCAGTGAGGAGGCGTTCCGGGCGCGGCCCTTCCTGTGCGTGTCCACCTGCTTCATCGTGCCCCCGCTGAAGTTCGCCGAGGAAGCGCTCGGCGTGCTCGAGACTTGCGCGGACGCGGGTATTCCGCTGAAGCTGACTTCGGCAGGGCAGGCGGGCGCGACCAGCCCGGCCGCGCTCGCCGGCGCGGTCGCGCTGCAATCAGCCGAGGTGCTCGCCGGTCTCATCTATCTCAATTTGCTGCATCCGGGACACCCTGCGCTCTTCAGTGCGCTGCCCTTCGTCTCGGATCTGCGCACCGGCGCCATGTCGGGCGGCAGCGCCGAGCAGGGGCTGCTGATGGCGGCGTGCGCGCAGATCGCGCAGCTCCACGGCATTCCCTGCGCCGTCTCGGCGGGCATGACCGATTCGAAGATGCCCGACTTTCAGGCCGGCTACGAGAAGGGTTGCACAGAGCTGTTGAGCGCGCTCGCCGGGGCGAATCTGATCTACGAGGCGGCCGGCATGTACGGATCCCTGCTCGCCACGTCACTCGAGAGCTTCGTGCTCGACAACGACCTCATCGGCGGCGTGCTGCGCGCGACGCGCGGCATCGAGGTGACCGAGGAAAGCCTCTCTTTCGACACCATCCGCGAGGTT
>CAZSDY010000374.1:0-2749 GCA_964605765.1 uncultured Ectothiorhodospiraceae bacterium | reverse complement strand
GCACCGCTCTACGGCACCGGTTACGACGGCGGTTTTGGCACGGTGTACACTGCCATCTACCGGCCCCGTGAAGGCAAGGCGGTGTTCTGCTGGCCTCACCTCGAGGTCGAGCAGAGCTTCTCGAGCTTCGTGCCGCGCGACGTATCGGTGCGTTACGAGCCGGGAAAGCCGGCAGCCGTGTGCTGGTAAATCTGGAGAACAGCAAAATGTCCGAACCGATCAGAGTCGATTCCCACGTGCACGTGTACAGGGATGAGAAGGAAGGCCTCGCCGAGAAGAACGGCTACCAGGTCTGGGAGTACGGTCACAAGGAAGCGGTAGCCGTCAGCGCCTTGGCCGGCACGGTGCACGACATTATGGAATCCATGCAGGACTCGGGCATTTCCAGGGTCGTGGCGGTCAACCTGTTCATTGCCCGCGAGCAGCGCAAGGCCGCGATTAGCAGGCTGGCGCAACACCTGAGTGAGGCGCAGACAAAGAAGGCGCTCGGCGACATCGAGGCGATGCTCGTCGAGAGCCTCGCAGGCTTCAACCGTTGGATATGCGGCGTGGCGCGGGAGCACCCCGCCATCGTGCCCTTCGTCGGGGTGGATCTCGATGCGCTGACCGGCGAGCAATGCGCCGCGCACGTGCGTGACATGGTCGAGAACCATGGCGCCCGCGGCGTGAAGCTGCACGGGGCGGCGCAGGGTTACGACATGTCCGACCAGAGACTGTGGCCGATGTACGCCGCCTGCGAGGCGCTCGGCGTGCCGGTCATCGGGCATTCCGGACCCGACCGTGCCGGTGCCGGCATGGCCGAGCCGCGCGCCTTCGGCGGCATGCTGCGGGCGTTTCCGCGTCTCAAGGTGGTGCTCGCCCATATGGGCGGCGCGACCTGGGGGCAGGCGCTCGAGATTGCCGAGATCTACCCGAACGCGTTCTTCGACTGCTGCGAGATCATCGAGTGGACGGATAGCACCAGGGGGCCCTCCGCGCAGCAACTCGGCCGGCTCATCCGGGACATCGGTCCCCAGCGGGTCATGATGGGTTCGGATTTCCCCTGGTATGACCTCGACCACACGGTGGAGCGGATCATGGCGCTGCCGGTGCTCTCGAGTGAGCAGAAGGAAGGCATTCTGGGCGCGAACGCGATCGAGATACTCGGGCTCTGATCCCGTGCCCGGTCTGCGAGTCGCCGCCCACCGGGATCGTTCGCCAGGGCATGGAGGCGCGACGCGGCGGGCGACGGAAAATGCATCCTGAGCGAGAGCCTGCGGCTGTTTGCGCGCTTCCGAAGCGATGCGAACAGGGCTTGCCTGGCGTCGGCCTCGCCTTGCTGGTACTGGTCGCCGCGGGAGTCGGCCTGCGGCTGGTCAACATCGACAGCAAGAGCCTCTGGCTCGACGAGGTGCTGTCGGTGAGCTTTGCGGGCCCACCGTTCCGGGAACTGCTTGATCGGGCGCCGGCGCAAGAGCTTCCGCTGCCGCTGACGATCATCTGGGCGATGCGCCAGGTGAGCCTCGACGAAGGCTGGCTTCGGTTGCCTTTCCTGCTGGCGGGGGTCGCCACGCTACCGCTTCTCCATGCGATCGGACGGCAGGTACATGGCGAGCGCGTGGGCCTCGCTGCCGCCGCCCTCGGGGCGTTGGCGCCGTATCTCGTCAAGTGGTCGCAGGAGATCCGGTTTCACGGGCTGACCATCTTCCTCGCCACCCTCGGCACATGGGCCCTGCTCGAGTTGCTCGACAGCGGGGCCGACCGCAGAGGCCTAAGACGCGCCCTCGCCGCACTTTCCATCGCGACGCTCCTGAATCTTTACAGCAACGCGTTTGCATGCTTGATCGCGGCCATCCACTGGGGAACGGCCGGTGGTTTTGCCATTCGGCGACCGGCGCTACGCCGCCCCTTGCTCGCTGCATCAACGATCACCCTCATTCCGGCAGTTCCGGTGTTGTGGCTGTTATGGCCCCTGTTCTCGGGTGACGCGGGCATTCTCCACGAGGCCCCGCCGAACCACTACGACCACGAGTTCTGGAAGTTGCTCTACCAGACACTGTGGGGATTCAGCCATCGGTCGTGGCCGCTGGCGATATTTCTCGCCCTGGGCACGGGTGCAGGGGCGCTCCTGCTGTCGCGCCGCGGCCGGGTCCTGGCTTGGATCACGCTGGCAATGTTGATTCTACCGGTCGCGCTGATCAGCGGGCTCGATCCGAATCACTTCTACGATGGGCGATATGTGGCTTACGTCCTCCCACATATGCTGATCCTCGTCGCAGTGGCGATGGGATGGATCTGGGATCGTTTCCTCGCGAGGCGTGTCCTCACGCCAAAGTTCGGCTTTCCACCCGTGCTTGGCCCAGCCGGCGTCGCCTTGCTACTCGCTGCGCCACTCATGATCGGTCCGCTGCATACCGAGCTTCGCTTCGAGAAGAGAGACTGGCGCAGCCTCGCGGCCCGGCTGTACCCCGAGATTCGCGATGAGGATTTCATCTTCATAAGCCCTCCTTATAACGACAACCCGCTGCTTTATTACCTGGACCGCGTCGCCCCGACTGGCGGGCGGGTTCGACTGGATCCAGAGACACCGCGATCGTGGTACTGGGAATTTTATCGGCGCTTCAGGGAACGGGAAAATCCCCGGCAGTTTAGCGGACCTGGCGTGCACTTGGTCCCGATCCGGCGTGCCGGGGCGGTCGGCGAGAAGACACACCTGGCGCATCGCGCGTGGCTCGTGACAGCCCGACCCGATGAGCTGACGCCGACGGAG
>CAZSDY010000373.1:0-2778 GCA_964605765.1 uncultured Ectothiorhodospiraceae bacterium | reverse complement strand
TCAAGGGATTTCAAGGGGTCAGATCCCTTGAAAACTCGCAGAATTCAAGCGAGATTTGCTGCATAGGGTTTCAAGGGATCTGACCCCTTGAAATCCTTGAAATCGCGCGATCAGCCGACCCTGCTGAACTTGAGCACCTCGGGAGCGCCCTCCCTGAAATCCGTGCCCAGACTGATCGCACCGTCGCCCTGCAGTGCAAGCTCGTCGACGCACAGCGATTCCGCGCTGCCGCCAAGCTGCACGCGCGTGCCTTCGGGGCGCAGGTTGACCAGGAAAAAGCCCCCCACGTCGCGGTACTCGATACGCGCGTGCAGCGCACGCTCCTTGCCGCTGCGCAGGGTCACGGTGCGGTGTGCCGCGTCGAGAACAATCTCTTTTCCCCGCGACTGAATGCGCAGCCTGGGGGCAGGTTTTCCCGGGGGCGCAGCGCCCGCGCTGGCGCGTGGCACGGGGACACGGTCCCACGATATCTCGAAGACCTCGACCTCAGCCTGAAGATCGTCAAACTTCATCGATCCGAGGCTCTTTGCACACTCCCGCAGACTCGAGCCGAGCGTGCGGACGATGCTGTCGGCTGCCATGATTTGTCCCGCACCGGCCTTGCCGGCGATTTGCCCGGCTACGTAAATGGGGTCGCCCGACACGGTACCCGCATCGACCACCATCTGGCCGTAGCTCAAGCCCACGCGAAGTCCCAGCGGTGCCGCCGTGGTCGCCCCGCCGACGGTGATGCTCAAGGCCGCCTCGGCGTGGGTACGCTGAATCTCGCAGGCGGCCTCGAACGCATTTTCCGGTGCCGGGAAGGTGCTGAAAATCGACTCTGCCGCCTTGCGCGCCACGATGCCGCCGTTGCGGTGCACGCACTCGGTCACCCGCGCGCTGCATTCGGCGACCTTCTGGCGCACCACCCACTCCTTTTCCGAGCTCGAGCTCTTCGCTCCGAGTATCACGCGATCGCCGGCGGAACGCAGCGCGCCGCCGCTGTCGATCTCGGCAACGATGATGCCGACCTCATTGGTGAGTATGCTCACTTCCCGTCCACTCGTTTAGCGCCGCGTGCAGGCTCTTCCCACTCTTCGGAAAAATCGCGCAGGCAGCCCATGATAATGATTCCTCTCGCGAAGTCGCCAAGCACGCAAAGAACAGTGATCTTTGTCGATGAGGTAGTCGACGCTACGGGAGACGCCGTTACGCGTCCGCGTTTCACGAATCTGGCTGTTCATCCGCGTGCTTTGCGCCTTGGCGAGATCATCACTGGGCGTGAAATTGCTCTCGCAAAGCCGCCAACCACGCAAAGAAGAGCAATCCTTCTCTCGAAGGCGATTGACGATACGCGAGATGTCCTGGTTCAGGCGGGAGCCGCCCATTCGTTTTTCCCTTTGCACACTTTGCGCCTTGGCGAGATCATCACCGTGTACGTTCCCGTGCCGGCTACGCGTCCAGGTTCAGCTTCGACTTCGGGATGGCGATGCAGGTGAGGCACGATCCTTCCTCGACCGGTGCGCCCGGCTCGCTCAGGTACTCGATCTGCCCGGAGCGAATGGCCGTCTGGCAGGTGCCGCAGTTGCCCGCGCGGCAACCGGACTCCATGGCGATACCGCTCGCCTCGGCGAACTCCAGCAGGGAGGGGGCCGAGCCATCCCAGACCAGGGCCTTGCCCGATCGTGAGAAATTCACCTCGATCTCGGAACCCTTGGCGGCTTCCGGAATGGCTTTGCCGACGCTCTTGACGGTGGCCGGCCCGAAGGCCTCGAAATGAATGTGTGACTTCGGTACGCCCCAGTCCTTCAGGTCGCCGGTGACCTGGTTCATCATGGGAGCCGGGCCGCAGACGTAGAAGCTGTAGTTGTTCGACGGCAGCAGGCGTTTCAGAAGATCGATGGATATGCGCTCGCCATGATCGTAGTCCTTGCCTTCCACGTCCTGCGCTCGGGGCTGCGAGTAGCAGATGTGCATGCGCACGTTCTCGCGCTCGGTCGCGACCTGGCGCAGATAATCCTTCATGACCTGCTGCAGGCCGTTGTGCACGCCGTAGAAGAACCATGTCTCGCGCGTGGAGCCGGTCGCAGTGATGTAGTTGAGCATGCTCAGCACCGGCGTCACGCCGATGCCGCCCGCAATCAGCACGATCGGGCCACGTTGGTCGGTGTCCAGAAAGAAGTGCCCGGCGGGGGCCTTGACGTCGATCAGGTCGTCGGCCTGCACCTGGTGCTGGAAGTACGTGGAGACGAGACCGTGCTTGCCTTCCGCAGCACCCGGCTGGGGCGCTATGCGTTTGACCGTGATGCGGTAGTAGTCCGGATGATGCGGGCTGTCGGACAGGGAGTAGCAACGCGTAACGGCCTTGTTGTGCCCGGGAATGTGCACCTGGAAGGTGAGGTATTGACCCGGCAGGAAGGGCGGCAGGGGCTGACCATCGTGCGGCGCCAGGTAGAACGAGCAGATGTCCTGGGCCTCCAGTACCTTGCCGCGCAGCACGAATTTCCGGAATCCGGACCACGCGAACTCGCCGGCATCGCTCTGCACCTTGGCGATGGGTGAGGCGAGCTGTGCGATGCGCGCGCGCAACAGGTCGCGTTCCGTTTCATGGTAGCGCGCGGCGCGCAGATGCTGCGCCGCATGCGTGGTCGACAGGATAATCGCATACACCGCAAACGCGACGAGCGCGAAGACGGCGGCGACCGGGGCCAGTGCGCTCACGTCCATGCGCTGGTTACGCCATAACGCGCGGTCCCAACCACCATGACTCGTCGATCTCCCCTGTAGGTGTAGGAGCGG
>CAZSDY010000372.1:0-2804 GCA_964605765.1 uncultured Ectothiorhodospiraceae bacterium | reverse complement strand
TGGTCCAGCAGCCGGTGCAGTCGCGCCGCCCACCGAGCCTGGCCCGCCTCGTCGGCGATCAGGTCCTGGCGAATCTCGAATTCCACGTGCGGCAAACCACGCCGTTCACCGTGCACGGGCACGGAATAGTCTTTCTCGTCGGTGAGGTAGTAAGGTTCGTTGTCGCCGACGATGAGTCCCTCCTCGGCACCGAGCAACTCGAACAGCACGTCCGCGAATCGCCTGTCGCGCTCGTACAGCACGCCGATGTGCCACGGGCGGTGCACGCCCAGGTAGACCGGCGTGCAGCTATGCACGGCGATGAGCACGGTCGCACGGTCCTCGGCCTCGCGCTCGTCGAGGATGGCGCGAATGGCGTCGTGATAGGGCTGGTAGATTTCTCGTGTGCGCGACGCGATATCAGCCGTCGAGAGACCCATGTTGCCGGGGATCGTGGTGTCTTCGCTGAATGCCGTGACGAAGTCCTCGGCCTGGGGCCAGCGGTTGCAATCGATCACGAGCCGGGAGTAGGTCTGCAGCACGCAGGGGGCGTCGAGCCTCATGGCGAGGCGTCGGGCGACACTCGCCGCGCCGATGTCCCAGGCGATGTGTCGCTCCAGTTGATCCGCGCCGAGCCCCAGGTTGTCGAGGCGCGCGGGCAGGCGCCGTCCGGCATGCTCGCAGGTGAGCACGAAGGCGGATCGGCCGTCGCGGTGCAGCACGTCCACGGGTGCAGGATCTCCCGTCCCGAGCAGTCCATCGCACGCTGAACTTGATTCCACGTTGATTCCTCCACGGTCGGCGCAAGTTGCGCGTGGCTGAGTCGCAAGTATACGGATATGCTCGGCGGCGTGCCGAGCGTGCGAGCCGGCCGGATACCATGGGGTGCCAGACGGAGACCCATACGGTGCGGTGCTTCCAGGCAGCTTCAAACGCGGACCGGATTCGTCCTTTTGATGTCTCGCAGGCTCATGTATACTGGATAAAAATACAGTCTACATGAGCGCCGATGTCCCGAGATACCGTAACCGCCTACGCCGAGCTGCATTGCCTGTCGAATTTCACTTTTCTGCGCGGCGCCTCGCACCCCGAGGAGCTGGTAGAACGCGCGGCGGCGCTTGGCTACAGCGCGCTCGCCATCACCGATGAGTGCTCGCTGGCGGGGGCGGTGAGGGCGCATGTCGCCGCCGCTCGCCACGGCATGCCTCTCGTCATCGGCACCGAGCTGCGTCTGGCCGGCGGTCCCGGGCTGGTCCTGCTCGCTGCCGACAGGGACGGCTATGCGAATCTGTGTGAGCTCATCACGCGCGCGCGCCGCGCGGCGGGCAAGGGAAGGTATAGGCTCGAGACCGGTGATCTGCAAAGCGGCATGCCGGGTTGCCTGGCGTTGTTGTTGCCGCAGGACGGGACTCGTTATACGGATGTGGCGGCGCAGGCGCACTGGCTCGCGGGGCTTTTCCCGCGGCGTTGCTGGCTCGCGGTGGAGTTGCTCGGCGGGGCAGGCGATGCGCGGCGGCTGCAGGCACTGGAGCACATGGGCCGAAGTACCGGTGTGGCGCTGGTGGCCGCGGGTGACGTGCATATGCACAAGCGCTCGCGCCGCGCCTTGCAGGATACGTTGACCGCGATACGCCTCGGTCGCGCGCTGCCGGGTGCCGGGTTTGCCTTGCATGCCAACGGGGAGCGCCACCTGCGCCGCCGGGAGACGCTCACCGCCATCTACCCGCGCCGTCTTCTGGAGCAGACACTGGCCATCGCGCGGCGCTGCCGGTTTTCCCTGGAAACGCTGCGTTACGAGTATCCCCGGGAACTGGTGCCCGACGGACACAGCGCGACGAGCTGGCTGCGGCATCTGACCGGGCAGGGCATGCGCGAGCGTTGGCCGCGGGGGGCGCCGGGGAAGGTGCACCGTCTCGTCGAGCACGAGCTGGCGCTCATCGCGGCGCTTGCCTACGAGCCTTATTTTCTCACCGTGCACGATCTCGTGTGCTTTGCCCGGCGTCGCAACATCCTGTGCCAGGGGCGGGGCTCGGCAGCGAACTCCGCGGTCTGTTATTGCCTGGGGGTGACCGAGGTGGACCCGTCGCGCATGGAGATGCTGTTCGAGCGATTCATCTCCCGGGAGCGCAACGAGCCGCCCGACATCGATGTGGACTTCGAGAACGAGCGGCGCGAGGAGGTGATCCAGTACATCTACGGAAAATATGGCCGGGAGCGGGCCGCTCTCGCCGCCACGGTGATCACCTATAGGCCGCGCAGCGCCATTCGGGACGTGGGCAAGGCGCTCGGCCTGGACCTTGCGCAAGTGGACAGAATCGCCAAGTCGCTTGCCTGGTGGGACGGGCGCGAGATTGCCCCGCAACGCTTCCAGGAGGCGGGCCTCGATCCTCGAAGCCCGCCCATCAGGCGGCTGCTGAAGCTCGTCGGCCTCCTGATCGGCTTTCCGCGTCACCTCTCGCAGCACGTGGGAGGCTTCGTGATGACCGAGGGAAAGCTCTCGCGCCTGGTGCCCATAGAGAATGCCGCCATGGCCAAACGTACCGTCATCCAGTGGGACAAGGACGATCTGGATGCGTTGGGCTTGCTCAAGGTGGACGTGCTGGCGCTCGGCATGCTGAGCGCCATTCACAAGGCGCTCGACCTGGTCAGCGGCGAGTGCGGCAAGGCGTTCGGGATGGCCGACGTGCCGGCCGAGGACCCGGCGGTCTACCGCATGATCCGGCGCGCCGACACCGTCGGTGTGTTCCAGATCGAGTCGCGCGCGCAGATGGCCATGCTGCCGCGCCTCGCGCCGCGCACTTTCTACGATCTCGTCATCGAGGTGG
>CAZSDY010000371.1:0-2816 GCA_964605765.1 uncultured Ectothiorhodospiraceae bacterium | reverse complement strand
CGTGGAGGATGCGACGTCACATGCTGCATCACGCGACGGCACAAGAGCGTCCTCGCCGCCTCCCGCTCTGTCAGGCACAAGAGCGGGAACGGCCACGGGGGAGCCGTATCGGCTGGGCCAGCTCCCAGTCGTGCAGCACCGGGTCATGGCAGGCAATGAAGAACCCGTTCTGCGCACGCGACAGCACGGCGATGCCGACCGCGGCCTCGGGCGCCGGGAGGCAGGCGTCGCCGGGGTGCACGAAAGCAAAATTCGGCAGACCCAGAGCGAGCGGCACGAGCATCGCGGTGTTGTCCAGGAACTCGTCATGGAGCGTCTGCTCGGGGGTGCCCGCCAGCGCATCGACCGCGCCGCGGTCGAGCGTCTGGATTTTCCCCACGGCGAGGCGCGAGAGCGCCACCACGCAGCGCGTGCGAAGGCGCGCTCCACCGCCATCGGTGCCATCGGCCCACACCGCGGGGATGGTGCGTTTGCGCTTCCCGGGGCACCGAACGCGGTAAGCCGGCAGGTACCTCCTGAGCAGCCGGTCGAGGTCGACCTGGATCACCGTGTGCAATGGCGTCGCGCTCGAGTGCGTCCGCGCGACGTACTCCCCCTGTGCGTTCCAAAGCGGGGATTCGAGCGCCCGCACGTCAATGGTCATGAGCGACATCGACCTCATCGCGGGAAACCGGAACGGCCACCGTGGCCATCCGCCCCCGAAGAACGTGCGGGACCGGCCCCGCTCATGCCGCCACCTTGTCCCGCCCCACCGGGTCTGGCCTGAACAGGACCCTCCACTCGGCATCGCAGGCAATCAGAGCGGCCGGCTTGAAGATCTCATGCTCGACCGCGAACAGGGTGTAGAGCGTGTTGCCAAGCTCGACCGCCTCGGGATGGTCGGACTTCACGAGATTCGAGACGGCCGCGACCACCCGGTCCCAGTCACCGGCGTTCGAGCGCAAAATCCGCGTGGCGCGCCGACCTTCGGCAACGAAGGCCGCCACCTTCTCGAACGGTCGCGCAAGAAACTCGTACGTGGCCGCAGTCACGCGGTCGGTGCCCGCGAGCACCGGCAGCAGGTTGCGCGCGAGCACCCAGCGCTCGGGTACCGCGAGCCCCGCCCAGGCATCGGCAATCAGAGCGCTCAGGTCGATCCGCCCCACCACCTCGGGCGACGCGCCGAGCCCGATGGCAACCCTGCGCACCGGGTCGCGCACCTCGTAGATCCTGCGCCACGTGCCATGGACGGAACCGTCCGCGCTCTGGCAGGCGGCACGATGAATCACCAGCAGCTTCGGCTCGGGGATTGTCACGCCGAACCCGCGGTGCGGAAGCCCGCACTTGAGCGCCCACCAGGCGGCGTCTATCAGCGACCACCCCTCATCAGCGCTGCCCAGACCGAGCACTGAACCGGCGGCATACACCGATGCGGCGCTGCGCGCGAGCATCACCCCCCGACGGCCACTGATGCCCAGTCCCGCCTCACGCATCGGTGCGACCAGCCCGTCCACCCAGCCGACCGCCCAGGTGCGGTCGACCTCGTCGAGGCGCGCGCGGGCTCTGCGCACCCGCCCGATCAAGCGGGCGATATCGGGGGGCTCCGCGGGCGAGTCCCCCCCGTGTGCAATGAGTTCGCGGCGCACCTCGGGCGCGAAGTCCGCGAAGTCGGGCACCCGCACCACGTAGGCAAAGCGGTCGGCGAGCGCGGGGTCGAGCGGCATCGACCCCGTATAGGCCCACTCCCCGTCCGTCTCTCCCTCGGACGAAGGCGGCGGGTTCATCGCGGCCCAGCGGTAACGAAGGTGGTCGAGCTTCAATCCCTGCACACGGCGCTCGTGCACGACGGAGAAGAGCTTGTTCTGGCTCTCCGGCCGGCAGCGCGAAATCTCGTCGAGGAACACCGACTCGGCATCCCACAGGTCCGCGGGCGTGCGCAGGTACCGCACCCCCTCCTCATCGGGCACCGGATAGCCGAGCAGGTCGTCGAAGCTGATGAGGCTCGCGTTGTAGTGCCGGTGGGCGAGCCCGAGCGCCGCCGCGACACGGTTGAGCATCTCCGACTTCGCGGTGCCGTGCGTGCCGATGAGCAGCATCGGTTGCTCGTCGGCAAGCGCCGCGAGCAGCACCGGGTCCAGGTGGTCGAGCCCGTAGAGATTGAGCGCGCGCAGCAGGTGCACGCGGGCTGTCTTTCGTCGTCCCATCGCCGTCTCCGCACCCCCATTCCACGCCAAGACGGCGCGGCCCCGGGGGATGATGGGGACGGCCGACTCTTTAGCAGCACTTGATGAATCGCCCTGCAAGCTGTCAGCTCAAATCGGCGATGAGCGGGCACAAAAAAACCCGCCAAGGCGTGCAGCCAAAGCAGGTTCTGCTTCGCTTTAGCTGCACTTATTGAGCGCCCGCAATCTGAGTCAAATCGGCGCTTTCCAACTGTCAGAAATTGTACTCGATCGCGGCCATCCGATCCAGCAATTTGACCGTGACTTTGGCCTCGAGAAAGCTCAGCTCGCGAGGATGCGCTGCACCGTTCCGACACCAATGCCCAGCACCCCGGCAATCTTGCGCTTGCCCGTGCCCTTGCGCCTGAGAGCCCTCACCTTGCGTTCTACGGCGTTGGAGACCCGGGGGCGGCCGATGGGTCGACCGGAGCGCGTTCCCTGCTCCCTGGCGCGCTTGAGCCCTGCGCGCACGCGCATTCCCCGTAATCCATAGTAGGCGTAGTAACCCTGGAGCTTGCGGCGCAACGCCGCTTGCTGGTCCGCCACACGCCAGTGACGACGCGCGTAGCAGGTCTCAAAGTCGGGGCAAAGTGTCGGGATTTTTTACACATTTTC
>CAZSDY010000370.1:0-2837 GCA_964605765.1 uncultured Ectothiorhodospiraceae bacterium | reverse complement strand
AGGAGTGCTCGACGGAGGGGTGCGCGGGGCAGGCCGGGGACGGCGGGGTGTGCGGGGACTGCGCGCTGGCCGAGGAGATGGAGGATACCGAATGACCCGAGCGATACTACTGGCCCTAGCCCTCGCCGCCTGCACGACGCCAGATGCGCTCCCAGACGCCGCGTCCGAGGACGGCGCCATGGCTGCACCGGACGCCGGAACGGCCGATAGCGGCGCTGTGAGCGCGCCTGACGCGGCGCCATGGCCCGATGCCGACCCGCGCCGCCCGTGCGACTGCGAGCATCCGTGCCAAAACGGGGTCTGCTGCGGCGACGACGGCTACTGCTACGTGCCCGAGGACGACCCGCTCCGATGCGTCTACGGTAGCCCGGACGAGGTGCCGGATGCCGGGGCGTGCAACGGCGAGTGACCGCAATCCGGACATGTGCGCTCCCGTCACAGATCGTAACCCCGCGAAACCACCTGGCAACTGTCGTAAGTTTGGTCAGTGGAATTCTGCACCGCAGTGGTTCCGGGGCGTTACGGGGTGGCACGCCGCTAGCAGCGAACAGTGGGCATGACGACGGAAACGAGCATTTGTGAGCATTGCGGCGGCGCCGACGCCGCGGTCGAGTATCTCAGCGCGCACGGGGTCGCGGTCCTGTGCGGCGCGTGCGCAGGCGCCGTCTACAACGGCGGTCACTGCCCGCTCGGCGCCGAGTGCGAGGAGCACGGAGGCAAAGACGAGCGGGAAAACTGTGCATATTGCATGGCGTTGATCGACGCCGACACCGCCGCCGAAGTGCCGGACCACGACGACGACGAGGCGTGGACACGTATCGCGGCCGACCACTACGACGACTGCGAGTGGGCGCAGACCCGCGCGCACTACCGCGCCCCCGGCGTGGACTGCACGGCGAGCGCCGACGACCACTACGCCGGTATGTGTGCCTGCCGGCAGGGCGCGGCGCAGTGACGACCCTACTAGCCCTGCGCCGCGCCCTGCGCGCGGTGCGCGAACTTGAGCGCACGATCGAGGACGCGCTCCGCGCCGCCGAGGCAGGGATGACCGAGGCCGAACTGGACGCGGCCGACGCCGCATGGTGCGCCGAGCTCGACGCGGAGGAGGGCGACCGATGACCCGCTGCGGCATCTGCGGCACGCTGGCCCCGCACGACTACTGCACCGCGTGCGAGGACGCGCATTGCGATTGCGGCCTCGGCGATCACGTCCACGACTGGCTCTGCGGGTGCGTGGAGGCCGACGAGTCCGAGTCGCTGGCCGTGCTTCCCGAGGCGCGCTGCCCGCGCTGCGGTGAGTGGGTCGCGACCCTGGCCGGTCATCCCATCGCCCACTGCCGGCGCGAGGGCGGGCGCGCGGTGCTCTGTGCCGGGGTGACATCGTGATGCGCGTGTTCAAGGAGTTCAGGTTCGAGGCTGCGCATAGCTTGCCTCACCTGCCGGCGAGCCATAAATGCAGCCGCCTGCACGGGCACAGTTATCGCGTTCGGCTCACCTATGAGGGCGTGCCGGACGTGCATCGTGGCTTCGTGATCGACTATGCCGACATCACGCGGGCGTGGGGTGAGCGCTGCAAACCGTCGCTCGACCATCGGAACATCAACGACACCCTCGGCGACCAGTCTACCGCTGAGCGACTCGCGAAATGGATCTGGCGCAGAATGGCGAACATCGACCATACCTGCGATCTGGTCGAGGTCGAGGTGCGCGAGACGGCTACGGCGGGCGCGATCTATGTTGGCCCTGGTGAGCGGTAGCAACGTGGGCGCATACCGTCACAGCCCCTATCTCGGCCGGCTCACCACGCCGCAATGCGGGACCGTAGTCGGCTGCGGGTTGCCGTGGGCGGCGGACAACGGGGCGTTCGCTGGTTTCGATGAGGCTGCCTATCTGCGGATGCTCGACCACCTACCGCCCGGCGGACTGTTCGTCGTTGCGCCCGATGTCGTGGCCGATCATGCAGCGACGTTGGAGCTGTGGCGCGCGTGGTCGCCGAAGTTGCGGGCGCGCGGCTTCACCCCGGCTTTCGTCCTACAGGACGGATGCGCGGAGGCGCCGACAGACGCCGAAGCGCTCTTCATCGGAGGCTCGACGGCATACAAGCTCGGCGCGACGGCGGCGCGCATCGCGAGGCGCCACCCCGGATGGGTTCACATGGGGCGCGTCAACAGCAAACGCCGCGTGCTCTACGCCGCGAGCATCGGGTGTGACAGCGTGGACGGGACGGCGGTTAGCATGTTTCCGGACACAAAACTGCCCCTGATGCTCCGATGGTGCGAGCAGGCGAGCCGGCAGGGGGTGCTCCTGTGACCTGCGCCCGCTGCGGCCAACCGGCCAGCGACGCCTACCACCCGGCGTGCTGGCGGGCTCGAGTACGCGCGATCGACGAACGGGATCGCGGGCTACATCGCGAGGCCCTCGCCGCGATCCACGCCGCGCGGGCCGGTGGGCTCGCGTGGGTGAGCACGGGGTGTTGGGAGCGCTACGGGGCACAGATCGCGCACTCGCGGAGGGTCGGGGGATGAAGCGCCGCGCCCGTCTACGCAGGCGCGGTGATGACCCAGCCTACATCGCATGGCTGCATACCCAGGATTGTCGAGTAGCCGTCGCCCTGAACAGCTACGCGACATGCTACGGCCCGATCCACGCGCACCACGCCGGGGAGCGGGGGTTCGGGCAGCGAGCGCCGGATGTCACAGCGATCAGCCTGTGCCAGCGATGCCACGCCGCCTACCACGACTGCCGCGGTTTCTTCGCGGGCATGAACAGAGCCGAGCGCCGCCAATGGTGTGACGATCGGATCGCCGAGCAGCGTTCGCGTTACCTCGCATCAAATGG
>CAZSDY010000369.1:0-2849 GCA_964605765.1 uncultured Ectothiorhodospiraceae bacterium | reverse complement strand
GGTTCCCGGCTTCTAGTGCGCCGCGCTGGCCGGCTAGCGACCGACGGCGTCAGCCAGGGTTTCGCCAAGGGGCTGCCCCATCACGACCGGTTGCCCGGCTTGGATGCCGTCCTGCCACGCTGCCGCGCGCGGCGGCAGCAGCACGATTACCGTGGATCCCATGTTGAAGCGGCCCATCTCCTGTCCGCGCGCGAGCGCCAGCGCGTGCGCCTCCTCGTAGGTCCAGCGCTGCACACGCTTGCCTCGCGGTGGGGTCACCAGCCCGTGCCACGCAGTCTCGATGCCGCTCACGCACAGGGCACCAACCAGCACCAGGCACAAAGGGCCGACGCCGGACTGGAAGTAGCAGATCACGCGCTCGTTCCTTGCGAAGAGATCCGGCAGCGCTCTCGTGGTTGCCCGGTTCACGCTGAACAGCCGCCCCGGCACGTGGACCATCTCCAGGAGGCGGGCGTCGATGGGCATGTGCACACGGTGATAATCCCGGGGCGAGAGATAGAGCGTGGCAAACTTCCCGTCCCTGAACCGTGCCACCCATTGCCCGTCGTGGGCCAGCAGGGCCGCGAGCGAGTAGGTATGGCCCTTGGCCTGAATGAGCCGCTCGCCCGCAATGCCCCCGATCTCGCTGACGGACCCATCCACCGGACAGGCGATGGCGTGCGCGTCGTCGGGCAGAGTCCGCGCGCCAGCGTGCAGTGCGCGGGTAAAAAACGCATTGAAGCAGGCGTAGCGGGTGGGGTCGCGCGGATCGGCGTCGCGCATGTCCACCGCATATCGGTGCGCGAACCAGCGAATCAGCGCGTTCTTGATCGCCGGCGTCTCGATGCGCATCAATCGGTAGGCCAGCGCCGAGATCAAGCGTTGCGGGCACATCCGCTGCGCGTGGATAAAAAACGGGGGCAGCGTCACTTTCTTTCACCACGAGTCGTGGAAAAATGGGGTGAGAGTCACATTCGACGATACCAATCGATTTTCAGCCCGTGGCGAGAGAATATGACTCTGGACCCGTTTCTCCGTGGATTCTACGCTAAATCGCCGGTTGCCCCAGCCCGCCCGATGTACCGCTCGACACTGCGAGGGTGGGCGCCCCGGGACTTGCGTGTCGAAAGCGGGTTGAGAAATGGCCTGGCGCGGTCTACGCTCAAGAACACGGGTTGTAATGGTCCGGGTTCATGGAGGAGGAGCCAGTGCGGGTCTAGCGCCATCCGCCAGCAACAATACAACGACAACAAGGCATAACAATAACAGGCGGAAACCGTTGGGAAATCGGAGGCAGTGAGAGTTCTGCACGCCTTCATCCGATTCCGGGACTACCTCTTCCTTGTGTCAAACCCCGCTTGCGCGGGGTTTTTTTTGAACATCGGCGTCACAGTGACTCTTCCCGCCCCGGGTCGAGAATCGCCCGGTGTCGTGGATGTCGCTCTGATCCGGCTTCGCGGTACGCCGTAGCGCCGTCAGCCGGCGGGTGAGTGCACTTTGCCTGACGGGCCGGTGATGGGACAATCGCGTGAATGCTGCACGCAGCGCTCGAGCGCCGAATCCAGGAACATGGGCAACAGCGAATCAACGCGGCGCATCGCGGTCGACATCGGTGGAACGTTCACTGATGTGGTGCTCGATGTGGCCGGCACGCAGCAGGCGACGAAGGTCCTCACCACGGTGAGTGCTCCGGAGCAGGGGGTCATCACGGGGATCACCAGGCTGCTCGATCGGGTCGGCGTCGAGCCTTCCAATCTGGATCTGCTCATGCACGGGACCACGCTCGCCACCAACGCGATCATCGAGCGCAAGGGCGCCGTGACAGCCTTCATCACCACGCAGGGGTTCAGGGACGTCCTCGAGATCGCCGACGAGGGGCGATTCGACCAATACGATCTGTTCCTGGAAAAACCCCGGCCTCTGGTGCCAAGACGCTTGCGCTTCACGGTGCCGCAACGTGTCGATGTCGATGGGCGGGAGTTGGCTCCCCTCGACGAGTCGGCGGTCCTCGCGCTGATTCCGGCGCTCGAGTCGCTGGGCGTCGAAAGTGTGGCAGTCGGTTTCCTGCATGCTTACAGCAATGCAGTGCATGAGACGCGCGTGCGCGATCTGCTGCAATCGCGCATGCCCGAAATCCCGGTCAGCCTCTCCAGTGAGGTATGCCCCGAGATCCGAGAATACGAACGCTTCTCCACGACCTGCGCCAATGCCTACGTGCAGCCCCTGATGGCGAGCTATCTGCAACGACTGGGGGCGGCGCTGGAGGCCATGGGCCTGGTGTGCCCGGTGCTGCTCATGACATCGGGCGGCGGGCTCACCACACTGGACACGGCGATTCGCTACCCCATCCGTCTCGTGGAGTCGGGCCCCGCGGGCGGCGCCATCCTTGCCACGCAGATCGCCAGGGAAGGCGCACTGGACAAGGTCTTGTCGTTCGATATGGGCGGCACGACCGCCAAGATCTGCCTGGTGCACCATGGGCGCGCGCGCACGGCCAGAAATTTCGAGGTCGACCGGGCCGCGCGCTTCATCAAGGGCAGTGGGCTGCCGCTGCGCATTCCCGTCATCGAGATGGTGGAGATCGGGGCGGGGGGCGGGTCCATTGCGCGTCTCGATGCGCTCGGCCAGATCACGGTAGGCCCCGACAGCGCCGGTTCGGATCCGGGCCCCGTGTGCTACGCGCGTTCAGGCGAGGAGCCGACCGTGACGGACGCCGATCTGGCGCTGGGGCGCATAGACCCCGAGGATTTTGCCGGGGGGGCCATGGTGCTCGATGCCGAGGCTGCGCGGCAAGCGTTGGGCTCCCGGGTGGGCGCCGCGTTGAGTCTTTCAGGCGGGCTGGCGGCCTATGGCGTGGCGGAGATGGTCGA
>CAZSDY010000368.1:0-2862 GCA_964605765.1 uncultured Ectothiorhodospiraceae bacterium | reverse complement strand
GGGACTTGCGACGAGTCATGAAGTCGTCCAGGGCTTCATCGATCGCCGCGTCCAGCGGAGGCGCCTCATAGTCTGCCAGCATCGACTGCATTAGAATGTTCGCACGCCCGGTTGCGTCGAGTGCGCCCTCATCGCGCCACTGCTCGAACGACAGCGAATCGAACAGGGGTGACTCGTAGAAGGCCTCACGATAACGCGCAAGGGTATGCCGGGTGTCGAGAAACATGTTACCGGGACCCGCCTCCGCGAATGCGGCCAGGCCGAACTCGTCCTCGCTCAGATTGATGCCCGATAGCACGCGCGTGAGCGCTCCGAGCAGATGGCAGTCGAGCACGTATTTCTCATAGGACAGGCACAACCCGCCCTCGCAAGTCCCGGTGGCGTGAATGAGGAAATTCACTCCGCTGAGCAGCGAGTAGTTCAGATAGCACGCGGCCTCCATACCCGCCTGCACATCGGGGATCTTCGAGGTGGTCGATGTTCCTCCGCACCGGTAAGGGACTCCGAGGTGACGCGCAAGCTGCCCACCGGCGAGCAGGCATTTCCACGTTTCGTCGAAACGCACCGGCGCACCGGTTCGCATGTTCATTCCCCCCACCAGGAGCCCGAAGACCACCGGGGCACCTGGGCGCACGAGCTGCGTGAGCGCCATGCCAGCGAGGGCTTCAGCCAGCGTCTGGGCGAGCATCGCCGCCGGGCTGACGGGTCCCGAGGCACCACCGACCACGAACGGGGTGACGACGCACGCTTGCCCGCGACGCGCATAGACCTTGAGCGCATCGAGCATCGTGGCATCCAGCACGAGCGGCGAGTTGACGTTGATGAGAGCCGAAATACAGCAATTGCGTGCAAGGAAATCCTCACCAAACACGATCTCCGTCATGCGAATGCTGTCCTCGGCCCGGTCGCCGGACCTGACTGCACCCATGTACGCCTTGTCGGAATAACGAATATGTCCGTACACCATATCGAGATGTCGCTTGCTTACCGGAACGTCGGTCGGTTCGCAAATCGGGCCTCCAGTGTGATGCAGGTACGGCGAGAGGTGGGACAACTTCACGAAACGATGGAAGTCGTCGAGGGTGGCGTAGCGTCGATCGAGTTCGAGACCTCTCACGAACGGCGGGCCGTACGAGGGCACGAGAACGAGGCTGTGGCCCCCGATCTCTACCGAGCGATCTGGATTGCGGGCGTGCTGTGTGAACCGCCCGGGGGCGGACGCGGTCACGATTGAACGACACATGCCCTTGGGGAATCTCACCCGCTCACCGCGCACATCGGCACCCGCGGTTCGAAACAGCGCCAGCGACTCCGGGTCGTCTCGCACGTCAACCCCGATTTCCTGCAGGATCGTGTCGGCCTTGTCCTCGATCAGCGCGAGACCTTCCCGCGAGAGGATCTCGAAGGGCGGGATGCGACGGGTGATGTAGGGGGGAGCTCGATCGGGAGCCGGTTCGCGATTCCGGCCACGGTGACGAGCCCGCCGTGGATTATTCCTGACCCTGGCCAGTTGCCTCTCCCTCGGTTTCGGGGAGGTGCCCCAAACCGGCCCCCCCGCCTGCTTGTACACCGAGAGGCTATTGTATACCGCCCCTGGAACCGGCGCGGCCGCGACTTCGAATTAGAGGAAGCTGGACGTGGGCCGCGTGCTCGATGACACTCGAATGTCTACAATCCGGGCGCAACCGAACGTTCAACGCCCGAATCCTGTTACCCACTCAATTCCCGCTGTTGATCGAAGGCGCACCGTCACGGGCGACTACACCTGCCCGTCGATGGCGACGTCGAGCAGCCAGGGCTCTCCCGAGTCGAAGGCGGCGCGCAGCGCCGGTCCGATCTCCTCTGGCGCTTCGATGCGCCGGCCCGCCACCCCGAAACCCCTGGCAAGGTGAACGAAGTCGACCGCGGGTCCATCGATGTCGAGGTGCGGGTAGTCGCCATCTGCCAGCCCGGCCTCGGTGCGGTAGCGGTTCATGTTGAGCTTGAGGATGCGGTACGAACGATTATTGATGATCAGGAACACCACGGGGATGTCGTGATGCGCGGCGCTCCAGAGACTTTGTATGGTATAGAGCGCCGAGCCGTCACCCGAGAGGCACAGCACGGGGCGCTCGGGATGGGCGAGCTTCATGCCGATGGCGCTCGGCAGGCCCTGACCGATGCCGCCGCCGCGCGCGGCCAGGTAGTCGCCGGGTTGCCGGAAGGACAGCGTGCGCATCAGATCGAGCCCCGCGCTGATCGCTTCGCCGGCAATCGCGACATCGCCAGGCAGTGCCGCGGCAAGCTCGGCCATGAGCCTCGCCGCGGTCATCGCTCGATTGCCGCTCGCGGCGCGCGCGCGCTCGAGCTGCGCTTGCGTCTCGGTCGCCTTGAGCGCGCACAGGGCGGCACCGCGTTCAGCCGCGGCGCGCTGAAATTCCTCGTCGGCACCGGAATCGAGCGCACGGTCGAGCGCTTCCAACGCTCGGCGTGGGTCGGCAAGCAGCCCGCAGTCCACGCGGTAGTTGCGCCCGAGGTGCCGGGCTGACGGGTCGACCTGGATGCGCTGCGTCGCTTCCGGGAACGGCGCCTCGTCGGCAAACCAGATCTCCTCGAAGAACTCGCCGCCGACCAGCACGACGGCATCGCAGTCACCGAGCTGTTTTCGAATCTCGCGCTGGTCCTGGCTGAGGCGACCGCGAAAGGCGGGGTGCTGATTGGGAAAGCTGACCTGCGCGGGCAGCACCTCGCCGTAGACGCGGGCGCCGAGCGTCTCGGCAAGCGCCACGAGCGCGTCGCGCGCACCGGCCCCGGCCACCCTGGCGCCGCAGACCGAGACCGGGGCCGCGCCACCGCGCCGGAGAGCGGCCGCACAGCGGGCCC
>CAZSDY010000367.1:0-2862 GCA_964605765.1 uncultured Ectothiorhodospiraceae bacterium | reverse complement strand
GCGTCTTGGGCGTGCATTATCGGGCGTGTGATTCGGCGCAACGTCTCGTGCTCGACGCCCTGTTTGGTTCCGGCTCGGCCGGGTCAGGTGCACTGTGCGCAAAGTACGCGACGCCCGTCTCATCAACTCTTTCCTCTACGGCACCCTGTCGCGTATTGCAGCGCAAGCGCAATGCCACGGCCGCGCGGGAACGGACACCATGGGCTCGGCAGAATGGAAATCGCGGATGTGGGCGCAAGCCGACTCGCGGCAATTGTCCACGCGTTTACTCCGGCACATACCATGGCTGCCGAGCGCATCCTCTTGCACGGACCGCCCTGCCGGATCAGGCTCGCGATTGCGGGAACTGCTCGTAAAAACGGCTGAAGGCATCGACCGTACCGCACACGTAGAGGGCGTCCTCTTCGGCGAGAACGAACGACGACGGGACCTCCATAATGATGTCCCCGGCATGCTCGACGGCGACTACGGTGCACCCCGTACGCTCGTGAATCCTCGATTCCGGCAGGTGGCCGCCACTCAGCCAGCCGGCGGGGAGTTTGACGAGCTTGATGTGGGCCTGCTGCGCAACCATCTCGCCGAGGATGTGATGCGCGAGGAGTTGCCCGGCCACCTGACTCACCGAAAACACGAAGTCGGCACCCGCCTGCTGCATGTGCGCCACATTGTCTGCCAGTGCCGCACAGGCGATGATGGGCACGTCGGGGGCGTAATTGCGTACCACGGTTGCGGCCAGCAGCGTGGCGCTGTCGCTCCCGCACGCCAGAATAACGACGCGAGCCGTGGCCACTCGAGCGCGATCCAGAACGCTCGAATCCAGCACGTCCCCTGCCACATCGACCTCCGGCTGCTCCGTTTCGTCGATAACGCACACTTGTTCACCGGCGTCCTTGAGCATCTCGACCAGCTTGCTGCCGACATTGCCGAAGCCAGCTACCACGATCGTGCCTTGCGGTGTGATCGGGCGGGCAATCTCACTGAGACGCTTGATGCTGTCGGGACTGCCGGCGGCCACCAGAATCATCCCGGGCCGTAGCACTTGATCGCGTGGCGGAGGCGATTGGAGCGCGTCTTCCAGCCACTGGCCGACGATGTGCGCCCCGGTGTCGGTGTAGATCCTCGAATCCGTGCGGGTCTTGTTCGCCAGCGGGCTCTCGTCGTGGATGCGGATCTCGGCCACCTCGAGCAGGTTCCCGAGCGGCTGCACACCCGTGATCCGCGGCCCTATCCTGGCGCTGGCGCGTACGGCTACAGCGGCAGCAAGCACGTGATTCGGCGTGAACGCCGCCGTTACGCCGGCGAGCTGCATCGGCGCGCGGCGATTGGGGTTGTCGATCAGGGCAACGATGGGACCGCCGAAGCCAAGCTCTCGTGCACTCACGGCGAGCAGGGCATTGAGCTCGTCTTCGCCGTTGGCCACCAGCGCTCGCGCTTTAGCCAGCGGTCGCAGGTCCAGATCGTCCTCGGCGAGCGAGGCGTACACGACCGCCTTGCCCCGCACGTGCAAGCGTCGCGCCGCGCTCTCGTCCTCTTCGATTACAACCGTCGCTACCCCGCGGCTATCGAGTTCTTCCATCAGGGAAACCACCTCGGGACCGTATCCGTAGATAACCACCGCACCGGCCAGATCGGGCAACGCGTGCAGGAGTTGTCCTTCGTAGCGCTCCTCTACGAGCGGGGTGCTGAACTTTTCGATCTGGATGACGCCGCGGGTTGCATCTGCCAGTGGCGCCGCCCTCCCTTCCAGCAGCACGGCACAGCCCTTCAAGGCAAGGGGCGTCAACAGGTTCAGGAGAAAGGCGGTGAAAATCACCGCCGTGAACACGCCCTGGTCGATGGCTCCCAGTTTCAGTGCCAGCGCAGCGAGGATGAATGCGATCTCGGCGCGCCCGCACATGCCCACGCCGACAGTAAGCGCCTCGCGGGGCGGTAGCCCCATGCGATATGCCATGCCCCCGGCGCTGAGAATCTGACCGACGATTACCGCAATCGACAACGCAACGATGAACCCCACGCCGGAAGCACTGACATCGAAGGTGATGGAAAACCCCAGGGACATGAAGAAAATCGGGCCGAGAAACGAGTAGGCAATTCCGTAGGCACGATCCTTGACGATTCTGACCAGATTCGGGTGTGCCACTTTCTCTTCGAAGAACAGGCCTGCCAGATAGGCTCCGAGAATGATGTGCAAGCCGATGGCCTCGGCCAACAGGCCAAGGGCGACCGCCATGAGCAGCACGAAGGTGAAGCCTTTCCCCCCCTCGGAACGAAACGGCATCGTCAACCGGGGATAGATGAATCGTCCGAGAAACACGGCGACGGCGACAAAGCCCGCGACCTTGCCCAGGGTGACAACGACGTTAAGAGGCTCGAACGGCCCTCCGGAGAGCACCCCGATCACGAGGCCGAAGAATACCAACGTCAGCAGGTCGTCGATGACGCTACTGGCCACGATCACACGCGCCAGCCGGGTATCGATCAGCTTGAGATCCTTCAGGCTCTTGAGCGTAATAACCACTGCGGTAGCCGTCATCGTGAGCCCGACAAAGGTTGCCCCGACGAGGTCCAGACCAAACGACAAGGCGACCGCGAAGCTGACCGCGAATGGCACCACGGCGCCCACCACCGCGACGCCCATCGAGCGTTTCAAGGCTTCGTAGAATTCGAGCGGTTGAGTCTCGACACCGGTGTGAAACATCAGGAAAAATATGCCGATATCGGCCAATAGCTGGATCAATTCACTCGGCGCGACGAGGCCCAGCACCGCTGGACCCACAATCACGCCTACGATCAACTCACCCATCACCGTCGGCAGACCGAGCGGTCGCAGGGTGACGGCGACCAGCCAGATCCCCGCGAGCA
>CAZSDY010000366.1:0-2885 GCA_964605765.1 uncultured Ectothiorhodospiraceae bacterium | reverse complement strand
ACGGCTTCCTTCGTCGCGCGTATTGATGCACGAGCTCGAGATCTCGAGAACGACGGTCAGGCACGCCTTCGGCCAGCTGGTAGACGAAGGTTTCTTGTGCAGCCGCGGCGGCTCCGGAACCTACGTTGCTCCCCAAATCGATGATGACCTGCAGCAAGCAACTGGCGCCACAATAGCGTCGAGAGCAAAGAGGCATCTTTGTGCCGCATCCTTGTCTGAACGCGGCCGCACGATCGTGGGCGCCGCCGCTGTTCCGGGCTATAACCATGATGCATTCTCGACCCGAGGTGAGAGAAAACCGACTCCGATCCCATTGTTCCTCTGTCGGCGTCACGCCGGCTCGCGCGGCTCCCAGGCCGTGCCCCAGGCGTTGACCACGGTGCAGAACAGATCGGCAGTCAGCTCCGCGTCGTAGATGGCGGAATGCGCGTCGCGCTCGTTCCACGCCAGCCCCGCAGCCTCCGCGGCGCGCGACAGCACCGTCTGGCCGTAGGCGAGCCCGGCGAGCGTGGCGGTGTCGAAGGTGGTGAAAGGATGGAAGGGATTGCGCTTGTACGCGGTGCGCTTGACAGCCGCGTTCAGGAACGAGAGGTCGAACCACGGATTGTGGCCCACCAGCACCGCGCGGGTGCAGCCGCTCGCCCGCACCGCGGCGCGCACCGGTGTGAGCACGCTACGCAGGGCCTCCTTTTCCGGCAACGCCTCCCTGAACGGATGGTATGGGTCGATGCCCGTGAACTCGAGCGACGCCTGCTCCAGATTCGCACCGGCAAACGGCGCCACATGGCAGGCGTGCGTCTCGCCTCTGCACCAGCACCCGCCCGTATCGACGTCAAGCGTCACGGCCGCGATCTCCAGGAGTGCATCGGTCTGGGCGTTGAAGCCGGCCGTCTCCACGTCCACCACGACCGGGAGAAACCCGCGGAATCGACGCGCCACGAGGCCGCCCACCTCGCCGCCGGCCGGCGCGATGCCGCTGCCGTCAGCCATCGTATGTCTCCTCGAGCTGCCAGGTAACGGGCTCGCCCGCCCTGAACGGTACCAGGTGACCGTCGCCGAATGGCAGCAAGGGCTCGACCATCCAGGGCTCGCGGCGCAGCACGATCTCGGTGCTGTTGCGCGGCAGGCGGTAGAAATCCGGCCCGTGGTGGCCCGCGAACGCCGACAGGCGGTCGAGCCGGCCGGCGCGCTCGAACGCCTCGGCGTAGAGCTCCATGGCGGCATGCGCGGTGTACAGCCCGGCACAACCGCAGGCCGACTCCTTGGCGCGGCGCTCATGCGGTGCGGAATCGCTGCCGAGGAAGAACTTCGGATCGCCGCCGGTGGCCGCGTCGAGCAGCGCCCGGCGATGCGTCTCGCGTTTCATCACCGGCAGGCAGTAGTGGTGCGGGCGAACACCACCGCAGAAAAGTGCGTTGCGATTGAGCAGCAGATGATGCGCCGTGATGGTCGCGGCCACCGTTGCCGGCGCGCCGCGCACGAATGCCACACCCTCGCGGCTCGTCACGTGCTCGAGCACCACCCGCAAAGCGGGGAAGCGCTCCACGATCCCGCGCAGATGGCGATCGATGAAAACCGCCTCGCGATCGAAGACGTCCACCTCCGGGTCCACGACCTCGCCATGGACCAGTAATGGCAGATCAAGGCGTTGCATCGCCTCGAGCACGCCGTCAATCCTCGCCGGATCGCTCACCCCGTGCCGCGAATGGGTGGTCGCGCCGGCCGGATAGAGCTTGCAGGCATGCACGATGGTGCTGCGTGCCGCCTTCTCGATCTCCCGCACGCTGAAATCGTCCGTCAGATACAGCGTCATCAGGGGCTCGAGGCCGAGCCCCCGCGGCAGCGCCGCCGTGATGCGCTCGCGGTACGCGAGGGCGGCATCGACGGTGGTGACCGGTGGCATGAGATTGGGCATGACGACCGCGCGGGAGAAGCGCCGTGCCACGTGCGCGACGACGTCACGCAGCACCGGCCCGTCGCGCAGGTGCAGGTGCCAGTCGTCCGGCCGGGTGATCCTGATGCAGCTCAAATCGTCGATGTCTCTCTCGCGCGCCGCGCGTCCGTTCTATATATTGACAGGGTAAACGCCGGCCCGGGGTCAGGGAAGACAAAAAAATCAGCGTCCGGCCCCACGCCGGCGCCTCCACGACCGGATGCGCAGTGAACCGGGCCCGGCCCCGACCGTACCGGGGGCTGCTTCGCCGTCGTGCTGTGCGATGAAGATCGCGGCAAGGCGCGCGCGCACCAGGGAAAACCGGCAATCACACGAGCGAGAACGACATGGCCGCAGCACCCAAGATCACCGATATCGACCCGGACGAGACGCGCGACTGGGCCGAATCCCTGGACGCCGTTCTGGAACGTGACGGCGTGGAGCGCGCCCATTATCTGCTCGAGATGCTGATTGACAAGTCGCGGCGCTCCGGCGCCTACCTTCCCCACACGGCCAATACCGCGTACGTCAACACCATCCCCGAGACGCGGGAGAAGCACACACCGGGCGATCCGGCCATCGAGCGGCGCATTCGTTCCCTGATTCGCTGGAACGCGTTGGCAATGGTGGTGCAGGCGAACCGCCAATCGACCGAGCTCGGCGGGCACATCGCGAGCTTCGCGTCCGCGGCAACGCTGTACGATGTCGGTTTCAACCATTTCTTTCACGCCCCCGGCGAGCGCGGCGGCGGGGATCTGATCTTCATCCAGGGCCACAGCGCACCGGGCATCTACGCGCGGGCATTCCTCGAAGGGCGCATCTCCGAGGATCAGCTCAACCGCTTCCGCCAGGAGGTCGGCGGCGGCGGCTTGTCATCCTTTCCGCACCCGTGGCTGATGCCCGATTTGTGGGCAGTGCCACCCTCGGCCGTGGTGCGCGTCTGCCGCGATTC
>CAZSDY010000365.1:0-2896 GCA_964605765.1 uncultured Ectothiorhodospiraceae bacterium | reverse complement strand
CACGAGTTCGTGGGCAAATGCGTCAACGCCTCGTACGGCCGCTGGGAGAACTTCTGGGCGACCGAGCCGACCAGCCGCGTCCAGCTGCTCGGCCCCGCGGCCACACTCGACAAGGTCGCCTACATGATGGCTTCATTCTGCCTCCTTCGGCTAACCGGTTGGAATCAAGGAGAGTTGGTCGCCCGCAGGTTCACGCCGCGGGCGCCGACGGCGACGGTTGGCGACGGCATCGGCGACGGCATCCGTGGACAGGTGTGCGGGCGCGATCTCCCAGGGGGCGCCCTTGACGACCTGATGTGCGGCCAAGATGTTGTCGCGGATCAGGCGCCTGACGAAGTGTGCGCTCACGCGGAGTCGTTCGGCGGCCTCCATCACCGTGATCGTGCTCGGGCGCGAGCCCGGGACAAACGGCGGCAGTCCGTGTTCGTAGCGGGCGCTCTGCACGCGGACCCGGTTCCACGTGTTGCCGTGACCTGTTCTGTATCCTGAACGGTTGAGGGTCGACGCAATCTGGTCGTCCGTGAATTGCGCCGCCATTCGGCCAAGGACGGCAAGGGCGTTGCTGTCGGTGTGGTTTCTCGGTCGCGCCCTCTTCGCCAACTCGTACGTCGTATGCCGGCCCCCTACCCAGTGAACGGTGAGTGAGAGCGTACCGGCGGAGTCGTCGACATCCACGATGATGTCCTCGATGAGGATGCGGACCAATCGTTGTCGCATCCGCTGTGTCGTCGTAGGCGCATGCCACACGGCGTGGAGATCCTTGGCCAGACCAAGCAGCAGGTTTCGGTCGGGTAAAACGCTTCGCCGGCTGTGCGCGTCGAACGATTCAAGACGGCCTTCGCACTGCTGGACCTTTTGTAGCGCGGCGTTCCAGCGCACCTCGAGGGTCGATGCGACGAGGCGATTGTCAGGATCGACAGCCTCGTAACGAGCCTGTGCGAGCTTGGCTTGGTGGCGCGCCTCGTCGCAGTCGAGCTGTAGGAGGCGTCGTTGCTCGACGCGTTGCTCGGCGCCGCGTGCCGCGGCCTCGACGGCTGCGTCGACCGCACAGGGCTGGACGGCTTCCAGAACGGCCTTGGCGATCGCCTCGTCGGGGGCGGTGCCGCCAAAGGCGATACACCGGCTGCTTCCGTGCAGGGCACTGTCAGTTCGGCACTGATAGCGATGGGTGTTCGCGCGATACCAGACCTGCGGCCGGCGACCACAACGCGCACAGCGCAGCAGCCCGCTCAGAAGCGCCTTGCCGCCGCGCCCATCCTTCTTGCGACCGTCGCTGAGTTGATGAGCGTTGGAGCTGAGCGTTGCGAGATTACGCTCGTATTGCTCCCAGGAGATGTACCCCTCGAAATGGTCGCGAAGCAGAACGTCCCACTCCTCGATCGGCTTGGAATGTCCGCGTGTCTTCCGGGCCTGGCCGTCGACCACCTGGGTCTGGCCCTTCCTGCGCCCGTAGACATACGCGCCCGCGTACAGTGGATTCCTGACCATGCGGACGACCAGACCGTGGTAGGCGCGACGCCACATCACGCGGCTATCGGCAGCGCGCACGGGCAATGCAATGTCGGCCTCGTGCAACCACAGCATGACCTGACGGGCGCTGCCCAGCTCCTCGAACTTGCGCAGCACCAACGCGACCACATCGCGCTCGCGCTCGTTGGCTGCCCGCCCGATCTGGGAATCGGTGCCCCACTCCAAGCCGGCTGGCAGGCGGAAGCGGAGCTCACCACGGGCTGCCTTCTGCGCCTTCGCCTCCTTGGAACGCTGCCGCAACAGTGTCAGTTCGAATTCGCTCATCGTCCCCTTCAAGCCCAGCAGCAGGCGGTCGTTACTCGCGTTGGGGTCGTATACGCCGTCGGGGTCGACGATCACGACGTCGGCGAGCCCGCACATGTGCAGCAGATTGTGCCAGTCGCGACCGTTGCGGGCTAATCGCGACGCCTCGAGACAGAATACGGCGCCGACATCGCCGCCGCACACCAACGCAACAAGGCGCTGGAAGCCCGGCCGTTCGGTGTACTCATCACCCGAACGACCGAGATCATCATCGATCACCTCGATCTTTTCGCAGCCCATCGAACGCGCCAACTCTACGAGTTCGTACTGACGCTGCTTGCCTTCGAGATGACACAGCACTTGGCCCGGGGTGGACTGTCGGACGTACACCAGCGCGAGCCGCTCGCGATGGACTCCTAACAGGTCAGTCGTCATCGTCGACCTCCTGAGCCGCTCGCTCCACGATCGCTGTCCCGGCCTGCAATAGGAGGTCCCGAAGCGCCTCCACCAGTCTTGGCGTCGTGGACTCCGGTATTGCTCGTTGCGTCGCCTCGGGCAACTCCAGCGTCAACTGATAGCCCAACCATGGATCTTCCGTCATCGTCGCTCTCCTTGGTGCGCGTGGGTTCGCGACCGATCTCATCGCGATCTCGCTCACGCACAACCAGGGCGTCACGCAGAGACAGCAACGCATCCAGTGAGACCAACGCTGGACCCGGCGTCTGCGCATCGCACACAGCGCGCTCAGTCATCCAAACCGGCACTGACAGCGCCGTGTCATTCCCCCGCTCCAAGGCGAGCTCGACGCCACGAGATCCCGCCTTCGCCGCGCGCACCACCAAGCTCTGGCCAAAGTACGGATGCCAGCGGTACCAAACCCGCACGGTTATCCCAACGTACGTTGAATGCGACGATCGTCTACACCATCACCAACCCGGTCACCGCAGGGCTCGTGAGCGATCACGCCGAGTGGCCCGGAGTCCTGCTGTACCGGCCCGGCCGCATCACCGTCGAGCGTCCCGAGGGGTACTTCAGCGACAGCGGCCCAACCCCCGAGCGCGCCACCCTCGAGATCGTGGCCGCCCCGATCGGCGTGCCCGACGGCGAGGTCGTCCCCGCCATC
>CAZSDY010000364.1:0-2905 GCA_964605765.1 uncultured Ectothiorhodospiraceae bacterium | reverse complement strand
GCGCCGAATCACACGCCGGATAATGCACGCCCAAGACGCAAAGCACGCAAAGGGGGGATTGCGGAAAACTCTGATGACGGGGGTATCACGGGTAGCGTCGAGCGCCATATTGAGGCAGATCGATCTTCTTTGCGTGCTTCGCGGCTTGGCGAGAGTCATCATCATCGTGCAGTATCCACTGTTTTCCCAATAGCCTCGATTGTTTGCCGTTTTGCAGGAGAATTCACGGGTAAGGGACTAAATGCTCACCACCGCACTTGCCGCATGGAATGGGACCATCTTCAGGAAGAGGGGGGAGATCGGTGACTTTCAGGCTAACGGCCGAGTGCGAATCGACATTGCGCCGACAACCGAGCTCACCGGCATGGACCGCCCGCATGTGATCAGGGAACTGTGAAAATGACGCCCCACCACGCGCGCGTAGCGATCATCGGCGGCGGCATCTACGGCTGCGGGCTGCTCTACCAGCTAGTCGAAAAGGGCTGGCGCGATGTCGTGCTGATCGAGAAGAACGAGCTCGGCGCCGGCTCGACCTGGCATGCGGCGGGGTTCTGCACGCACTACACCTTCAACCTGACACACGGCTTCATGCGCAAGCTGAGCACCGAGCTCTACCATCGGCTGGAGCGCGAAGGCGTGGAGCCGACCGGCTACCATCGTTGCGCCGGGATACGCGTGACGAGCGATGCGGATCGCATGGACGAGTTCCGCCACGGGCTCTCGGTGGGACGCCGGCTCGGCATCGATTTCCAGATGCTCGGCCCCGCGGACATCACGCGACTCTGCCCACTCCTGTGCACCGCGGGTTTGCTGGGCGGAATCTTCGAACCCATCGACGGCTACGTCGACCCCGCGCAGGCGACGCAGGCGATGGCGCGCCTCGCGAGAGCCGGGGGCGCGCGGGTTTTCCGCCACGCGCCGGTGCGGGCAATCGAGGCGACCCGAACCGGCGAGTGGCGCATCACGGCAGCGGGCCATGAGGTCATCGCCGAGCACGTGGTGGTCGCCGCCGGCTTCTGGGCCAACGAGATCGGCGCCCTGCTGGGGCTCGATCTCCCGGTCGTGCCCATGCTGCACCAGTACCTCGTGACCGAAGACCACACCGAGATAAGGGCCTGCGTACCGGATTCCATCCCCCTCATCCGCTTTCACGATCGCCAGTGGTACGTGCGTCGCGAGCGAGACGGGCTGATCGTCGGCGCCTACGAGTCGAGCCCGCAGACGTGGTCCGTCGACGGCATCCCTCGCGACTTCGGCATGGAGCTGCTGCCGGCGGATCTGGAGCGCATAGAGCCGCTGCTGGCCGATGCGCTTGCGCGCATTCCGGTCCTTGCACAGGCCGGCATCAAGACCGTGGTGCACGGCCCCGTCAGCTATACCCCCGACGGCCAGCCGCTCATTGGCCCGGCACCCGGGCTGCGCAACGCCTGGATTGCCGCGGGCAGTGGCTTCGGCATCGGTGAAGGCGCGGGGGCGGGCGCCCTGCTTGCCGAGTGGATCATCGAGCGCTCTCCGCCGCTCGACATGCTCGCCTTTGACCCGCGCCGCTTCGGGTGCTTCGCCGACAAACGCTATCGCGTCGCCAGGGCCGTGGATGTATTTGCCACGCAGTTCGCGACGCACTACCCGCTCGAGGAGCGGGCTGCCGGCCGCCCGTGCAAGATGACGCCGATCCACGATCGGCTCGCCGCACGCGGCGCCGTGTTCGGCAGCGTCTACGGCTGGGAACGGCCCAACTGGTTCGCGCGGCGCGGCGAATCAACGCACATCGGCTTTCGCCGCGGCGCCTGGTTCCAGGCGGTGCATGCCGAGTGTAGTGCCTGCAGCGAACACGCGGGCATCATGGATCTGAGCGGCTTCAGCAAGTACCGTGTGCGCGGCGCGGATGCCACGCGCGTGCTCGATTCGATGTCGGCAAACACCTTGCCGAAAACGATCGGCGACGTGCGATTATGTCATTTCCTCAATCACCGGGGCGGCGTCGAGTGCGAATTCACCATCACGCGCCTGAATCGGGGCGAGTGGTACCTGGTGTGCGCGGCGCTTGCCCAGCAGCATCACCTCGACTGGCTGCACGAGCACACACCGCACGGCGCCGATGTGCATATCGAGGACCTCACCGAGGCGCGCGGCGTCATTGCCATTGCCGGCCCGCGCGCCCGCGAGCTGCTCGGCCGCGTATCGGCGGCCGATCTCGGCAACAGTGGGTTTCCGTGGCTCAGCGCGCGCGCCATTGAGGTCGCGGGCGTCGCCGTCGATGCGCTGCGTGTGAGCTATACGGGAGAGCTCGGCTGGGAACTGCATCACGATATCGCCGAGCAGCGCGCGCTCTACGACGCCCTGGTCACCGAAGGCGAGCGGCTCGGTCTCGCCCACGTGGGCTTCTACGCCATCAATGCCATGCGCCTGGAGAAGGGCTACAAGGCGTGGGGGTCGGAAATCGGCGTGGAGAGCACGCCGTGGGAGCTCGGTCTGGAGCGCTTCGTCGCCCTCGAGGGCAGGGAATTCATCGGCCGCGACGCTTTGCTGCTGCGGCGCGACTCGGGTCTGGAACGGCGCCTGCGGATGGTTCGCGTGGCGCCGGGGGACAGCGACGTGATTGGGGGCGAGGCGCTGTTTTTCGCCGATGAGTTGGCTGGCGTGGCGGTGTCGGGTGGCTACGGGCATCGCGTGGGCGCCTCGCTCGCCTTCGCCCTGCTCGATGTCGAGCACGCGGCGGTGGGGACCGAGCTTGACGTGGAAATGTTCGGCGAGCGACGTCCCGCAAGCGTGATCCGCGAGCCGGTTTTCGACCCGCGCAACGAGCGGCCGCGGGCTTGACCGGCGCGACCCGCCAGTGCTCATGGCTCCCCGGAAAAAGCATTCCCGCTTTTTGGGGGCGCGGGGGCCGGCGGGAGCGGCGCGG
>CAZSDY010000363.1:0-2912 GCA_964605765.1 uncultured Ectothiorhodospiraceae bacterium | reverse complement strand
AGGCGGCGAAATGACCCGCAAGATCCACGCCTCATACGGCGAAATGGGCCCGTGCCCGCACCTGGAGGAACAGCGGCGTCTCGGGAAGTGGCAGAGCCAACCGCAGCCCTACTTCATCCGGGGCAAGGCGGCGCACTTTGCCCGCGAGTTCGCGCTGACGATGTTCATTCAGCACGGCGAACTGCCCTCGCTGGCCCACGTAGAGGAAAAGGCTGTTGGCGACACCGAAGCCGCCGAGGACGAGATCGACGACCGCGAACCGTGGCGTCGGCGCTCGACGGAGGAAGAACTGACCGAGGGCATCGACGCGGCGCTCCCGATCATCCGGGCAGACTACGCCATCGGCATCCCCACCATCGCTCCGTTCGTGGACGCCGTGGAGGACTTCGGGGAAATGGGACTGACGGACGATGCAGGCGAGCCCATCGACGCAGTTCTCGTTGGGTCGTGCGACGTTCGAGGCCATGATCCCGTGACGGGCACGCCGACGATCCTCGACCTCAAGACGACCAAGAGCAACCCGGGTGCGGCGGCGCAAGCGAAGGCCGATATGTCCCAGCAGCTTTCGATCTACGCGATCATGCATCGGGCGGTGACGGGCAAGATCCCGATTCATTGTCTGGACTACCTGTGGCCGGGGAAGCGCAAGCCGAAGTCGATGGACGGCGTGACGGTGCATGAGTTCAAGACGCCGCAGCCCGGTGACGTAAAGTTGGTGATGCGTCGGGTCGTGACGACCTCGCGTAGCGCGTCGGACCTGGACGCGGCGATGCGTCGGCTTCGCGTGAAGCTGGATGCGATCAAGTACGGATGGTTCCCGCCTGCGCCGACGAGCGGGATGATATCCCCGTGCGCGTCCTGCTGGCACCGAGCAAACCCTGACCCCGAGCAGCGGTGCGAGTACGTGCCCGACGTTCGGAGCAGCGAGGTGCAGCGGTGATCTGTCAAGAGGACCACGGATGGGTAATCAAGGTCACGCCGCAATGGGCGATGTCACCTGGCGCGTGTTGCAAGCCAGATGACGGTTGGTTCCTGACATCCACCTACAGCGACACAAGGTCTGTGAGTATCAGTCGGTGCCTGCGCCTGCGTATGTTCCCCGGACGAACGTGGAAGCAGCTATACGGCATGGGTCTGCGCGCCGTCCGATGCACGCGGCGATACATGGAGACGAAATGAGCAGCAAGAAGCCCACACACACACTCGCCCTCGGACCGGCCCAGACAGGGCCCGATGCCGTCGAGGCGCGCACCATCGCACGCTACGGGACCGCAGCAGCGGCGACCGGGACCGACATCCAGAAGATCGTGGACACCGCGAAACGGATGCAGCACTCAGGCATCATGCCGGGGCACATCGACTCGCCCGAGAAGGCCGTCATCATCGGCTTGCGCGGCGCGGAACTGGGCATCCCGCTCATTCAAGCGTGGCACTCCATGTACGTCATCCAGGGCCGATGCGCGATGGAAGCCAAGACGATGATCGCGCTTGCCTATCGCCTGCTGCCGACGTTTGACTTCCAGATCATCGCGCTCTCCCGCGCGGGGTGCAAGGCCCGTGCGCGTCGGTCGGCGTCTCATTCGTGGGTCGAGCTGGAGTACGACAAGAAGGACGCGGAGGCGGCCGGCCTGCTCTCCAAGGGCGTGTGGCGGCAGCACCCCAAGGCGATGTTCCTCGCGCGGTGTCAGTCGATGCTGGTTCGCGCCGTGGCCCCTGACACGTTCCAAGGGCTCTACACGGGCGACGAGGCGCAGGCGCTTCCCCCGCCGCAGATCGAGGAAGGCGCACCGTTGGAGTCTGCTGCGTTGGACGATGACGCCGTGGATGCCGAGTACGCGGTGCAGACTGAGCCCGCCGCCGAAGCCGAGCAGACGGACGGCATCGACTCCATGACCCGCCAGGAGATCGTGGACGCGCTCAAGGAAGGCGGGTTGCACACGGAGGCCAAGGCGGCGCGTGCTGCCCTTGAGTTGGACCCGAGCGACAAGTCGGTAGGTGCGCTGCGTGCGATCTACCGTCACATCATGGCGCAGATGCCGTAGGAGGACAGATGGGCGCAATCAGGATTGACGAGGACGTGCAAGTGGCCCTGGACGCCGGCGTGATCACGTGGGCGCAGGCTATGGAGATTCGGCAGCTTCGCAAGAATGCGAAGGCACACTTTCGCAGCATGGTGAACGCGCGCCAGTCGGCCATCCAGCATGAAGATCGCGGCAACGAGGCGAAGGCAGACGCAGCGGCCATTCTCGGTGGCAGCGTCCCCGACCTCGAGCCCGCCGAGTGAACTTTCCCCGTCACGGTGGCGGGGAGTCGTAGGTCTGGACGCGGGGCGGGGTGGTGGCCCCTCCCCGCACAACTCAGGAGCGAGCATGGATCGGCAACGCCTCTTGATCCCTGACGGGCCCGACATCGACGAGGACCTGCTCGGCGTCGTCACGCGGCAGACACCCAATCAGCGCGGATGGGGCGCGGGGTGGGCCGGTATCAGCGGGGCAGCAAACCCGTTCTCGAGCCGCGCAGCTCGGGAATCCTGGGAAGCGGGCCGCATCGACGGCGAAGAGTGCTACGCGCGCTACGTCGAGATGTTGGCCGAGAAGTCGGGGCAAGACGTTCGCCGGATGGTGTCGTGATGGTCCGCCCGCGCCACTTCGACCCGTCCGCGCACCCGGAGACGGGCGCAGACCTTCCGCTCTTCGACCCCGTACTGCGCGGCGCGGATTACGACCCGGACCTGGACCGGGCGCGGCTCACGAGCGGGCTCAACCTCACCATCGGCCTCATGCGCGACGGACGCTGGCGCACGAAGGACGAGATCCACGAGCAGATCCTGCGCGACCACGATCGCGTCGTGTCGCCGGAGTCGATCGGGCGCTACCTCCGCTACGCCAAGGAGGTGCGCAACGGCGGATGGA
>CAZSDY010000362.1:0-2939 GCA_964605765.1 uncultured Ectothiorhodospiraceae bacterium | reverse complement strand
GGGCCGCGAGGCGGGGCCGGCGGGGCGTGCCCGCCGGGCGCGGCTCGCTCGCCGCGAGCTGGCGCTGGTGGCCGGCGCCGGTGCGATCGCCCCGGTTGCCGGTCACCGTCATCTGGCGATGTGGCACGTGCTCGGCGCCGAATCCGGGACGCTGCTGGGCGCAAGCCCCCGGTTCAATGAGGGTACGCCGATGCTGTCCGTGCCCACCGAGGGGCAGGACCTGGTGGCGGACCACGCGGCACTGGGCCTCGCGCTGGGCCGCCATCCGCTCGCCTTGCTGCGCGCACGCTTCGACCGCATGTGTTGCGCGAAGGCCATCGACATCCACGGCCTGTCACACGGCGACAGGGTGCGCACCGCGGGCCTGGTCGTCAATCGCCAGCGCCCCTCCACCGCCAGGGGCGTCATCTTCATGACGCTGGAGGACGAGACCGGCTTCATCAACGTGGTGCTGTGGCCCTGGGTGGTGGAGCGCCAGCGCGGCCCCACCCTGCGCGCCAGGCTGCTCGTGATCAACGGCGTCATCGAGCGCGAGGGCGATGTCATTCACGTGGTGGCGGGCAAGCTCAGCGACGAGACCCGCCTGCTCGGCGCGCTGCGCACGGCGTCCAGGGATTTTCAATGACGCCTTTGTGACGAACACGCCAACCGCAACGAAAAAGCGCGGTTATACTGTCTCGGCCTGAATCGGGTATCGTGGTGTTGCAACGACCTGGACCAATAGCGCCGGGCGAATCTGGAGAAGCAGGTGGAGCCCTCTGAGCCGCGAGCGGCAAGCGTACCTGCGGCGCCTGCCGGCAACGGCATTGAGGCGCGGCTGGCCGTCGAGCGGCTCAGATACATATACCAGCAGCTGCCCCTCAGCCTTTATACCGCTCTTGCCATCGCCGCGGGGCTGGTCATTGTCCTGTGGAGCCAGATCTCCCACGCCCTGCTCCTCACCTGGGCCATTGTTCTGGTATCCGTGAGCGCCGGCCGACTGTGCTTGCACGCCGCCTACAGGCGGGCGCGCCCCGGGCCGGACGACGGCCAGCGCTGGCGCACGTACTTCGTGGCCGGTGCAGCCCTTGGCGGTGCCGTCTGGGGCGCGGCCGGGTGCTTGCTCATGCCGGCGGATTCGATCGTGCATCGAATACTCGTGATTTTCGTTCTGGGCGGCCTTCTGATCGGGGCTTCCCAGTCGCTATCGGCGGTGCAGCAGGCCTTTGTGGTCTTTGCCGTTCCGATGCTGCTCCCGGCCGTCGTTTGGCTGGCCGGGCAGGGCACCGCAATCGACACGTCCATGGCCGTGATGCTGCTGATTTTCCTGGTTGCGGTGATACTCATGGCCAGGCGTTTCAACCGCACACTGGGCGGATCGCTGCGCCTCGGGTTCGAAAACGCGGACCTCGTCGACACACTGACATCGGAGGTCGCCCAGCGCGAGCAATCGGAACAGGCCCTGCGTGAGCACTCCACGATCCTGGAAAATCTGGCAGGCGGCGAGTCACTATCGGTCACACTGCGTCACGTCAACGATCTCATCGAAACACGCATACCCGGTGTCATCAGCTCCATTCTGATGCTGGACGAAGCGGCCACCCATCTGCGTACGGCCTCTGCCCCGAATCTCCCCGGAGAATATAGCGCCGGCATCGATGGCTTGGCCATCGGACCGAGCGCGGGGTCATGCGGCACCGCCGCCTACCGCAACGAGGTGGTCATCGTCGACGACATCGCGGCCGACCCGTTATGGACGGATTACCGGGAACTCGCGCTCGCACACGGTCTGAAGGCCTGCTGGTCCATGCCGATACGCGACAGCCGCAATGCGGTGCTCGGTACCTTCGCTCTGTATCATCGAGAGCCAAGCCGCCCGCGCGAGGCGGACGTCGTATTACTCCAGTCGACCGCGCAACTCGCCGGAATCGCCATCGAGCACAAGCGCCACGAAGCGCGCTTGAGGCACCTGGCGCACACCGACCAGCTCACCTCGTTGCCCAACCGGGCACTGTTCATGGACCGGTTGTCGCAGGCGCTGGCACGGGCGCGGCGCTACGAGCGCGAGCTGGCTCTGTTATTCATCGATCTCGACAAGTTCAAGTCGATCAACGACACGCTGGGGCACGAGGCGGGCGACGAGGCACTGCGCACGGCCGCCCGCAGGATGCTGAATTGCGTGCGCGTGGTCGATACCGTGGCGCGCTTTGGCGGCGACGAGTTCGCCGTCATTCTGCCTGATATCACGCATGGCCGGGACGCCGCCATCGTGGCCCGGAAAATACAGTGCGCGTTGTCGCGCCCAATCGAGCTGCAGGGCGAGCAGTACGACCTGGGATGCAGCATCGGCATCAGCCTCTATCCGGCCGATGGTGAGGACGTGGATGTGCTGCTGAGAATGGCCGACGCCGCCATGTACAGCGCCAAGCAACAAGCCGGCTCGAAATTCCACTTCTACAACCGTGCGCTCTGATCAGGCGCACGGCCGCCTTGATTCCATGATCGTAAAGGTCAGCGACCGGTGTCGATTCTCGCATTGGTAGATCCGTGAAACCACGATGTCATCGAGCGCTCACAAGTGGCAGCAGTGGGCGCCCTGTCGAACCAAGACGACCTTGGTGCTGGTCAGGGGATCCGGGTTGCCACGCCCCCGTCGTCGGTGGGTAGAGAAGTTGTCTCGCTGTGTTAGCATATGCCCCCGCTGATTCTAGCGAGGGGAAACTCAATGAGAACTGCATTACGACTGTTGCACGTTACGGGGTTGCTTGCTCTTGTCTTGGGGGTGATGAGCTCACCGGTTGCAGGACAGGACGAGCTGATGATGTTTTCAGCCCCTGATTGCAATTACGGCGGAAACCTCAAATCAATTGAGGCCACTGATCCACACACTGTGGTCGTTACCCTGTGTAAGGTTGACATCTCGTTCATTTACAACATGGCCAGCGCCGGACTGGCGATAT
>CAZSDY010000361.1:0-2940 GCA_964605765.1 uncultured Ectothiorhodospiraceae bacterium | reverse complement strand
TCGTACTTCGCGTGTCGTAACTCCTCGACCCGCGCCTGCTGCTGGGTGACGAGCGCCGCCCGATCCACGACCGGCTGCCTGCGTCCGAGACCGGCGAATGGGTGCGTGGACTGCAAATGGGCGACGTGGGCGGCGCGGATCATGATCTTCGAAGGGACGCAGCCGATGTTGACGCAGGTTCCGCCCAGCGTGCCGGATTCGATCATGGTCACCCGGGCGCCTCGTTCAGCGGACCGAATGGCGGCCGCAAAGGCGCCCGAGCCGCTGCCGATAACGATGACGTGCAGTCCAGTGCCACCCCCTTTCGCCGTCACGGCAGGCACCTCGAGTGTGGGTGTCCCGTCTTGTGGCATGCGTGGGTGTCCCGCATTCTGCAGCCTCCGCCTTCTGTGGCCTCCTGCGCCTTCTGGTACCGCTTTCTGGCCTGTGCGCCGCCTTCTGGTGCCCGTCTTGTATGCGGGTGTCCCATCTTCTTCTCCCCGCCACTTGCCCAGTCGTCCCGCGTTTTTTCTGCCTCATCGATACTCATACGCGGCGGCCCTCTTCGAGGGCTCGAAGGACTTCACCATCGAAGCATCGCGGTAGCGATCAGTTCGGAGCCGGCTTGATGACGGCGTCACCGGGCGTGAAGCCGGAATCGAGCACCGTGGCCTTGATACGCTCGATGTCGGGCTCGGCGCCCGGCGCCATCAAGATGGTGGCCTTTTTCATTTGAAAGCTGACGTCGCATCTTTCGACGCCGGGCAGCTTGGAGAGGTTCAACTGAACCCCGAAGGCGCACGCGGGTCACGTCATACCCGCGATGTCGAGCTCGATGATCTTCTGCTCCTTGGACCACGCGGCCAGCGGTGCCAAAAGCAACAGGGTAGCGAAAAGCCGTCTCGTCATGGATCCATGCTCCCGTACTCAGACGCCCAGCCAGATCCGAATCGGCAGGACGAGATAGGCGGCGAAGAATCCGACTGCCCACACCATCGCCGACGCCAAAGGCAGCCGGCGGTTCCAGCGCAGCGCGCGCTCGCAGCGCTCGGCGAGCGCCGCATCGACGGGGCAGGCCCGCCCGGGGCGCCACAGCGACCACGCCGTCGCCGCCATGAGCGCGGCGGAGATGGCGAATATCCGTGCCTTGTGGGTGCTGAGTGTGACCAGCACCGGAAAGCTGCTCGTGAGCGCCGACGCATCGCCCGGCAGCACAGCGCTGTGCATGATCTCGGCATGTCCGATGGTCGAGGTGTTCATGTCTGATTAGTCGTTCGCCGCCGCTCGATCGTTCCGTGCAGGTATGACGGTCGGCGAAGGCTCTCCGTGTCTCGACGGCCCGTCAGAGGGCCGGCGTGGCATCGCAGCCTGCCGGGCGCCATGCCCAGCTCCTCATCGAGTGAGGCACCTTGAGCAAGCTTATCAGCCGTACCCGAGTACAGAGTCAAGCCCTTGGACCGCAATCCAGGGATGCCAAAGATGTGCCTCACTCGATGAAGAACGCCGAACCGGGCATACCGGCTGCGTTCATGGCGTCGGCCAGCGCGCGATCGGCGGTCGCCAACGGACAGTCGAGTTGCTGAGCCAGCGCCGCATACAACGTGTCGTAGACCGTGAGATCCAGCGCGAATGCCAGCCGCCGGGCGGGAGCAATCAGCTCCGCGAGCGGCGTCAAGGTCAGGCCGACGGCCGTGATGCTGTCGTACGCGCTATCCGCTGCCGTCCGAGACATCCGCCGGCGACGGACCTTCGCCCACAGGACGTTGCCTATCTCGACGAACACGAAGTCGGGTGCGTGTAAGGCTCCAGCGTCCAACATCTCGAGCGCCGCCGGGGTGCCGTCCTCGTCCAGTACCCATTTCAAGGCCACACTGGCGTCGATGACGCGCCGATCCATCGGCACTCAGCCTCCCAGCTTGTGTGTCCGTTGGTCGCGCATTTCTCGCACCAGGTCCGCTGCGTCTCGGTCGCGGTGTCCAGCCATCGATGCCCTGACCGCGGCCAAGCGCGCCTTTGCGGCGTCCCGGTCGATTCCAACCGCGGACCCGAGCGCTCGCCGCGCCTCTTCCTCGGTGGACGTACCACCGGCCGCCGCACGCTGCCGCAAAGCCTGGATCACCGCATCGTCGAGATTCCGGATCGTAATCTGCGCCATGCGTCTAGATTACGATGATTGCGATATCATTGCAATCACTCAAAACGAATGGCGCGGTTTTGTGAGACGGTACGCTAGCGCCTCGGTCCAGCACCTGTCTGCGTGTGCGTTTGGGCGAGCGTCTCCACGATGGGGCAGTGCGCATCGTCGCGCCCGGCGAGGCAGGCGCGAATGAGGTCGTCCAGCGTCGCGCGCAGCGCTTGGAGCTCGCGGACCCGCGCATCGACCCGTGCCCGCTTCTCCTCGGCACGGGCGCGAACGTCCGCGCAGTGTCCGTCTCCCAGCTCGAGGAGCTCTCTCACCTCATCGAGGGTGAAGCCTAGGCGCTGCGCGCGCTTGATGAAGGTGATGCGCCCGACGGTGCCTGGTGAATACGACCGGAAGCCTTGCACGGGCTTCTCGGGCTTGCGCACGAGGCCGATGCGCTGGTAGTAGCGCACCGTCTCGACATGGACGCCCACCGCCCGCGCCAGGCGGCCGATGGTCAGGGGTGTTCCCATGGCAGAGTCCCATTGCCAAGCATTGCCGTAATCTAAGCCTGCACGCGAGCTGCGAGTCAATCAGTTCACCTTGCTGCACAACGCCCGCGCCCATGTGTAATACGCTTCCACGGGCTCTTTGGTCTGATCGTTGTCGGTGAACAAGGCGACGCCTTGGATCATGTCCTCGGGTGGATACCCGAATGCGGCCTCGAAGTCGTCGAGCAGGTTGCGCTTTTCGCTCACCCACATGCTTGCATCGAGATACCCGGACTCGACCACCACGTTTCGCACCATCTCCGGCATGTACGGGTTCGCGATGATGTC
>CAZSDY010000360.1:0-2985 GCA_964605765.1 uncultured Ectothiorhodospiraceae bacterium | reverse complement strand
GTGGTTTTCCGCTGGGCGGGTGGAAATGCCTTCGATGTGCAAGTTGTTGATTATCACTGACAGAGGCAGCAGCAATGGCTAGACAACCGAAAAATCCGTTTCACCCGGGTGAGATCTTGCTCGAGGAGTTCCTCGAGCCAAAGGGTGTCACCCAGACGGCCCTTGCGGAGAAGCTCGGCTGGACAAAGACTCGATTGAACGAACTCATCAGGGGCAAGCGAGGAATAACTGCGGCAGCAGCGCTTGACCTCGCTGAAGCGCTAGGCACATCGCCAAAGCTGTGGATGAATCTGCAGGCCACTTACGATCTGGAGAGAGCGGCGAGAGCGAGGCGGGTTGCTTAATCAGATCAGATACGCCTGGGTCTACAAGATCCGTAAACTCTTATGTCGCTGACAAGACAGGAGCGAGGAAACACGCCGCAAGTAAAGGAATATGCCGGTGAATTGCAAGCCAGTGGGAGCAAGAGTATAGGCAGCACAAACGCCCCTTGAAACCTATGCAAAACAAGCCGAGCGGCCGGCGGAAAACGCGGCGAATCCTGTCGAACGTAGGCCGCGACGAGAACCCACAACGTTTCCGCGGAAACGTTTCCTCGAAACAACTTTAACCTGGCTTCTCGTTGCCTTCGCCGGCGGTGCCGGAACCCGCCTTTTCCGGGCGCATGTGCGGGAACAGCACGACGTCGCGGATGGATGTCTGGTCGGTGAAGAACATGACCGTGCGATCGACGCCCACCCCCTCGCCCGCCGCCGGCGGCAAGCCGTGCTCCAGGGCGCGCACGTAATCGTCGTCGTAGTACATCGCCTCGTCGTCGCCGGCACCGCGGCTGCGCGCCTGCTCGCGGAAACGCTCGGCTTGGTCCTCGGCGTCGTTCAGCTCCGAGAAGCCGTTGGCGAGCTCCATGCCGGCGACGAAGAACTCGAAGCGGTCGGTCACGAAGGGATCGCCGTCGCGGCGCCGCGACAGCGGCGAGACCTCCGTCGGATAGGCGGTGATGAAGGTCGGCTCGAAGAGATGGGGCTCCACGGTCTTCTCGAAGATCTCGATGAGCGCCTTGCCGGTCCCCAGCTCCGGCGCGAGCGCCACGTTCAGGCGTTCCGCGAGCGAGCGCACATAGGCCGCGTCGCGAAGCCTGCCGGGGTCCACGTCCGGGTTGAAAGCGATAATGGACTCCTCGACGCTCATGCGCTGGAACGCCTTGTCGAGGTCATAGTCGCGGCCCTGATAGCTAACGACGCTCCCACCGTCGTACAGGGCACGCGCGAGACCGCGCATCATCTGCTCGGTCAGATCCATGAAGTCCTTGTAATCGGCATAGGCCTGATAGAACTCGAGCATGGTGAACTCGGGGTTGTGCAGCGTGGACAGGCCTTCGTTGCGAAAATTCCGGTTGATCTCGAACACGCGCTCGAATCCGCCCACCACGAGGCGCTTCAGGTAGAGCTCGGGGGCAATCCTGAGATAAAGGTCCATGTCGAGCGCGTTGTGATGGGTCATGAAGGGCCGTGCCACGGCGCCGCCGGGGATAACCTGCATCATGGGCGTTTCGACTTCCAGGAAGCCGCGATCGCACAGGAATCGTCGCATAACCTCTATAATCCGGGCGCGCTTCCTGAATGTGCCGCGCGTGTCCTCGTTACTGATGAGGTCCAGATAGCGCTGCCGGTAGCGTGTCTCGCGATCGGCGAGCCCGTGGAACTTCTCCGGCAGGGGACGCAACGACTTCGTCAACAGTGCAAGGCTCTCGACCATGACCGAGAGTTCGCCGCTGTTGGTCTTGAACAGCGTGCCGCGCGCGCCGACGATGTCGCCCAGATCCCACTTCTTGAACTCGGCGTATACCTGCTCGCCGAGCACATCGCGTTTCACGTAGAGCTGAATGGGACGGTCACTGACATCGCGCAGATGGATGAAGCTGGTCTTGCCCATGACGCGGCGCGTCATCATGCGTCCGGCTACGGCAACGCCTGGTCGGCTCTCCTCGAGCACCGCCTTGTCGCAGCCGTCGTAGGTATCATGAAGCTCGCCGGCCAGGGCGTCACGGCGAAAATCGTTGGGAAACGGATTGCCGCGTTCGCGCAGGACCTCGAGCTTCTCGCGCCTGCGCGCAACCTGCTCGTGCTCGTCACTGCCTGTGTGCTTTCCGGTCATGTGATCAAATGCCGCCCTTGAGGCTCGCCTCCAGGAAGCGGTCCAGATCACCGTCCAGCACCGCCTGCGTGTTGCCTGTCTCGACCCCGGTGCGCAGGTCCTTGATGCGGGACTGGTCGAGCACATAGGAGCGGATCTGGCTGCCCCAGCCGATGTCCGACTTGCCTTCCTCCACGCTCTGCTGTTGGCGGCGGCGCTCCTGCATCTCCAGCTCGTAGAGCTTTGCCTTGAGCTGGTTCATGGCCATCGCCTTGTTCTTGTGCTGTGATCGGTCATTCTGGCACTGCACGACGGTGCCGCTCGGCAGGTGCGTGATCCTGACCGCAGATTCCGTCTTGTTGACGTGCTGACCGCCGGCGCCGCTGGAACGATACACATCGATACGCAGGTCTGCCGGGTTGATGTCTATCACGATACTGTCGTCGACCTGCGGAGACACGAAAACCGCCGCAAAGGACGTGTGGCGCCGATTGCCCGAATCGAAGGGCGACTTCCTCACCAGACGGTGCACGCCGGTCTCGGTGCGCAGCCACCCATAGACATGATCACCGGCGACGCGCACCGTGGCACTCTTTATGCCCGCGACCTCGCCGGCCGAGCACTCCATGAGTTCGGCGTGGAAGCCCCGGCGCTCGGCAAAGCGCAAATACATGCGCAGCAGCATCTCGGCCCAGTCCTGCGCCTCGGTACCGCCCGAACCCGCCTGAATGTCGAGGTAGGCATCGGCCGCATCCATTTCCGCGCTGAACATGCGGCGAAACTCCATTGCAGCCAGCTCTCGCTCGAGGGGCACCAGATCCGATTCCACGGCCGCGACGGCCTCCGCATCCT
>CAZSDY010000359.1:0-3022 GCA_964605765.1 uncultured Ectothiorhodospiraceae bacterium | reverse complement strand
CGCGCCTTGCTCAAGCCCCTGGCGGAGCGGTTGTAGGTCGCGTTCTCCACGAAGCCCCGGATCTCGAGACTCCCGTCGGCCGACTCGTACGCCGGCGCCGGCCCGGTCAACAGCACTGAGACCGCCAGCGCGCCGAGCAACGGCGCACCACGCACAGGCTTGTGGCTAGTGACAAGCATCGCCCCCCCCTCCCCTTCTTGTGATTGATTCTCCCTTCGAGCGACGCCAATCATCGCACAGATGCGCGCGCCTGCCGAGTGCCTGATTCTAGAAGGTGCCCGGCGCCTCGCTATAGTGGCGCTCGCGCGCGTGCCAAATGATTGCCGGTGATGGCGCGTGCACCACGGATGAATCGCGGCCTGAAGCGCACGATCCAGGCCGGCACCAGAAACATCGCGGCAATGGCGTTGAGGGTGAGCATCACGATCAACAGCAACGCGGCGTCGGCCTGAAAGCGCAGGTCGGAGAGAATCACCCACATGATCACCCCGCCGATGAGGGTCGTCGCGGTAAACGCGATGGCCACGCCCGTGGTGCTGATGGCGCGCTTCACGGCGTGCTCGATGTCTCCGAGCGCTTCCATCTCCACGCGCACGCGGTCCATGATGTAGATGGAGTAGTCGATACCCACACCAATCCCGACGGCGATAATGGGCACGGTATTGACGTTGATGCCCATGCCGGCGAGACCCATGTAGGCATAGGTCAGCACGGTGGCAAAGGACATCGCGAGCAGCATCAGCCAGCCTGCTTCCAGTGACCAGTAGAACAGGCTCACGGACACGAAGATGAGCACCAGCACGAGCGGTATCACCAACAGGTTGGTGACGAACACCGCCTCGTTGATGGCCGCGGTCACGCCGATCAACCCGCCGGCGAGCTCGATGCTGAACCCCTCTACCTGCGCGGCGGGCGATGCGGCCCATTGCCTCACCATGTGGATGGCCCGGCGGATGGTCGAGCCCTTGTGGTCCTTGTAGTAGAAGACCATGTTGGCGTTGCGTTCCTCGGGGTCCAGAAACTCGAGCAGGGCGCCGGGGATGGGGCTCGACATCATGTACATGAACATCAATCCACCGGCCACCCGCGGGTCGTCGGGCACGACCTGCCAGCGCGGATCGTCGTAGTGCGTCATGCGGTTCACGGTGGTCACGAGATCCGGCAGGCCCTTGGCACCGCCGAGCTCGGGGTCGGCGAGCATGAAGGCTTCGAAATCGGCCAGCGCACGAATGACCCGCGGGCGCTTCAAGCCGCCCTTCTCGGCGGTGCGTCCCACGATGAAGAGCTCCTCCGAGCCCGGAAAGGACTCGTTGATGGCCTTGGCCGAGACGTTGTAGTCGTGATCGGGGTAGAGCAGCGGTGATCCGGGTTCGGACTCACCGATCTGCACGCGCGAGCTGAGATAGCCCGCCACGGCGTAAAGCGCGACGGCCGAGAGCAGGATGGTTACGACACCGCGACGCGTGACGACCGCGGCCGCTATCCTCGGCATCAGCAGGCGCATCAGGTTGTGCCGGATGGCGGTGTCGCGCGGCGCCGGCAACAGCTCGAGCAGCAACGGGACGGTGACAAGCACGGTCACCAGCACCGACAGCGCCCACAGCGATGCATAGACCGCCAGCTTGTCGTTGATCGGCACCGAGCCAAGTGCAATGAGGAGCAGGCCGATGGCGTCGGAGACGACGCCAAGCGAGCCGGGCCTGAACAGTGCCTCGAAGGCGCGGCGCGCGGCGTGCTGCCCGTCGTGCACGATGTTGAGTTCCTGGTAGTAACGCTCGACGAGCTGGATACCGTGCGACATCGCGCGCGAGGAGATGAGGAACGGGATCACCATCATCAGGGGATCGAGGTTGTACCCGAGCAGCGCCAGGATGCCGAGGCCCCAGGTGCTCGTCAGCACGATGCCGGCGAGCGGCAGCGCGATGCCATAGAGGCGACGGAAATACACGACCAGCAGCGCCAGCATGATGAGCACGGTGTAGAGAAAAATCTGCAGGATCTGGTTCACGTAGCTCGACACCCAGCCGATGAGGACGGGCTGGCCGGTGATATGGATGCTGACTCCCGTTGCACTCTCGCGCGCGCGAATGGCCTGCAGTTGCTCGAACACCCTCGCGTAATCGAGCGCCCCCTCGTGGAGCGTGCCGCGGATGAGCGCCGAGCGCAGATCGGGCGATACCAGCAGGCCGTACACGCGCGCGTCGGCCGCCACCGCCGCGGCCATGGCCGCGAGCTCCGCCTCGCTGTAGGCGCCCTTGCGTGGATCGTAGTAGGGCGTCGACTTGACCGTGCCTTCGGGATTGAGCCACACGCGGCGCACGTTGCGGTGCGTGAGACTGGTCACGAGGTTGTGATTGATGCCGTGCAGCTCGTCGACGGCCTGTGTGATCCGATGGATACGCGCCAGCGTCTCGTTGCTGAACAGAGTCCCCTCGTCCACCGCCACGGCCAGCACGACATTGTTCGCTCCGCCGAACGTATCCCGGATCTCGTTGTGCAGCTTGATGTAGGGGTGTTGCTGCGGGAGCAGATCGGCGAAATCGGAGACCATGCGCACCGCCGGGATCTGCGCGGCGAACAGCCCCGTCACCAGCGCAACGAGCGCCAGGCTCACCCTGGGGTATGCGAACACCACCGCGTCGAGCGCGTGCAGGCGGGAGAGGAACCGGTTCACCACCTACTCCGACAGCACCTCGAGCGTACCGTGCCCGCCGGCGACCAGCACCCGCCCCGCGCCGAGTGGCAGCACGGCGCGCAGGTAGGAACGCGCTGCCAGTGCATGGTGAACGACATTCCAGCGCCCATCACTCAATCGCAGCACCGTCGCACCGGCTCCGACCGCATAGAGCTGCTCGCCCGCCTGCGTGATGCCGAACAGGGGTACCGCGGTTTCAGCCGGCTGGCGGTGCCAGCTCCGTCCTCCGTCCGCGGTGGCCATGATCGTGCCGTTCAAGCCAACCACCCAACCGGCCGCGGTACCGCGAAACAGCGCATCCTGCACATAGAACTCGTCCGGTAGCGG
>CAZSDY010000358.1:0-3053 GCA_964605765.1 uncultured Ectothiorhodospiraceae bacterium | reverse complement strand
CCCGGCGGCCCAGTTTGGCGCGCGCTTTCTCGATAATCCTCATACCACCCGATCCTTGAGCACCCCCACCTTTGAGACCAGGTCCACATCCATGAGCTGCAGCGCCACCAGCGCCCCGTACAAGCCGATCAGGAACAGGCAGCCGACGGCGAACGAGGCCACCTCGAGGCGGCGGCGCAACATCTCCCTCGGCGTCCACAAGCGCGACACCACGCCGAGCACGGGCAGCTCGGTCAGCTCGGAGAACTGCTCCTTGGTGTAGAACGCGGGCCGCATCATGGCAAGCAGCCAGGCAAACGCGACGCCGACGGCAATACCGCCCACCAGGACAGCGGCGTTGAGCACCGGACGGTCCGGCGAGGTCGGCACCAGGGGCTCTCGCGGCGGCTCGATGATGTTGAACTGCACCTCGTCGGTGGACTGGCTCGCATCGTCGGAGATCTTCAGCGCCTCGCGGCGTTTGACCAGCTCGTCGTAGTTCTTCTGGTCGATACCGTAGTCGCGGTTGAGCTTGACAAGCTCCGCCTCGACCTTGGGGATGGTATCGACCAGCTTCTTGAGCTCCACCTCGCGGCGCTTGTATTCCTCTACGCGCGCCTTGAGCGCCGCCACTTCCGCCACGGCCGCCCCGGCGGCGACCTTGAGCTCCTGGTAGATGGGATTCTGCGCGCGCTGCTTCTCGATGACCTGCGGCTCGTCCATGGACGCGAGGTCGGCCTCGCGCTGCTTCTCGAGCTTCTCCAGGATGCTGCGCGCCGCGACCACGTCCGGGTGCTTGTCCGTGAACTGCAGCAGGAGCTGATCGAGCTGGCTCTCGAGCTCATTGATACGCGCATCGAGCGGATGGGTCACGGGCGCCGTCTGGTCCTGGCCCTCGTCGAGCATCTTCGTGACTCCGCCGAGCTGCTGCCCGAGCGCCTTGGCGCGGTTCTGTGCCTCGCGGAGCTCGAGCTCGGCCTCCTGGCGCTGCCCCGCCATGTCCTCGAGCCTCGCGTAGTAGGTTCGACCTGCTGACGGCATGAGCCCCACGTTCTGGCGCTTGAACTCCTTGAGCCGGTTCTCGGCCGCGATGAGGCGTGCCTCGTACTCCTTGATCTGGCTGTCGAGGAACTCGCGCGACTTGCTGGTGTCCTTGCGGCTCTCGCCGAGCTGGCGTTCCACGAACAGGTTGAGCAGCGCGTCGACCACGCGCGTGGCGAGCTTGGGGTCCTGGTTCTCGTAGGCGATGACGAAGATGTTGTCGCGGCTGGTGCCACTCACGTCGATGGACTCGGCGAGACCGTTGAGCAACTTCTCCAGGTCCTGCGGAGTTTCCGCCTGCAGATCCATGTCGGTCTTGCGCGCCACCTGCTCGAGGTTCGGGCGCACCAGCAGCGTGCGGCGCATCACCAGCACCGAGTCGTACTGCGACGCGCTGTCGACCGCGAGCCCCTTGAGCAGCGGACGCAGCAGGCTGCGCGTATCCAGAAACACCTTGGCCGTCACCTCGTAGCGGTTCGGCAGCAACACCACCGTGGCCCAGCCCATCACGCACACGATGACGGCCACCACCAGTGCGCCCCAGCGGAAGCGCCACACCATGCGGATGTACGTCTGGAGCTGTACGATGGATTCCTGCATAGTCGACCGTGGGCGCGAGCGTCAGCCCGCCCGGCGACCTCCTGACCCGGCATTCAATCGCCAAATAATAATCCGATTCCCGTTCGCGTACCGTGACCGGCCCGGCAGTTTGGTGCCCGCACCACGCCCCACCACCAATCCTCGTAGGGGCGAATTCATTCGCCGCTTCCTCGTCGGGGCGGTCATTCGCCGTGCACACCAACGCACGCGCATCAAGGCGAATGAATTCGCCCCTACGGGGGGCACTCCAATCCGCCGTGGCAGGTTTTGATGGCTCACGGGCTAGAACCAGGCCTCCGGAATGATGACGATGTCGCCCGGCGCAATCTTCACGTTGGCGCTGATATCGCCGGATTTCAGCAGATCCTCGATGCGCACGATCATCTCCTGCTGCTCGCCGTTCACGGTGCGCACCAGGCGCGCCTTGTTGCCCGCGGCGAACTCGGTCAATCCACCCACGGCAATCATCACGTCGAGCAAGCTCATGTTCGCCTTGTAGGGCAGCGCCGTCGGCTGCGCGGCTTCGCCGACCACCCGGATCTGAGTGTCGAATACGCCCTGGAAGTTGCTCACGATGACGGTGACCAGGGGGTCGCGCACGTAGGTCGAGAGCACCTCCTCGATCTCGCGCGCCAGCGCCGTCGCGGTCTTGCCGCTCGCTACCAGGTCTTCGACCAGCGGCGCCGAGATCTTGCCGTCGGGGCGAACCTCGACGGTCTGCGAGAGCTCGGGATTGCGCCACACGAAGATCCCCAGATTGTCGCCCGGCCCGATGATGTAGTCGTACTCCGCTATCTGCGCCTCCGGCAGCGAGTCGGCGTACGGCGGCGACGCGCATCCCGCGGCCAGCGTGATCGCCCACCCCGCCACCAGCAAGATTGCCGGCTTGATTGACGTGCTCGTGTATTTCATTGCCTGTCCCTCCCCGAAATCCATGGCGGCGCACCCCGGGGGCCTGCCGTCACCAGAACCGGCCACGTGCGCGCAGCGGCGCACCCGGCCATCGTTGAACCGTAATCCACCTCGCCGAGACGTAGCGATCCGGCCGGCGCTGTTTCCACGCAGACCATCACTGCCAATTTCTCGATTTTAGCGCAGGTTGGCGCCGAAAGCTCATGTGTAATAGAGGATAACGCCCCAGCGCGCCCATCGATACCCGCTTGTAGGAGCGGACTTCAGTCCGCGAACGTCGATGGCACGGCGTTTGCTGCCCGTGAAGGTTCGCGGGATAAATCCCGCTCCTACCGGTGCCCATCCAAATCACCACGGCCTGGTTCCTATCCACCGCCCTGCCCACGGATGTTGCGCACCAGCGCCGCACCCACGCTCTCGGCAAACGAGCCGAGCACCTCGCGGGCGCGGCCGGCGCTCAGCGGCACGCCGGTGCCGAGCATCACCACCGAGCCCGCCGCGTTGCCCGTCAACGCGCCCCA
>CAZSDY010000357.1:0-3061 GCA_964605765.1 uncultured Ectothiorhodospiraceae bacterium | reverse complement strand
GCAGGTCCACCAGCGCCGCATCGGGGGGAATCGCTTCGAGGTTGAAGGTGCCGGCCAGCGCCTGGCGACGGCATGCCAGCTCCGCCATCTTCTTGTCGAGACCCGCGCGGCGTGTCTCGAGGCGGGTGCGGTCGGCGTCGGCGTAGTCCGCCCGCTTGGCCGCCGCTTCCAGTTCCGCGGCTTCACGCTCGATGTCGCGCAGCAGCGCCCCCACAGCGTCTTCCGCCCATCGGTCGGGCGGTGTCAGATCCCGAGGAAAGTCCCGCTCGGCCACTTCCCGTCTGTCGCCAGATGCCGCCACCGGGCGCAGCAGCCAGATGGCAGCGGCGATTCCGAGCCCCGTGCCCAGGAGCAACGCAAACCACGGGTGGATAAGCAACCCGAGCGCAGCGCCAGCGCCGGCCAGCACAACGGCGACCCAGAGCAGGATAGAACGCCTGCTCGTCCCTGCCGTGGCCCCCGCCAGTGCTGAGTCGGAGGCGCGCAGCCAGGCGCGGAGCGGGCCGATGCCCTCGCGCAGCAGCTCCAGGCGTTGCTGGCTCTCCCCGGTGTGAATCACTCCCTTCAGGATCTCCAGTTGCTGGGCAAGCGCCTGACTTTCCGTGGCCACGCTGGTTGCCTCGCGCAGGAAACCGAAAAGGTCCCCGGTGCCGGCCAGGTCGATGGTGAGAGCCTCCTCTTCGCGAGCGCCCGCGGCCTGCGCCGCCGCCGCGCAATCACCGCGCCGCGCCGCGTGCTCCTCCCTGGCACGTTGGAGTTGCACCTCCAGCGTGCCTAGCGCACCCGCCCGATCGCGCCAGGTGGCGAGGGTCGCGGGCACGAGCGCGTCCTCCAGCTGGGTTTCCGCTGCATCCTTCTCGGCGGCCTCGAGGTCCGCCTCCGCCTCCTTGCGGCGCTCTCGCATCTGCGCGATCTCAGCCTCGCGCTGCTCCACCACCTGCTGTTCGTCTCCGGTCAGGCGTTGCAGCGCGCCTGGCAGCGCCGCAAGCGCAGCGTTCACCTGGTCTAGCTTCTCGCGGAGCCTGAGCAGGTCGATGGCGTTGTCATGGCTTTGCAGTCTGCCAAGGGCAATGTCGGCCTGCGCGATCTCGTCTTCGAGCGAGGAGAGCTGCTCTTCCTGTCGGAACAGCGCCTCCTGCCGTGCGGCGGTCTGCCGGAGCGCCTGCTCCGCCACGTCGAAGTCCCTGCGCTCCATTCTTCCATACCGCGGGCCCACCGTTGCGAACAGGGTGCCGGCGACCTCATCGAGGTCAAAGCCGCCAGACATCCGCCGGCGGATCCGGCGCGCGAGGTCGGCGCCGCCGTCATTGACCGCGTCCAGCAGATCTCGCAGCACCAGGAAGAAGCACCCATGCAGGTGCGCGGCGGGAAGGGGTGGCGGGTCGCTGTCGGTCCCGTCGCGCTGCCAGCGATGCCGGGAGCCGTCGCGCTCGACGCGCCAGTGTCCGTCATCTCCCTCGAAGACCGCCGAGGCTGCCACGTATCCCTCCCCGCCGTGGTCACTCCAGAGCAACGCGCGCAGGGCCCGGATCAGACTCGACTTGCCGATACCGTTGGGGCCCAAGACCACCTGGATCCCGTCGCCGATGTTGTTCAACGTGAAGGCCTCGTCAATGCCGGGAAGGCGCCCGATGTCCAAATGGCGAAGATTCACGAGTCCGCCTCGCCATGCGCCTTGGGCTGGGAAAGGAGCGCCTGCAAGGCGGCAGTGCCGGCCTGCTCGAGAATGTCCCGCAACCTATCGTCGCGGAGAGGATCGTCGGGGGTGCGGACGTCATCCAGGGGCAGCCACTGGGGGCTATGCGCAATGTTGCGAAGCTCGTTACGGGCCAGGTCCAGCAGCTGGCGTGCTTCGTCGCCTCTACGCCGCAAGGTGAGAAGCTGTCGCGCAATCAGGGCGGGTGGATCGTCTCCTCGCGCGATGTCTTCGATATCAATCGCGAGCTGCAGGCCGTCGGTGACCCGGTTGACGAACACCACCGTATCGCCGGCCTGGCGACGAACTTCCTCCCAGGTGCCGTCGTCGATGTACCCGCGGATGGCGTCGTAGTGTCGCGTGGACCCCGTCAGCCGGACACGCACACCGAGGGCGCGCAGCACGCAACCTTCATCGTGAAGCTTGCGGGCAAGCTTTTCGACTTCGTCCGCCAGCCGGTCGGCCACGTCCTCGCGCCCCTCGTCCTCTTCCACCACGACATCAATGGACTCCCAGCGCAGCGGCGCGATTGGCAGTTGACGCGCCTCGATGTCCGTCGCCCCCTTCACCCGGAGCAGCCAAGGTCCGTGACATCCCGTCTCGGTGGGGTCCAGTCCCACCAGGGAACCAAGGTAACCGCGCAGCAACCCGTTGTCGGATTCGAGGGAAGGCCGATGAATGTGCCCGAAGACCCACCCGTCCAGGCCGGCGGCGACAACTTCGTGGCTCCTGAAAGGGGCGTAGGGCCCGCTGGAGGCGTCCAGATCGCCGTGCAGGATCCCTAGCCGGGGCACGCCGGGCGCCTTCACGGCGAGGGGGTCCTCGAGCAGTGCCGCCACCGGGCTGGTGTCGACCCGGGGCTCGGGAAAAGACCAACCCGCCACTTCGAGCACCGGCCGGCCCTGCTTCTCGATCACCGCCGAGCCCCACTGCCCCCCCTCGCCGAGCAGGGTGAACCCGTCGATCAAGCCGGCCAGACGAGGCAGCGCCTCCACGTCGTGGTTGCCGACGACGCCGAGCACCGGAATCCCTTGGCCGGCCAGCTTGCGAATCGCGTCCTCCAGCGCCGGCATGGCCTCGAAGCGTGCACTCGTGCTCTCCACCACGTCGCCGGCAAACAGCACGGCGTCCACCCGCTCCGCGATCGCGCGTTCCACGGCGATGGCAAGACCCGCCTCCGGCGTGAGATCGCGGGCGGCCACACCCTGGTCGTCGAGGTCCGCCGGGAGGCTGGCCGGACGCGTGCCGAGGTGCACGTCACCAACGGCCATCACCGTCGCGCAGTCCTTTCCGCTATCGATACTAGTCGTGTTCATCTTTGGCGGGACACCCCCGGGACCCTGCCGCGAGGCCACAGCCCGCCTG
>CAZSDY010000356.1:0-3064 GCA_964605765.1 uncultured Ectothiorhodospiraceae bacterium | reverse complement strand
ACCAAAACTCCCCATCTCGCAGGTTTGCGAACGCATGGGTGTAAACATAGTTTCCTATGTAGAAACCCCTTTATTTCAGCTAACTTGTTAGGTAGAGAACATAAATCATTGTTCTCAAAGGAGTATCAAGTTTTGGCACGAAACTTGGAGAGATAAAGGCAAGAGGCGTGGTTAAATGCCTGGAGGAACCATCACATGACCGACCCAATGCCATCCGATGCGACGCGACTGGAGACGCCGGCGACGGTGTCCGTAGAGCGCTCGCTGCAGCAGTTCGAGACGAGACTGACGGAGCGCACAAAGATTCCGCCGAACAAGCTCGGCGAGTATATGTCGTGGCCGGAGGATCGACTGAAGAGGGAGTCGAGCACCGTGTCGCGGGTGCTAAGGCGTTTCGCCGAGGCAGTCGTGGACTCCATGGAGAACACCGGTGCCGCGGACCGCTTCCTCCAGGACTTGGACCTGAAGTCTATCTCGCGAGATCATGACTGGCGCGCGATCTTCTCCACCATTCGAGCGCAGGAGGCCGGCTACGAAGGCTACAAGCGCGCCGTGCTCATCAAGTATCTGCAGTATCTGAGCTTCAGAAAGCGCCTCGTGGAGTACGTGTGTGCCAGCCGCCGCGGCCTGGAAGAGACGCACGAGTACTCCGATATCACGCTGTTCGCGCTGCGTTTCAACTCGCAGGGCCCGAGCGCGGTCAACCATCGCCTGCCGAGGGACCCGAACTACATCAGACTGCCGCTCGGCGAGTCGGTGGACCTGGAGTTACCGCACGGCCTGGATGTGAGCCTCATGCTTGCCGCGCACGTCTTTCACCTGCAGGGTGCTTCCCCGCCCACGCTGACGGACCAGAACGGCGTTTCACACGCGCTCAGGGTCGGACGCAACACGGTGGGCCGACATCCGGAAGGCGATATCGTCGCGAATTCGGACTTCAACGACATCTCCCGGGCTCATTTGATCCTGGAGTGGGACGGTGCCCACCGCATGCGCTTGATTGATTTCTCGTCCCGGGGTACCTATGTCCACAGGGACGCACTGCTCAGTCCATCGGAAGCGAGCACCGTGCCCAACGCAGAGGACACGCAGATCTGACGGACAGCGGGGCGCGCGAGCACCGCCCCGGACCGAGCCGCAACTAAACAAGGCCTTGGGTGCTCGAGGCCTTGTAGCTCCACCGGGGTGAAAGTCACTCGCCAGAGGTCTGGTGTCGAGCGTGCGCTCGACGGCGGCCTTGCGACCCCATATGCTTGCGCCGCGCGGCGGCATGCGCGCGCGCAAACGCAGGCGTGTCACCGGCTATCTGATTCATCGGGGACAACTCATGAGTGAGCGATTCGATCTCGTCGTGATAGGTGCTGGCAGTGGCGGGCTTGCGGCGGTGCAGCGTGCCGCGGCGCATGGTGCGCGCACGGCCGTAATCGAGCAGGGCAAGCTCGGCGGCACTTGTGTCAATGTCGGCTGTGTGCCGAAGAAGGTGATGTGGTTCGCGGCAAGTGTGTCGCATGTGCTTGACGATGCGGGGCACTACGGCTTTCGCATCACTCGCGAGGGCTTCGACTGGGCGGCGCTGAAAGCTGCGCGAGATAGTTATGTGGCAGGTATCAACGCGCGCTACGTGACCGCGCTGTCGCGCGCCGGTATAGAGCATGTTGCGGGCGTGGCGCATTTCGTCGGACACAAGCGTATTGCCGTGAACGCGACGCCAGAGGGGTCCCGCGAGCTCAGTGCCGAGCATGTCATCGTGGCTACCGGCGGCCATCCGCTGGTGCCGGATCTGCCGGGCGCCGGGCACGGCATCACCTCTGACGGCTTCTTCGACCTCGATACTTGTCCGGCGCGCGTCGTGGTGGTCGGCAGCGGTTACATCGCGGTGGAGCTCGCGGGCATGCTCGGGGCGCTCGGTGCGCGCGTCACCATGCTGGTGCGAAAGGAGCACCTGTTGCGTCCCTTCGATAGCATGCTGCGCGAGCAACTCGCCGAGCAGATGAGCGCCGATGGCATCGAGGTGCTGACGAGGACCTCGGTCGCATCGGTGGAACGGAGCGATCGCCGACTTCGTGTCCACCTGCGCGGTGCGGGTATGTTGGACGGGGTCGATACGCTGATCTGGGCCATAGGCCGGGCGCCGAGCAGCACAGCGCTCGACTTGCCGGTCACCGGCATAGCCTGTGACGAGCAGGGATTCGTGGCCGTGGACGAGTTTCAGAACACCGCGGTGCCTGGCATCTACGCGGTGGGCGACATCACGGGTCGCTATCCGTTGACCCCGGTGGCCGTGGCGGCCGGACGGCGCCTCGCCGATCGTCTGTTCGGGGGCATGCCCGATCGGCGGTTGCCCTACGAGCACATTCCCAGCGTCGTATTCAGCCATCCGCCCATAGGCACCATCGGCCTTACGGAGGCCGAGGCGCGCGGGCGATTCGGTGACGCGGTCAAGGTCCATGAAAGCCGTTTCACTCCCATGTACCACGCGTTTTCCCCACATCCCAGAAAGACAGCCATGAAATTGATCACGGTGGGCCCCGAAGAGCGCGTTATCGGTTGTCACCTGTTCGGGGATGGGGCCGATGAGATGCTGCAGGGCTTTGCGGTTGCCCTGAGAATGGGTGCGAACAAGGCAGATCTGGATGATACCGTGGCCATCCATCCGACCAGTGCCGAGGAACTCGTGACGCTGCGCTGACGATGCGCCGATGCGCACGATGCCAGGTGCTGCCCCGGCCGCGCGGCATGCGCCGGTGCAGCCCTTTCGCGCGGCAGCGTCCGAAACTACAATTGTTGCGGTCGGTTCGAGTGGAGCACCGCGGAGAAAAGCGACTTCGTAAAAAAGCACGCCACGTACCGAGCGGAGCAAAAAGGCTCGATCAAACGAGGCATCGGAATGGCATCCCTCTTCCACGTGGGCGGCGGCGCCAAGATCTATCGCACGGACGGCTGCGGCACCATACTCAAGATCGATGACTTCCTTACCGTCACCGTGCTCACGGGCTCCAGGACGCGGATCGCCCCCTCTCGCCCGCCCGCGTCTCCGAATTCGAGTCTCCCGGCGGCGGGCCGT
>CAZSDY010000355.1:0-3074 GCA_964605765.1 uncultured Ectothiorhodospiraceae bacterium | reverse complement strand
TCGATGTCGTCACCGACCGGCATCTTGTAGTAACCTTGGCGACCTTCATTTAAGGGCTCGCGCCAAGCGGCGAAGCAAAGTGTCGGGTCACCGCGCCGTCGCCGGGTCAGTGAGAAACCGCGAGCGAAGCCGCGGTTACGCGAGAGACCGGAAGACTGAACGGAGTTCGCAGCACGTAAATCGCCCCCGGCCTGGATGCCACAGGCCGCCGGCGCGGGGGAGTCGCAGATGAAAGTTCTGATCACGGACCACGAGCAGCCCGACATCGCGCTGGAAAGCGCACTTTTCCGGATTGCAGGCGTGGACGTGCACGAAGCGCAATGCCGCACGCTCGCCGATGTCATCGAAGCAGGCGCGGGAGCCGCGGCATTCATCGCCGGCACAGCGCCTATAGCGGAAGCGGTATTCGATGCACTGCCGGGGTTGCGCATGATCTCGACACCGAGCATAGGGGTCGACCATATCGACCTGGACGCCGCGCGCAAGCACGGCGTGTGGGTCGCGAACGTACCCGAGGCCAATATCAACGAAGTCGCGACGCATACTCTGGCCATGGCGCTGGCGCTGGTGCGCCACCTGCCGTTCTACGACCGCTCGGTGCGCACCGGACAATGGCGCTACGACGCGCCCGGCAAGCTCGCCCGCCCGCGTAGTCTGACGCTCGGCATTGTTGGGCTCGGGCGTATTGGGCGCGCGTTCGCGACACTGGCCGCGCCGTGCTTCGCGCGCATTGTCGCGCACGACCCCTACGTTGACCGATCGCAGTGGCCGCAGGACATCGGGCACGCGACGATGGAGGAGGTGCTCGCCGCGAGCGACATCGTGTCCCTGCACATGCCGCTCACGCCGGAGAACCACAATCTCGTCGACCGCGACTGGCTGGCCGCGATGCGTTCGGGCAGCTATCTGGTCAACGTGTCGCGCGGCGCGCTGGTCGACGTGGCCGCCCTTCTGGAGGCCCTCGACAGCGGACACCTGGCGGGCGCCGCCATCGACGTGATGCCGGTCGAACCGCCACCTGCCGACCACCCCCTGCTCGCGCATTCCCGCGTCATCATGAGCCCGCATGCCGCCTTCTATTCCGTCGAGGCCGAGGAGGAACTGAGGCGAATGTCGGTGCTGAACGTGCTCGGGTGGATGAAGGATGGCAGGCCCCCGAATGTCATCGTCGAGGGAAGATTGGGGAGCCTCTGATTCAACGCGGCATAGGGTTGTGCCGTCATTGTCGGTGGCGCCTCGCGCCAGCGACGAAAACTGACGATCGCGCTTTCGCGTTGCATGTCTGAGAAATGCACAATGCGCTTGTTCAGACTTTTCCTGGCTCGAATCCGAAGGAGACATGACTCATGTCCGATCAGGCAACCACCGGTGAGGCGTTGATACGGCTGCTGGGAGAGTACGGCGTGGATACCGTGTTCGGGATTCCCGGCGTGCACACGCTCGAACTCTACCGCGGCATCGCCAAGAGCAACATCCGACACGTGCTGGCACGCAACGAGCAGGGCGCGGGCTTCATGGCCGACGGCTACGCGCGCGCCGGCGGGCGGCCCGGCGTCTGCACGCTGATCACCGGGCCCGGTGTCACCAACGCAGCGACCCCGCTGGGACATTCGTTCGCCGACTCCGTCCCCGTGCTGCTGATCTCGACCAGCAATGCCCTGCCGACACTCGGCAAGGGTTGGGGCTGCCTGCACGAGATCACGGATCAGCAGGCAGTGACCACGCCGCTCACCGCGCTCAGCGCCACCGCACTTTGCCCCGAAGACGTGCCGGAACTCATCGGTCAGGCGTTTTCCCTGTTTGCCTCTTCACGCCCGCGTCCGGTGCACATTTCCATCCCTATCGACGTGATGCCGATGCCCGCGGCGGGCGACTGGCGCCCGGTCAACATGCCCACGCGCCCCATGCCTGACCCTGTGGCCGTCGCGGGCGCGGCCACGGCGCTCGCGGCAAGCGCCCGTCCCGTAATCATCGCCGGTGGCGGGGCCATCGACGCGAAGGCCCTTACTGCGCTTGCCGAGCACCTGCAGGCCGCCGTGATCACCAGCAACGCGGGTAAAGGCATCGTGCCCGATTCCCATCCCCTGAACCTCGGCGCGAGCCTGGTGCGCAGCGGCGCACAAGATTACCTGTCGAGCGCGGACGTGGTGCTCGCCATCGGCACCGAGCTCGCCGAGACCGACAGCTTCGTCGAACGCCTCCCCGTCAACGGCAAGCTCATCCGTGTCGATATCGACCCCGGCAAGATGAACGATCTGTATCCTGCCGACATCGCCATCCAGGCCGATGCCGGCGCCACGGCGAACGCGCTGCTCGAAGGTCTAGACGTTGACCCCGACAGTGCGAAACGCGAGGACCCGCGCGGCGCGGTGGCCGACGCGCGCCGGCGCATCGCCACCGAAGTCTCGGAGGTGGAGGCGAGGCACCAGAAACTGCTCGGCGCCGTGCGCCGTGCGCTGCCGGTGGACGCCATCGTGATGGGCGACATCACGCAACTCGTATACACCGGCTCCTTCGCCCTGCCGGTCGAGCAGCCCCGGCAGTGGTCCTACCCGGCGGGCTACTGCACGCTCGGCTGCGGGATGCCGATGGCCATCGGCGCGAAGCTCGCCGAGCCCGAGCGGCCCGTGCTCGCCATCGCGGGCGACGGCGGTTTCATGTTCACGCTGGGCGAGCTGGCGGTTGCCGCCGAGCTCCACCAGTCGCTCCCCATCCTGATCTGGAACAACGACGGACTCGGCCAGATCCGCGACGACATGCTGGCCCAGGGCATTCCCGCAACCGGCGTCGACTCGCGCAGCCCCGACCTCGTGCAACTCGCCGGGGCCTTCGGCTGCGAGGGCGCGAGACCGGATAGCCTGGAGGGCGTCGAATCGGCCATCACGCGCGCCTTGGAGGCGCCGGTACCGACACTCATCGAGGTGCGCCAGGATGCGGGCTGGCTTGCCTGACGCGCGCACGCGGGGAGCTGTCGCGGGGCTTCGGGAAACGCCTCCCCAAGTTCCAGGCTGCTGGCGCGTGGCTTTGTAAGCCTCCCCGAGTGCGGGGCTGCTGGCGCTTGGCTTCGTAAGCCT
>CAZSDY010000354.1:0-3076 GCA_964605765.1 uncultured Ectothiorhodospiraceae bacterium | reverse complement strand
TAGGGCCCCTTTACTCCACCGGAGTTATCCGGCTTTGTCGCACTACGGACCCATCCGCCACCCTCTCGGCACCTTGCCACTTCCCGTTGGCGCCGGTCATAGGCTCGGTCTACTCCGAGCATTGCTGCTCGGGCCGAGGAGGGCTTCTCCAGTTGCTTTGCATGGCTTTGCTACCGTGCCACCGCTACTTCCCCGCCGGAGCGAGCTCTCGTACCAACCAGAGTTCGATCACCCATGCTGCCTTCGCCTCAACATTGAAGGCTCGGCCTCCCGATTTCCCACCTTTCGAGGTCGCCTTGTGTTCACTTGCGTTGCGGCCCGGTAGCTCGCTCGCCATTCCAAGAACGGCTTTGCGGATTGGCTTCAACCGTTTTGGTTTCCCTTGCGGCTGCCATCCAAGCTACGGGAGTCTGGTTCCTTTCGCGGCAGGACTGGCTCCTGCCGAACATGCTTGCCTTGTCTGGACGCACAATGTCGTGGCGGATAGCGCGGTGACGGAACTACGGAGGTGCACTTCCTTCCAGTTCTTGGCGGTATCGGCTCGCGAGCGCGGTTTGCCCGGACGACTCGTATAGCGCGATCAGATCCTCGATGACGCCTTGAGCTTGTTTCGACTGATCACCGAACTTTGCCCGCACTTGTTCGAGCGCCGCAAGTAACCATGTCTCGGCCTCCTCGTATCGTTTGGCGCGGGTCAGCACTCTCCCCAGTACCTGCTTTGTGGCGGCGACATGCGGGTGGTCCTCGCCGAGCTTGTCGATTTGAATGCTGAGTGCCGATCTGCACAATGACTCTGCCTGCACGAGTTGGTTTATCTCGCACAGACACCGGGCAAGATTCATCTGCGTGTTCGCCACCTGTGGATGCTCGTCGCCGAACGCCGCGTGGCGAATCGCCAGGGCCTGCTCAAACATTTCCCGAGCCTCTTCGTGCGCGCCTTGCTTGTTCAGGATAAACGCCAGGTTGTTCAAACTGCTTGCAACGTCGGGATGCTGTTCACCCAGTTTGGCGCGGCGAATTGTGAGTGCTTCACGGTGGAGCTTGATCGCGTCGTCGTAGCGCTCTAGTTGGGTTAGCGTCAGGGCGAGGTTATTGAGCGACTTGGCGACCATCGGGTGATCGTCACCGAGCGTTGCTCGGCGCATGTCGAGCGCTTCGCGGAGCGTCGCCGCGGCATCTTCGTAGCGCCCCTGTCGTTGCAGGCACGAGCCCAAGTTATTCAACGTGCGGGCGACATCGGGGTGGGGTCCCCCGTGAAGCTTGCGATATAGCGCTAAACCGTCACGGAACATGCGCTCCGATTCGTCATAGTTTCCGCGCGTCATCGCCATGAACGCCACATTGCACATTTGCCCGACCGTATCCACGTGATCCTCGCCGAACAGTGCTTTCATCAGCCGATACGCTTCGCGCTGAAATCGCTCCGCCTCGGCGTAGTCCCCGGCTATGTAGCGCTCGCGGGCCAAGTTATTCAAGCTGGTGATGAGCGAGAAGTCCTTCTCGTCTAAGAGCTTGGAACGAATCTCATAGGCCCGCTCGTACCGCGGGCGGCCCTCGTCGTACTTGCCCTGGTCGTAGAGCGACTGCGCCAAATGATTCATACTGGCGGCGACCCGCGTGTCCATCTCGCCAAACAGCTCCAGCTCGATTTCCAGCGCCCGGCGGTGAAGACCTTCCGCATCGGCGAAGCGTCCCAACTGCTTCAGCGTATATCCCAGTTCGTTCATGCTCGCCGTCGACTTCTCCGATCGCTCTGAGTAGAGCTCGACGGCCAGCGCCAGCGCACGCTCGTGGTGCGGCAACGCTTCGTCGAATAGGCCCAGGGCGACATAGGAACGGCCTATCGTCCCACGCACGTCGCACTCGACGGCTGGATGGTCGACCAACTCCGTTTCGGCGCGCTCGGCGGCCGCATCGAGCACCTGACGGACGGTGACCTCCGGTCCGGCGTTCCGAGGGTCGACTGATGCCAGCATGTCATTCAGGAATTCGTTCACGGCCTGCGCGATCTCGGCCTGCGTCTCGGCCACAGCGCGCTGACGGGACTCTGCTACGGCGAACGTGATCGTTGAAACGATCCCCGCAGCCAACACAACAACCACGATCGACGCAGCCGCAATGAATCCGCGATTGCGCCGCGCGAATTTGCGCATGCGGTACCGCACGCTTGGTGGACCGGCGGATACGGGTCGGTGCTGTAGGTAGTGCTGAAGGTCGTCGATGAGTTCCGCGGTCGTTGCGTATCGGCGGTCGCGGTCTTTCTCAAGGCATTTCATTACGATCCAGTCGAGATCACCGCTGAGTTTGCGACGTAAAGCACTGACGTCCGTTCCGCGATTCCTGGCCTTATCTTCCGCGTTGATGCCCAGGTTGCTGAGTCGCGTGGTTGGCTTCGGTGGATCCTGGTCTCGAATCAGGCGGTGTAGTTCTTCCAGGCCCGATTTGCGAAGCGTTTCGGTGTCGATGGGTAGCGCGCCGACGAGAAGCTCATAGAGCAAGACGCCGAGCGAGTAGACGTCGGAGCGTGTGTCGATGTCGTTGGGATCGGCGCCTGCCTGCTCGGGACTCATGTACTCCGGTGTGCCGATCAGCACTCCCTGCTCGGTGAACAGCGTTTGCTCCGTGAGGCGCTTATTTGTCGCTTTCGCCACGCCGAAGTCAATCACCTTGGGGACGGCGGCGCCATTCTCGTGACTCACGATCACATTGGAGGGTTTGATGTCGCGATGAATGACACCCTTTTGGTGGGCGTGTTGGATGGCCGCACATACGCGGGCGAACAGCGCAAGGCGCGCTGGAATGTCCAATCGCTTTGTGTCGCAGTATTCCGTAATCCGGGCGCCGTCGACATACTCCATCACGAAGTAGGGCCGACCAGCCTCCGTCGAGCCGGCATCCAATGCCCGTGCCACATTGGGATGATTCATCAGCGCCAACGCTTGTCGTTCCGCTTCGAAGCGAGCCATCACGCTTGCGGTGTCCATGCCCAGCTTGATGAGCTTGATGGCCACGCGCCGTCGTAGCGGTTTCTCCTGCTCGGCGAGATAAACGCTGCCCATGCCGCCTTCACCGAGCT
>CAZSDY010000353.1:0-3093 GCA_964605765.1 uncultured Ectothiorhodospiraceae bacterium | reverse complement strand
AGGAGCGGACTTCAGTCCGGGAACGCGGGGGGGCACGGGAGTTGATGCCTTACAAGGTTCGCGGGATGAATCCCGCTCCCCCGTTACCATCCGTCCTTGTCTTGTAGGGGCGGTCCATCGTCCTGCGCACCACACACGCGCATCAGGGCGAATAGTCGCCCCTACAGCAGGCACGCCAGCCCGCCCCGGGTTATCTACGGAGCTTGTACCCCGGGAAAGCCTCAATCGGTGCACGTGACGCAGGAGACGGCGATGGCCTCACCCCGGTGGGCCGTGCGGTTGGGACGCCTCCTGCCGTCTTGCCGGCTCATCTTCTTGAGCAGCACGCGCTCCTGGTGAATGACATCGTACTCATGCTGAAGCGGATAGATGGCGCTGCTCATACCGCCCTGGCGCACGTATTTCTCGAACTCCAGCAGCATGGCGCGCACGTGCAGCATCTCGTGGAGGAACGTGTCGGCAGGCGACAGCCGGCAGATCGGGCGGTCCTTGCATTTACGGTTCTTGATCACCTGGCCGCCGGTGCGCGGATCGAAATACACGGTGATGCCCCGCAGGCGCCTGGCGCTGCCGCTGGGGCGCGTGAACCAGCGCTTTTGCCGATACTTCAAGGTCCACCGCCGCTCGTCGATACTGCGGAAAATCCCGATCACTTCGGGGAACCGGGCGTAATATTCCGCCATCCTCGCGAGATCGGCTGCCACGTAGTCCGGGTCGTTCGCCTGGTGCTCGAAACGCGATTGCAGCAGCTCGCGGAGATATCGACTGTCTTCGCCATGGGAGTTGTGCACCTCGCCGGGATCCTCCGCCTGCGCGACGGGCAAGCCGGTAAGCACGAGCACCAATGCGGCATACAGCACGCACGACAACCAACGGGCGTGGCATCTCAAGTGATTTCTCCACCACCGGTTCGCTCCCGCGGGCTGCTCTGCGAGGTTCGCGGGTGCAAGTCCGCTCCTACAGCAGGGATTTTCCCGCGGTGGTTGATTTGACCGCTTCGGGCTGGTGGCGATCCACATGTCACCGAAACCGGAAGTCGAGCTTGTAGTCGTAGAGCCAGGGGATATGGGGGTTGACGTTCTCGCTACGCAGCTTGCTCGGCAGGTCTTCGTAGTGCTCGCGTAGGCGCTCGGCATTGGGGGCGTTGTAGTAGGTGACGAGGATGGTGTCATCGGTCACGCGGATATCGCCGTCGAGTGCCTGGAGAAGCCCTTTGGCCATGTGAGTGGCGTCCCAGGTATCGAGCGGTTCGCCGAGTCGTTGGCGCAGCTGATGTATCACGGCTTGGGCGATCAAGGCGAGGGTCATCTGCGCGTAGCGAATGTTGAGATTCAAGGTACCGGCGCGTTTCCAGCCGAGGGCCTGGTGGGTGTTGAAGAACTCCTCGACGTGCCAGCGTTTTGGGTAATCCCGGGTCAAGGGGTCGAGCTCATCGTGCTCGGTGGTGCACAGGAAGGCATTGAAGGTCCAGTCTCGAGCGCGTTCGCCGTGGCGCTGGACGAACTGGCAGAAAGGGCCGGTCTGGCTGCGGGAGAGTTGATAGGGGAATCGGGCGGTGGCGTAACCGGCCCATCGGCGCGTGAACTGCTCGGGGGGGATGGAGTGGAGCTGTTTTTTCAGCGCGGGCTGGTTGGGCATCGGCACCAGCAGGTCAAAGGGTGTGTGGCTGTGGATCTGGTCGAGTAGCGCGGTCGAGAAGTGTTCGGCATCAGCAACGACGAGGGTTTGGCCGGGGTGCGGGTTGAGGATGCTGGCAGCCATCTCGAGCAGTTCCGGGGTTGCCTGGGTGACCGAGCGGGCCGAGCTTGCGGTGAGGAAGCACACGGGCTGGCCGGTGTCGGCATCGAGGGCGAAGAAGGTTTGAGCGGCTTTGGTGGGCTGGTCGACCTCGTTGTCGCGGTGGCGGCGCATCTGGCGTTTGGAGTAGCTGCGCACACGGTGCGGGTCGATGGCAAGCAGCTTGGCGTCGTAGTGTCCCGAGGCGCGCCGGATCTGTCCGAGTGTGACTTGCAAGCGCTTCGCCTGCGCGAGGGTGTGAGCGCCGAGTAGTTCATGGATGGCTTGGTCGCAGGCGAGGAAGGGTAGACCGTTGGCGAGCTCAAAACCGTTCTGTGAGAGCGTGCGGCGTTGGCGCGCGCCGGGGGTGCACAATGCGGCCTCGTGAACGAGTTGAAGTGCGAGGCGCGGTTCGACCCGTTCGCCGGGCTGGGCGGTCCAACCACACAGCAAGTCCCAGGTGCCCAGGCGCAGGTGCTCGGGAACCAGCAACCACAGGCCCACCAGGTTACCATTGACCTTGTCGGCCAAGAGTTGGCGCACGCCGCGCTCGAGGCTGGTGGGATCACAGGGTTCGGCCTTGGTGCGTTTCCTGGTCCGCTGAGTCTCGATGGGCGGTTCAGGCTGGGGACGATAGCGATGGAGTTTTTTTTTGCAGGCCGAACTGCTCGATGACGCGCTCGACACTGCGCGTGCTGATGGACAAGCCACACTGGCGAAGTTTCTGGGCGATGACCTCGGCTGAAGCATCAGGGTCGAGGAATCGATGCCGGATGATTTGTCGCACGACCTCCTCGGTGCGCCGGTAATTGCGCTTGGGGCCGCGCTTTTGGCTGCGCAACGCCAACGCGCCGTGCTCGCAGAAAGCGCCTCGGAGCTGGAAGTAGCGCTGTTTGGAGAAGCTGAACTTGCGCGCCGCCTTGATGGGGCCGAGCCCCTCGCATTCGCCTTCGATGAGCATGGAGAGCTTGCGAATGATTTCGTCGTCATCGGGGACCAGCAGGGAGCCGGCCGAGCCGACGAGGGTATGCTGCTCGAGGTTGAACCACACCATGGTCAGGTCTCCGGAAGGTCGCTGGGCGACGGTGTGGCAAGGATAGCAGGGGGGGGGCGCGTGATGTCTAATCATATATGGCGGCTACTCTAGAGATGACCTCTCGTATATGCTGTATTGTCACCCGTAATATGGATTCAGGATGCCTATACACCGCCATATATCCTTAGACCTCTTATGGCGGACTGGCTCGACTCAGACTGGGTGGCGGCATGGCAAAAGAACGGCATGGGAAAATCAACCACCGCGGGAAAATCCCTGCT
>CAZSDY010000352.1:0-3104 GCA_964605765.1 uncultured Ectothiorhodospiraceae bacterium | reverse complement strand
AGCCGAGCACGCCGAGGCCGTTGATCATGGTGGTGTGGGAGTCGGTGCCGACCAGCGTGTCGGGAAAGGCGCGTGTGACGCCGTCGTGCTCGCGCGCGAACACCACGCGGGCGAGATACTCGAGGTTGACCTGGTGCACGATGCCGGTGCTCGGCGGCACCACCGCGAGGTCCGAGAACGCGCTTTGGCCCCAGCGCAGGAACGCGTAGCGCTCCTGGTTGCGGCTGAACTCGATGCGGGTGTTTTCTACGAGCGCATCGGCCGCGCCGAAGCGGTCCACCTGCACCGAGTGATCGATGACGAGCTCGGCGGGCGAGAGCGGGTTGATCCGGTCCGGGTCGCCGCCGAGCGCCTGCATCGCATCGCGCATGGCCGCGAGATCCACGACCGCGGGCACTCCGGTGAAATCCTGCAGAATGACGCGGCTCGGCGTGAAGGCGATCTCGGTCCGGGGTGCAGCCGTGGCGTCCCACGCGGCCAGCGCCTCGATATCGCCGCGCGTCACGCTGACCCCGTCTTCGTGCCGGAGGAGGTTCTCGAGCAGGATCTTCAACGCGTAGGGGAGGCGCTCGATGGCGTGGCGGTCGCCGGCACGCTCCAGCCTGAAGATCTCGTAGTCCTTCCCCTGCACGCTCAGCGTGGCCCTGGCGTCGAAGCTGTTGCTCATGATCCTGCGCTCTCCTTAATCGAATACGGTTGATTGACGCCGCGGCCGCCCTGGTGAAATGTCCGGCCTAGATGTGCACGGCGCGCTTGTCGACGCCGAGTGCCGCCTCGTGAAGGCCCTCCGAGAGCGTCGGATGCGCGTGCACGATGCGCGCGAGATCCTCGGTGGCGCCGTGAAAAGCCATGGCGGTGACCGCCTCGGCGATGAGCTCCGAGGCTTGCGCGCCGAAGATGTGCACGCCGAGGATGCGATCGGTCTGCGCATGCCCGATCATCTTGACCGTGCCTTCGGTCTCCGCGGCTCCCTGTGCGCGCCCTATGGCCAGGTACGGGAAGATGCCCGTTCTGTAGGGAATGCCCTGCGCTTTGAGCTCTTCCTCCGTCTTGCCTACCCACGCGACTTCCGGATGGGTGTATATCACCCATGGCACATGGGCGTGGTCTATGTGCGCGCTCTGTCCCGCGATCATCTCGGCGACCGCGACCCCTTCCTCGGAGGCCTTGTGTGCGAGCATGGGGCCGGTGACCACATCGCCGACGGCGTATATCCCGGCCACACCGGTGCGACAGTGATCGTCGACGGCGATGCGCCCGCGCTCGACGACCAGGCCCGCCGCCTCGGCATTGAGGCCTTCCGTGAAGGGCCGGCGTCCCACGGCAACGATCAGCTTGTCCACCTTGATGGATTGCGCGCCGCTCGAGTCCTCGTACGTGACCGTGACCGCGGTTCTGCCGGTCTTGGCGCCAGTCACCCGCGTGCCCAAACGGATGTCAAGCCCCTGCTTGCGGAGCGACTTCAGCGCTGTTGCGGCGATATGCTTGTCGGCCGTGGGGAGAAAGTCGTCGAGCGCCTCCAGAATGATCACCTCGGCGCCGAGGCGGTTCCACACGCTGCCGAGCTCGAGCCCGATCACGCCGGCGCCGATGACGCCGAGGTGTTTCGGGACCTCGTCGAACACCAGCGCACCCTCGGAATCGACGATACGCTTCCCGTCGAGCGGGGCCGCGGGGATGTCCATGGGCGCCGAACCGGTGGCGATGATGATGTTGTCCGCCCGCACCACGCTGGTCGCGCCGGTGTCGGTGGCGCTGACCTCGATGTGCTTGTCCGCCATCAGGGTCGCATGGCCCTTGATCCACTCGACGTGGTTCTTGCGGAACAGGCCGGCAATGCCGCGCGTGAGGTTCTTCACGACCTCGGCACGGCGTGCCTGCATGGCGCGGACGTCGATCTCGGCCTTGTGCACCGTGATGCCGTGTCGCGGGAGCAGGTGGGCGAGATTGTGATAGTGATGGGACGTATCGAGCAGCGCCTTCGACGGGATGCAGCCCACGTTGAGGCAGGTCCCGCCGAGCGAGGGCTTGCCCTCGGGGTTCACCCACTGGTCCACGCAGGCGGTCTGGAGGCCGAGCTGCGCGCAGCGGATGGCGGCAACGTATCCGCCCGGTCCGGCGCCGATCACGACGACGTCATAGCTGTTCATGGTTCGTCCTCGACCTGGTCCCGGCCAGGCAATATATATAGGGTCAGGTCCATGATTCAGAGGCGCTGAAGAAACCCTGAATCATGGACCCGAGCGCGCTCCGCGGAATACGTCTCGCTTGCTCGTCGGCGCGCATCGGCCGGCGCACCCGGCCAGCCAGCCTGCTGCTCGCACGCAAGGGCCTTCGCCGGCGCCTTACGCGACTAGACCTCCAGCAGCATGCGTCCCGGGTCCTCCAGTGCGTCCTTTATGGTCACGAGGAATTGTACCGCCTCGCGCCCGTCGATGATGCGGTGGTCATAGGAGAGCGCCAGATACATCATCGGGCGCACCACGACCTCGCCGTTCTCCACGACAGGGCGCTGCTCGGTCTTGTGCATACCCAGGATAGCGCTTTGCGGCGGGTTGAGAATGGGCGTGGAGAGCATGGATCCGAACACGCCGCCGTTGGAAATGGTGAATGTGCCGCCGGTCAGCTCATCGAGCCCGAGTCCCCCCGATTGCGCGCGCGCCGCAAAATCCGCGATTCGCGCTTCGATGCCGGCGAATGACAGGCGGTCCACGTCGCGCACGATGGGCACCACCAGCCCGCGCGGAGAACCCACCGCGATGCCGATGTCGTAGTAGTCGTGATGGACGATGTCAGTGCCCTCGATGTAGGCGTTGACCGGCGGAAACTTCTTGAGCGCCATGACCGCCGCCTTGGCGAAGAACGACATGAAACCGAGGCGTACGCCGTGCACTTTCTCGAAGCGCTCCTTGTGCCGGCTGCGCAGCGTCATCACCGGTGCCATGTTGATCTCATTGAAGGTCGTGAGGATGGCGGCCGTTTGCTGCGCTTGCACCAGGCGCTCGGCAATGCGCTGGCGAAGGCGGGACATGGGCTCGCGGCGCTGCGCGCGCGCCCCCGCCGGTGGCGGTGCGGATGCGCCGGGTGCGCCGAGCGGTGCCGGA
>CAZSDY010000351.1:1866-3112 GCA_964605765.1 uncultured Ectothiorhodospiraceae bacterium | reverse complement strand
CTCCTCGGAATCGGAGAGCGGCTGCGAGTTTTTTGGGTCACCGCCCGTCATGGCGGAGGCAAGCATCGCCTGCTCTGTGATCCCCTTGAGGATCTGCGATACCGGGCCGATGGCGGCGTCGTCAGCGTCGGCAGCTTCGATCAGCTTGTCCAGCGTGTCGAGCGGAGCACCGCCCGCCTTGAGCCCACCGATGGCGACGACGATTCCACGCAGCGCCTCGAGTGCCGCGTTGACGTTGCCGTTGGCATCCTGAAGCAACCGCAGGTCCGAGTTACGCATCTCCCGGATCGTCACCGTCACCCCGGGGCAACCGTCGATCTCGACCTCCCGCTCTCTTCGCTCGAAAATGTCCACTGTTTCCCTCCTGCGTGTAGGGCCGCACGCCCGACACAGCCGAAAACGTGGAGGGGGAGACTGTGCCGGGGCGCGGCGTATTCGGTTACAGAGTTGCGATCCTGATCTCGTCGGCTCCCCCGTCGCTCGACTCCAGGGCGCGCCCGTCGATCTTGAGCGTCGAGAGGCTGGTAGGCGAAGCCGAGAACTCCGGGATCGACCATTCCACCTTGCGCGAGCCAACCGCGAGGATGTCCCCTGCGGTGTTGCCTGCCCACACCAGGATCGAGCCGGTGACATCGCCATCGGCGAGGCCCAGAAGCGAGATCGCCTCCTGCGTGAGCCGCACCGTTGGCGACCACATCACCTCGCGCGGGTTGTCGCTCTCGCGCTCGTACACGTTGCGGTGGTCCGAGCCGTAGTCTCGGCTCCAAACGTAGCCGTTGGTTTCCTTCACCGAGCACGACCGGAGAGGCAACGCGAGGCGGGTCTGCACCCCGTTGTGGTTGATGTCGATGATCGCGGACCCATGGACGCCCGAGAGTGGCGTGCCGGTGTGCGTCGGGGTCACCGAGTAGAAACCGATCTCATCGCCGTCGCTGTGAGAATTGGCAAGGGTCCCGGAGATGGTCAGGGTGTCGCCGCTGATCGACGTGACGGTAACCGTCTCTTCGTTCGCGCCGCCCGGGTCAACCGTGACCTTGATGGATCCACCGTCGACCGAGAAGCGCACGCCCTCGCCCGATGCGAGGGTGATCGAACTCTCGCCCCCGCTGTAGGCACCGGAGATCGTCGAGGTCCCGGCGAAGGACCGCTTGCCACACCCGGGGGCGTCGACTGTGATCTTGACCAGCTCGTTGGGCGCGAAGTCGAGGGTAACGCCGTTGAGCACCATCCCCGCGACCGCACGCTG
>CAZSDY010000351.1:0-1766 GCA_964605765.1 uncultured Ectothiorhodospiraceae bacterium | reverse complement strand
TGGGCGCGAAGTCGAGGGTAACGCCGTTGAGCACCATCCCCGCGACCGCACGCTGGACGTGATCATCGTCGAGGTAGCCGGAGAAGGTCGGCAGGTCGTTGGCCGGGGTGAACTGCTTGCCCGAGTTTACCACCTCGCTGTCGGTTGGCGCGGTACTCATCGGGATCGTGGGCGTCACCGTGTTCGTCGAGATGCTCTCGATCTGCACCGCCTCGCCCGTGGTCGCAAGCCAGAGGATGTCGCCCGCCGTGTAGGCGGATGCGCTGGTCAGTTCGAGGGCGGTGGTCGTCGAGGTCGCCGCGCCGTTCTCGGTGGTCGCCCCCGGGGTGCTCGATGCTCCGAGCGCGCCCTTGAACACCGGATCCAGCTCCGCCGCGCCACCGACCGACCCGGCAGGGCGGACGAGCGCCGAGAAGCCGAGCTGGCTTTCGATGCCGGTGCGTACCTGTGCATTCGCAGCGACTCCCTTGTCGGAGTCCCCGGTCAGCACCTTGGGGCGCGGGGTCGAGAGGTTCGCGCCTAGGGTGCGAATGAAGTCCCCGGCGGCGTGCGCCTCCAGGGTGAGCGCGGTCGTCTCCTGCACGAGCGCGATCTTGCTTCGCCGTCCGAGCGACTGTGATGGTCTGGCCATGATCTCTCCTTACCGTCAGACGGTTTCGTAGTTGTCGAAATACACGATCTCGAAGGTGAGCAACACAACCCTCGGCATCTCCGAGGCGTCGAGGTTCGGATCCACCGACCTCCGCACCAGGCTCACGTCTGCAACCCCGGTGAGCCCCAGAGTGTGATCCGCGTGCATCACCCGCACGATATCCTCGGCGAGGTCTTCGGCGATGTAGGCGTCATCCGAGGCAACGCCCCGCAGGTAGCCCGCGACGGTGACCTCGAGGGTCGCCTCTGCCGTGCCGTCCGGCTGGTACTCGAAGCCGTCTTCGTCCTCCGCGAAGAAATCGATCGCCGGGAAGGCGTTGATCCTGCCGGGGTCGCGCACCCCGTACCGCACCGAGTCAACGTCGTAGTTATCCCCCGAGGCAGTCGCGATGCCGCTCAAGGCGGTGTCGATCGCCGCAAGGATCTCGCGTCGCTTGCTCACTGTAGCGCCCCCTCAATGGCTTCGTTGATCGTGTCGAACGCCTTGCGCTCCTGCGCCTTCAGGCTCTTGAGCAACCAGTGCCGCGCGCGGATCTTGCCCCGGTGCGCCACCCATCGAAAGCCCTTCGCCGATGAATCCCCGGTGATCGCTGCCAGCGGGATCAGCCGTGGTGAGAACGTGGCAGCCGGTGCGCCCTCCTCAAGAATGCGCCCGTATCCGACAGCCGTGCCGACGTGTGCCTCCATCTTGTCGCCTCTGAAGTCGGGCACCGTGGCGATCGAACGGCGAAGTCTGCCGGTGCGCGCCGTCACCTTGTCGGCCACGGGACGAGGGATCGCGAGCCTCCACGACTTCCCTCCGATGCGCTGCCGCACATACCCGCCATCGCGGATCTGCACCTGCTTTGCCTCCGCCTCGACCAGGTGCCCGGCATCGAGCACCGCGCCCCGGAGCTTGTGCCGCAACGCCGCCGGGATCTTCGACAGCTTCCGGTTCAGCTCGTCAAGGCCCTTTGTCTCGACGGTGATCACATTCGCCGCCTGTACCTGTCGAGTATCTGCCGCGCAGGCTTCGGGAGCGACGTGTTCTCGGTCGAGTCCACCGTGTCACCCTCGCGCGACTGCTGCGACCTGCCGAGCATCCCACGCCCGAGAGGCTGGTGCGGCGACTGCTG
>CAZSDY010000350.1:0-3122 GCA_964605765.1 uncultured Ectothiorhodospiraceae bacterium | reverse complement strand
ACGGAGGCGCACCATGGCAAGCTCTGGCTCCCGGGAGGCGAGCAGGCGTCTCCTGACCATCGCCCATGTGGCGGCTCGCCTCGACTGCTCCGTGCGCTTCGTATGGACACAGATCGCACAGGGCCACCTCACGCGCATCGTGCTCTCCGCGCGTGCGACGCGTATCGCGGAGAGCGAAGTGGATGCGTTCATCGAGGCCAGAACGAAGAGACAGCTGCAGCCAGGCCCCTCGCAGGGGCGAACGGCGAAGCTCCCACGCAGCCAGCCCGGTAGGCGGGGAAGCTGATCCATGCCGCGCGTGTTCCAGCCCAAGTACGGCCCGCCCCAGGATCGGCGCCAGTGCCGTACCTACTGGGCCGACTTCTCCATCCGAGGGCAGCGCCACCGCGTCCCCCTCAAGACGCGCGACAAGAAGGTGGCACTGCAGAGCCTGGCCGACCTCGTCCGGCGCGAGGAGCGCAGGGCCGCCGGCATCTGGGTGCCCTCCGAGGACCACACCACCGGTCCGATCTCGACGCTGCTGGAGGAGTTCAGCGCCAGCCTCGTAGCCCGCAGTGTCTCGGCGCGTCACCTCAAGTCGCGCACGAAGGACTTGGACGAGTTCGTGGACATGTTTGCCATACGCACGGCGGCCGACCTCGATCCCACGCAGGGCGACCGCTGGATTGCCGCACTCAGGTCGCGGGATCTTGCGCCCGCTACGATCAACGGGCGCCTGCGCGCCCTGAAGCAGTTCGGGCGCTGGCTCGTAGCCTACGGTCGCCTGACCAAGAGCCCCTTCGGCACCGTGCGCTTGCTGAACGAACACATCGGCCGCAAGCACAAGCGTCGTGCCCTCTCGCCCGAGGAGCTCGGGCGCCTCCAGCATGCGGCACGCGAGCGTCCGCTGGCCGAGGCGCGCGCGCGGCGATCCGACAGCCGGGTCTCGCTCAAGGAGCGCGCACGCCTTGGCCTGATTGGTCGTACGCGAGCGCTCGTCTACGCCTTCTGCGCCGGCACGGGCGCAAGGCGGGGGGAGACGCGCCAGCTTCGCTGGCGGGACCTCGACCGCGATGACCGCATCGCCATCATTGCTGCCGATCATGCGAAGTCGCGGCGCGAGCAGCGGCTCTTCATCCACTCGGACATGGCACTCGCCCTGGGAGAGTACCGGTCGCTGCTGCGCTTGGCGCCGGACGACTTCCTGTTCCCCCGCCGGATGTTCCCGACCATTCGGACCTTCCACAAGGACGCCGCGGCCGCGGGCATCGAGCGGGTGGATCACCGCGGCCGCGTCATCGACTTCCACGCGCTCAGGACGACCTTCATCTCCCGCCTCTCGGTCGCCGGCGTCCATCCTCGAATCGCGCAGGCACTCGCGCGGCATGGATCACTCGAGTTGACCATGCAGACCTACACCGACGTCGACCAGTTGGACCTTCGAGGGGCGGCCGAGGTGCTCAGGGAACGTCCGCGCACCCGGCTGTAGCCACCAACGCGCATGTGTGGGCTTGCCGCGGCCATGGAGCCGGCTGGCTAGGTCCCGTAGGTGGCGGGCCTAAGTGCGTGCCCCAAAAGCGGCTACGGCCATGCACCCGCTCCTCTCCTGGGTCCGTCCGCGCCCCTGGGCGGTTTCGGGCACACTGGAGGTGCCGTCTTGGGGCCGAGGGGTCCTGCCCGCGCCGCGGCGAAGAGCGCCCGACGCGGGACCGACGGCGCCGGAGATCCCCATGACGACGCTCTTTCGCCCCACCTACCGCAACAAGAACGGCCAGCAGCGAGAGTCGAGCCGCTGGTGGGTGCGCTACTCGCTGGCTGGCAAGACCCTCCGCGAAGGCACAGGCCTCACCGACAAGCGTGCCGCGGAACTTCGCGCCGCGGAGATCGTGCGCCGCGCCGAGATGAAGGCGGCCGGGATCTCCGACCCCTTCGAGCAGTACGCCACCGTGCCGTTGCGAGAGCACGTGGACGACTTCCTCGCCGAGTTGAGTGCGCGCGACTTGAGCGAGAAGTACCTCGCCGACCGCATCAAGTGCCTGCGCGAGTTCCAGGAGGCGAGTGCGATCACCAGGCTCTCGGATCTGACGCCGGAGGTGGTGACGCGCTGGATGGGCCAGCTACGCGGCCGGAAGCTCTCGGCACGTAGCGTGAACAGGCGGCTTGCGGCCGTGCGTCAGTTGGGGCGTTGGCTCAGGCGCGCCAGGCGCCTGGCGTTTGATCCGTTCGACGGCGTCAAGCCGCTCAATGACAAGACCGATCGCCGCCACGTCCGGCGAGCGTTGACGGCGGTCGAGATTACGCGCCTTCTCGATGCAGCCCGAGAGCGGCCCCTGGAGGCGGCGCGGGCCGCACGCACGAGGACAGGTCTGACCGAGCTCGAGGTGGAGAGGCTCGAGAGGATCGGGCAAACGAGGGCCTTGATCTACGCGCTGGCGCTGGGAACAGGGCTTCGCCGTGGCGAGTTGCAGCGGCTTCGCCACGCGGACGTCGACCTTGAGAGCGGCATGCTCACGGTGCCCGCCATCTCGGCCAAGGCCAAGCGCGAGCAGCGCGTGCCACTGAGGAAGGACCTCTGCGAGCGGCTCCGGACCTTCGTGGCGCATTCGGCCCTCGGAGAGACCACCTCCCCGGTGTTCCCGACGGGTTCCTTCCCGGCCATCCGCACCTTCTGGAAGGACCTGGAGTACGCCGACATTCCGCGCCGTGACGAGGACGGACGCGTGGTCGACTTCCACGCGCTGCGGACGACGTTCGTTTCCGGCCTTGCCGCGGCGGGCGTCCACCCGCGTGTCGCGCAGGCGCTCGCGCGTCACTCGAGCGTTGACCTCACGATGTCGGCGTACACGGACCTGAGCTTGCTTGATCTTCGCGGTGCCGTCGAAGAGCTACCGATCGGCGACGCGCAACACGCGCCCGAGAGGTACGTGGCCGAGGAGCAAAGCGCAGATGCACTTTGCCACGGGCTTTGCCGCTCGATGCCCACGTCGGCGCATTTCACTGCACTTACGTGCACACGAGAAGCAGGTCAGCAAAGTCCGCCGGGCGACCGAGAAAACGACGCAAGTCGCGGTCACACCAAGGGGTTAGATGTTGGAGCGCCCGATCGGATTCGAACCGACGACATTCAGCTTGGGAAGCTGACG